>JAGCVQ010000104.1 GCA_017962275.1 Bacteroidales bacterium
CGGCATCCTTGTCCTTGTTCTTCAACACAAAAACACACTGTTCCAAGGTAGGAGCAACGCGATAGGGCCGGACGGTCATGTGACGGTCCCGAAGCAGGGGCCGGTCGCCCACCACGATGTTCCCCTTGTCCACAAACTTGTTCGAGGTCACATACACGTACGACATCCACGACCATTCCGATGCTTCCGAATAGTCCACCGTTTTGCGGAGCTCTATCTGGAACTCGCCATTGGCAACCACTTCCCGTTGGGGGACGGTCTCCAGCACCACACGGGTGGGATTTGCATTCGACTGGGCACACACCCTTCCGAACAAGCCGGCCACCATTATATAAAGGCATACAATTCTTTTCATCTTCCAATCTTATTTATAACTCGACCTATTGAACGCACTCAAATGGAATCCGATTCCAAAATCAACGTATGGACGACGGCTTTCGCTGAAGAGGTCCGACTCGTGGAACATGACGGTCAAGGGGAAACGCCAGAGGTTGAGGATGACGCCCGCCTCGGCACCGATGCCGAGAAACTTCTTGTCCAAACCCACGAGGTTCACTTCGGCTCCCACACCGACACAGACATCGATCAAGCCGTTTACAGGGGTGAAGAGCACACCGCCGCTGGCATCGATGTTTCGGGCCACCGCATCCCTTGACGCCACCTCCGACTGGATGTAGAGGGCCTTCAGATAGGCACGGGCCTTCTCGTTGCCCAGGTCGCCGAACATCACGCCCTTGCCTCCGACGGCGGGACGCATGACGTAACTCACCGACCACCACCGGCGGCTGTCGCTGGCGCAATAGCCGAAACGGTCGTCATGATAACGTTTCAGGTACCCTCCCAAGCCGAAGAGCATCCCCGTGGACTGCTGACCGGCAGCCGATCGGGCAGTGTAGAATCCCACAGACAACATGACATTTCTGTACAAGCCCATGAGTCCCGCTTCATAGTCCAACCCGACCAACGGCACGCCAGGGTTCATCAGATTCCGTCCACCATATGCTCCAAAGCCGAGTCCGGCATAAATCCCAAGATACGGGACGGGACAAAACACGGGACCAAACGAGAGATGATAACCCGTCCCTGCATACGCCTCGGTATCGAATGCCTTGGCCAACGGCATGTCGGCCTGGAAACGGGCAAAGGCTCCAAAACGGTTGGCCGCGACAAAACCTGTCATCAACCCATAGCGCTTGGGGCCGCGTCCGGAATAGGTCAGCTCGGCAAAACGAAGTCCGGGACGGAAGACAATGTCCTCCTGTTTGTCGTTCAGCAGGGATTCCCTACGCTCGAAGCCCATCAACAGGGAGTGGTGCTCGTAATCGACATGCATCGGGAAAGGCGTGAACCGCGTGATGGAGTCGTCCACAATCACCCTGAGGTGCGAAGGCACACTGCTCACAAGGATGTTTTCCTTGTCACTGGCATGGAGGTCCCCAAGCTCGGAGGCCGGCATGGTAAACGCCGTCACGTAGGCAGCCTGGTGCACTTCCACCTGGGCGGTCTTCGTCCCACTTTTAAGGTGCACGAGACCATGGCGGCTGAATACCGACGGGTTTTCCTGGACGGTGATGGCAACCGCACCCGGCTCCTTGGACACTTGCATCCAGGTTTCGGAGGATGCTGCCACCCATCCCGTCACGTTGCTGGTCACCGAAACGTGCGTGGTCCCTCCCTCCGTAGGAAGGGCAACCGACTGCTTTTCCGCCATCACCACCGTGTCGCCGGGCAACTGGCGCACCGTATAAGAGAACGACTGTCCCGATACCGACAGGACAAGCGCACCAGATTTCAGTTCAGAGGAAGCGTTGTTTCGGCTGGTCACCATGAGGGTATCTTCACGGCGCACCGCCTCCAACCAACTGGGCGTCTCCTCCACCTGCCAATCGGGTGCATTGGAGGACACTTGGACGCATCGGGTCTCCACCTGGCTGTTAAACACCAAGACCTCGGGGTCGAACGTCATCTCCAAGTCGGCCGAACGCTGTGCCACTTCCAAGACGGCGGACTTGCCGCCCGAATAGACGGTAACGGTGGTCTCACGAGGCGTCACCTCCTCATTGTCGTTGCACGACACATAGAGCATCTTGCCCTGTTGTGTCACCCGACACCAATCCGGGGTGGTTCCGACACGAAACGATTTGGCGTTCGTGGAGACTTCAACACATTGTTCCTCACCGCCTGACGCGGCAAAGTCAAGCCGTCGTGGCGAAAGCCGCACCACGATGGTACATTTGGCAATCCAGGCGTCAAGGTCGTTGTTTGCAGGAGCATCTGTACACGACTTGGCGGCGACAAAGTTCTTTGACGCCGCAGCGTAGTCTCCTTGGTTGTAAAGCTGAATCCCCTTGGTCCGCTGCGTCTCATAGCAGTTCACCTGTGCATGCAGCATGGTCACGCAGGCAAAGAGCAGGACGGGGAGCAGAAAGCGTGTAACTTTCATCATACGTTCCATTCTTGTATTCAATCGTGCAGCCTACGGGCGATGGATTCCATCTTGGTCTGATCCGATGCCCGTGCCAGCACTTTCGCGTTGTTGAATCGATATTGGGCAAAATCCATTTGGTCCACATCCAAGAACTTGGTGGTGGCATCCAATTCCGTTGCGATCCGGTCTTTACGAAGGCGTTCCAACGAATCAAGCTTCCCTGCCAGATGGATGGAATCCATGGCATATTCAGGATATTGCACCACCATGGATTGGGCCGAGTCAAAGCAGGCCACAGCCTCCATAAAAGCGGCAAAGTCCTCTGGCGTGGTGGGGTTCGGCACCCGTTGCAACAGGCCTTCTCCTTTCTCAAGCCACTCCGAGAAGGACGCACGCACACTCCGCTCCCGAGCCAAGGCATTGTCTTCTTCGGAAGGTTCCTCCGCTACTGCCGGTCGGTTGGCCAGCAGCAAGGACAACCCCACAACAAGCACGGCAAGCACCGTCGAAGCAACGGCAACCAAACGGGTACGATGCTTCTTTTTCTTTTGTCGGGCTGCCAACAGGTTCTCCTCTATTTTGTTGATGGAGGCGTTTCGGTACTCATGCGACCAGAGAAACACTTGTTTTTGAGGCAGGTCGCGTAAGGGAGCCGGGAGCAACTCGGGTTCGGGCATGACAAATCCCGGCAAAGAAACCCCGACGATGTTCTTGTCATATTGCTCCGCCAAGAGAATCTCGCGACGAACCCAGTCGTTCTCGTCCGAGCAACGGTCCAGCATCCCCGGAGAAAGAATCAGCAAAAAATCACGGCATTCTTTGATGGCTTTTTCGATCTGTTCCGGGAAGGCACCACTCCCGATGTTGTCCACATCGAGGAACACCTTATAGCCACGCTGTTCCAACTTGGCTTGAAGCTCACCAGCCACGCCGGCTCCGGCGCCCTTTCTCCGATAACTGATAAAAACATCGTATGCCATCTCTTTCTGCCGTTATGCCTTTGACAAAACCACGCAAAAATACGCTTTATTCCCCAACTTTCAAAACAGTTTCGAGATAGTGTACTTTTATTCCGTATTGTTTTTTTAACTGATTGATCTGTTGGAGGATGGACTCACGATCCACCGGCTTGTCCGACTTCTTCCCGACCAACAACACATTTTTCGGCGTATGTTCCATCTCGATAAACTCCATCACCTGGGTCTTGTAACCGTAATATTCGAGAATCAGCGCCCGGATCGTATCGGTGATCATCACCGCCTGACGTTCCAGGAAGATGCCGTAGCGCGTGATGACGTCCGTCTTGCCGGAGCGTTCCATCTCCTGCCGGATCTGCTTGTGGCAACAGGGAGCGCACACGATCAACTGAGCGCCCGCCTTGATGCCCGAGGCGATGGCGTCGTCGGTGGCCGTGTTGCAGGCGTGCAAGGCGATCAGCACATCCAGCTGCTCCGGATGATAGGCCTCGATGCTGCTTTCCACGAATTCCAAGCCCTTTAAGCCATCCGCTTGGATGATCTCATTGATTTTCAGCACCAAGTCCGGACGGATCTCCACACCTTTGATATTGACATCAAAATGCAGCTTTTGAGTCAACAGCTCATGCAAGGCAAAAGTGAGGTAGCCCTTCCCTGCCCCCATGTCGGCGATGTGGACGATGCCGTCGAAGCGCATTGGTTTGACGAGACTCTCCACGATCTCGGCGTATTTGCAGATCTGCTTGAACTTATGCTGCATGTCGGCCGTAATCTTGCCCTCGCGTGTGGTCAGTCCCAGTTGGTACCACCACGGGTTGGCGGGGTTGATCAAGCGGTTTTTCTGCTTGTCGTGTTCCAGGTTTTGCTCTCGGCATTCCTGTACTTTCTTGGTTTGGACCGTCGCTTTCCCCTTCGAGGAGACCAGCAGCGTCACGTCCTCATTGACCGTGAACAGCACGGCGTTCAGGAAACGCTGCGGGAGCATCTCCTTCAAGACTTCCAGCATTTGTTCCGCATCGTAGTTCTTCACCTCGTCGCGCCGTTCATAGTGGTAAGTGAATGCAAAAAGCCTCCGGTCCTTGATCAGGACCGGCTTCACATAGACATTGCGCAGGTCGTCGTGTTTCTGCACGGGCTTGCTCAGCGTCATCTTCACCAGCGTGCTTTGCCCCACCGCTTCGGCTACACTATTTAAGTATTTTTCAAGGTTTTCCGACATGGCTGAAATTTTCGGCAAAGATAGCAAACTATTTCAATGCTCCAGCCAACCCAGATCGAAGTTGTAGAACACCATTGAATAACCGACTGTGTCAACGTTGGACTCCTCCACATAGAGGCCGATGCTGTGGTCGGGAAGGATACAGAGTGAGGAGTAGGCTGAGGCGTATGGAACGACACATTTGCTCACAGGCCAAGTCTTGCCCTCGTCATAGCTGACATACACCGTCACGTTCTCGCGACGCTCTGGACCGGGCAAGGAATGCAGCAAGACATCCCTTTCATCACCCGATTTCGTGGAGGAATAGCGGATGATGTCGCCATTGCAGGCGGTGGCAACCAAGTCGTTCCAAGCGGAGGTCTCGGGAAGCCAGGTCTCGCCCCCATCCTCGGAGAGGTTGTACCAACGTTCGCCTTCGTGACGGATGCTCATCAAGATACGGCCATCGGAAAGCTCCACCACCTTGGCCTCGTCGCCACGTTGCGAGGCACGGCCTGAGAGATGCCAGGTCTCGCCATTGTCATCGGAATAAACCGCATAGTTGCAGGCGGCCCATTCCTCGGTATCGCGCACCGCCAACACAAATAGGATGCGCCCTGTTGAGGTCAACAGACCATTCCCCGAAGCAAAGAAGGCCGACCACCAGGTACGGCTCACTTCATTGTTGCATTTTGCGCCATACAGCTCATCCGTGATATCCTTGGGTTCCGTCCACGTCTGTCCATTGTCGTAACTTCTTGCGATATAGGTGCGCAATGGGTTCTCAGGTCTTCCTTGCCAGAAGCCGCAGCCACCGACGAACGCTGCCAACAGTCCTCCCTCATCGTTCGTGCGCACCAAGGCACAGTCGCCATAACCCTTTCCCACTCCATGTCCTTCCATAAGGGTGTAGGGTTCACTCCAGGTACGGCCACCATCGGTGCTCCTGTTAATCAGAATATCGATATCCTCGGGAAGGTCTATGTCATTGTTTTTCCGCTTGTCGGTAGCGATAACCAGAGAACCGTCTTTGGCCGTAATGATAGCGGGGATGCGATAGTTCTTTGAGTTGTAATCGCCTGGACGATAGATTACCGTGCGCAAACGGATGGAATCGGGTGCTGGATCGGATGTTTCGACCGGTTGGCTACTATTGCCACAGGAGGCCAGCACAAAGCCTAATGCCATTACGAAAAGTGAAATGTGGAATTTCATAAGCGTCGTATTTAGGCCTCAAATATACAAAAATCTCCGTCTCAGCCCTGTTATACGGAGAATAAACACAAATGCAATCACTTAAACACCAAGGCAAAAACCGTCAAATTGCTGTCGCTCTGTTCAAGGACGAGGTTGCCGTTGTGCTTTACCATGATTTGTTTCGACAAACTCAAACCGATGCCCGTTCCATTCGGTTTGGTGGTGTAAAACGGAATGAAGATTTCCTCGGTCTGGCGTAACGGGATGGCTTTCCCGTTGTTGGCCACACGGAGGATGGTTTGGTCCTCCGAGTTGAGGTCGGCGGTGATACGTATGGAAGTGGCACCTGCCTGCACAGCGTTCTTAATCAGATTGTTGAACACTTGCATGATTTGACCTTCGTCGGCATAGATGAGCAGGTCGGGTGTATTGGCCTGGTAGGTCAAAGTGGCACCTTGCTCAGCTATCTTGGCCTTGTTGAGGAGCAACACACGGTCCATCAGTTCATCGACCATCACCGCCTTGCGGACGGGCGGCTGGGATTGCGTCATGCTGCGGTACGACTCCACAAAACGAATCAAGTCTTTCGACGAGGCCGAAATGGTTTCCAAGCCCGCCTTTACGTCCACCCCATCCTCAGTAAGCAGGGCGTCGCTCAACGAAGCGATGGGGGCGACGGTGTTCATGATCTCGTGCGTCATCACGCGAAACAGTTTGTTTTGCGAGGACTCCTCGTTGGCAGCGTCGCGTCGCTCAAAGATTCCTTTGATACGATTGAGGGTGCGGTTAAGTGCCGACTTCTCCTTGAAGTGGAAGTTCAGTTCCCCGTCTTCCAAGGCGTCCATCATGAAGTCCACCTTTCGGGCATCGTTTCTATGCACGACAAATGCCGTAACCACAACGGCTCCGATAATGGCTACTACGATAATCAATATCCAAATCCAGGCACTCATATTCCGTATTCTTTTAGACGGCGGTATAAGGTCGGGCGACTGATCTTCAAGGCTTTGGCCACAAGGGTCAGGTTACCGTTATAAGCCTTCATCGCATTGCGGATGACTTGCTCTTCGGCACTTTCGAGGGTTTGGTTTTGAGTTTTTGGGCTTGCTTCATCCATCAGTTCTGAGGCACGAAGCTGGAGGTCGGCGGCGCGTATGAGTTCCGCTTCGGAATAGATGACCGCCTTCTCGATACAGCCTTGCAGCTCGCGGATGTTGCCACTCCAGCGGCAGCGCTTCAGGAGGTTGAGCGCCTCTTCGGAAAGGCCTTGTGCTTTGCGATGGTATTTCTCGGCATATTGCTTGACAAACAGTTCGGCCAAAGTGACGATTTCGTCAGGGCGTTCACGCAAGGGTGGCAGGTGCAACGTCACCGTGTTGATGCGGTAAAACAAATCCTCACGGAAACGGCCTTCCTTGACCATCGTCGCCAAATCCATGTTGGTGGCGCAAATCAGGCGTATGTCGATGGGGACGGATTTCGTGTCGCCCACCTTGGTGATGCTGCGGTTTTGGATGACACGCAGCAGCTTGGCTTGTTGTGCCATCGGCACGTTGCCAATCTCGTCGAGAAACAGCGTAGTGCCGTTGGCCTGCTCGAACTTGCCGATGTGGTCGGCATGGGCGTCGGTGAAGGCCCCTTTCACATGGCCGAATAGCTCGCTCTCGAACAAGGTGTCTGTGATGGCTCCGATATCCACGCCTACCATCGCCTTGGTGGCGCGATTGGAGAGCCGGTGTAGCTCGTTGGCCAGCACGTCTTTACCGGTTCCGTTTTCACCCGTGATGAGCACCGTGGCATCGGTGGGTGCCACTTTCTCCACCATCGCGCGTAACTGCTGCATCGCCTCGCTCTCGCCCCAGCGCATCATGGGTGCAGAGACTACGACAGGCTCCTTTCCTTCGTTTTTACGATGTTTCATACAGGCCTCTTCGAGGGTGGCAAGCAGTTTGGCATTGTCCCAAGGCTTCACCACGAAATCGAAGGCGCCGCGTTTCATGCCTTCCACGGCGAGGGCGATGTCGGCGTAGGCCGTGAACAGCACCACCTCCACCTCGGGGAAGTCGCGTTTCAGTTCCGAGAGCCAAAAGAGGCCTTCGTTGCCCGTGTTGATGTCGGTCTCGAAGTTCATATCGAGCAGCACAACATCAGGCTTGAACGTCCGCATGGTCTCCATCAGCACCTTGGGCGAGGCGATGAGTTCCACCTCGGCAAAGCGCATGGGCAGCAAGATCTTCAGTGCCGACCGGATGCCGGCGTTGTCGTCAACGACTAGGATTTTGGATTTGAGTTTGGGCATAGCTATTATACTTTATGAAACAAGCCAGTCGGCCAAATTGATGATTCGGATACCCTCGTATTGGAATTCCTTCTGACGCGTTCTTGCCAGTAGTATTTTTGGATAGGCGTCTTTGATTTTTAAAAGCGCCGAGACTTCGCGTTCGAAAGTCTCTTCATTTGTAATATCGTCCGCCACCTGAAAATAGATTTTCTCGTTTTGTTTCATTGCAACAAAATCTATCTCACCGTTGTACAAAGTCCCAACATAAACCTCATAACCTCGCCGCAAAAGTTCAACAGCCACTATATTCTCAATGATTCGACCAATATTGAGGTTTTTGGTTCCAAGTCTTGCATATTTAAAAGAATGATCCGAAAGATAGTACTTGTCATCGGTTGTGAGATATTTTTTCCCGCTGATATCGTAACGGCGGATACGATAAAAAGCAAAAGCGTTGCAGAGATAATCAATGTATTTCCCGACAGTCTTGTCGTTCGTCTTGATTTTATTTGAAGTCAACGTGTCTGCAATTTTCCTGACCGAAGTAATGTTTCCGATGTTGTCCATCAGAAAATCAACGAGTTTATTGAGCAGGTTAACATTTCTAATCTTATATCTTCTGATAATGTCACGGACAATAAGGGCATTGAACACCTCATCGTTGATATAAGAGTATTTCTCCTTGGTAGTCGTGTAAAGATAAGAGCCAGACATGCCTCCTTCCTCAAGATATGAATCAAATGCAGCGTTGTAATCTGTAGATTGATAATACTTCACATATTCGCTAAATGAAAAAGGAAAGAGTTTCAACTCGAAAGTTCTTCCAGTAAACAAAGTCGCCAAATCGCTGCTTAACAGAAAAGCGTTGGAGCCAGTAACAAAGATATTGTATTTTTCGGAAGCATGCAGGCTGTTGACTGCTTTCTCAAAG
>JAGCVQ010000105.1 GCA_017962275.1 Bacteroidales bacterium
GCGGCTATGAGGGCACGTTGCCGAACACCGGCTTCCGGGCCCGTGGCGGCGGCTGGTACAACAGCGTCCTGAACCGTTACGAAGACCTGATGACGGGCTATCACTTCTGGCGTTCCGACGCGACCCCGGGCAGCACCGCCTTCAGCAGCACCGTCACCTACTGGTGCGACGACATTGTGAACAACCAGGGCCGCAAGACCGATCGGAAGAGCGTCCGCTGCATCCGGAAGGTCGCGCCGTAAGATATTCTTCCACAAATGCCGTTGTAGGGCTGCCGCACTGCGGTTGTAGGGCTGCCGCACTGCGACAGCCCTACAAACAATCTCCGAATTATCAAAATAATGTGTATTTTTGCCACGTCAAATCCGAGACAACTCTTTTGAATTTAACGCATAAAAGTAAAGACATTCTCATTCAACGCTCGTTACGATCACTCTCATCAACAGCGGCAAAGTGGCCGATATGACATTTATGGCAGATAATAAAGACAATAGACAGAGCGATATGCCCGTCCCGACGGTGCAATCGACAGAACTGGTGCGCACCGACCAGAGTTGGGACGGTGTGGAGTTGCCCGACTACCTGCAGGGCCGGCCTGAAATTGTGGCCGTGAAGTACGAGATCCCCGCCGGGCAGAAGCTGGGCTGGCACCATCACCCCGTGATGAACCACGGCATACTCGTGCAGGGTGAACTGACCATTGTCAGCTTAGACGGTACGGAAAAGGTGGTGCATGAGGGCGAGGCCGTCGTGGAGATGGTGGACACCATCCACCATGGCGAGAACCGGGGCCCCAAGCCCGTCCTCCTCTACATGTTCTACCTCACGCAGGAGGGCCTGCCGCTGTCTGTGCAACACCCTGAAATCCCACTGGAATAAATAAAATACACCAAATAATGAAAAAGTTGATGCAATGGGTGCTCGCCGCCACTCTCATCTGCGGCGCCATCGTCCTCGCCTCGTGCAACAAGGACAACGTTTCGAACCTCGATGAGAAGATTATCGGCAAGTGGATGTCACTTGACGTTGATGGCCAGTCGGTGCTGACCGACGAAAAGTCCGTTTATTCGTTCGTTTCCGCCACTAAAGCTTACGCGAGCTTGCCTGCCAAACTATCTCAGGACGAGGGTTCCGATTGGTACCTTCCGGTCGGAATGGATGTCGTCATTAAAGGCAAAAAGATGACCCTCACTTATAATCTTGGCGAAAATGCCAAAGTGGTTGAGGTGTTCAAAGTCACTGCCATTGACGACAGCATGTTCACGGCAAACCACACGATAACGGTAACGGAAAACGGCGAGGAGGTTCTCTCCAACGAGGGTGTCATCCGCTTTATTAAGGTCGCTGAGTACCACATGCAGGACCTTCCCGGCACTTGGGAATGTCTGGGCATCACGGGCAGTCAGACCCATAACGACGACAACGCCCGTTTGGAGCTTTTTCCCGACGGAAAGTATAATTACTATCGTAAGAATGATGCTGGCGAATGGGACCTCGTGACCAGCCGCGAGTTCAACGAATATTACGTGGACGGCAACCTTTTGGTCACCCGCTGGAAAGAGGTTGGCGGGCCGATGGAGTATGAAAGCTGGGAAATCGAGAGCATCGACGGCGGCCAGATGAACTGGTTGGCACTACGCCAGCTCCCCGACGGCCTCCGTTACCGCCAAGGCGTGAAATGGGCGAAGGTGGAGTAGGCAGATAGACTTGTATGAGACCGCGTTTGAGACAGATAATCGCGTGGGTGCTGGTCGTGGCCTTCTGTGGCATGACCGGCACCAAAGCCTTCCACCACCATCACTGGAAGGCCGCTGAAGACATCGTCTGTCCGTTGGACGGCATCGCCATGTCGCACCACACCCTCGCTCACTCCATTCTGGAAGCGCTTGACGAGGACGACAACGACTGTGTGATCTGCCACTTCACGGTCACCAAGGTGGTCATCCCGACCTGCCTGAACATTTTCGACGAAAACCCGATACTTTTCCTACATTCTTTTGTTTTAGCACCCCGCTTCGTTCCCAACGTTCAGGGTGTAAGCTTGTTACGAGCCCCACCGGCTAATTGATAATGGCTAATTGATAATTGATAATTGGTTGGGGAATCGTATTTGTTTTCTTTTAAGGAGGTTATTGTCTTTCCCCAATTAACTACTAACTACTAACTACTAACTGCTAACTTTTTTCGTAACAAGCAAATCAAAACAATGAAAAAAACATTATACTCCGCCCTGACGGTTTTGTTCGGGGCGATAGCCCTTGGTGCGGGGGCACAGGACATGCCGCACCATAACCACGAGCACGACACGTTGCACGTGGATGAAATCACCATTTCCGCGAACCGCGAGCAGACCTTGCGGCGGGAGGCACCAGCGCTGGTGACCATCACCACCCCGAAGACGATGCAAACTATCAACGCCGTCTGTCTGGCGCAGACCCTCGACTTCGTGCCCGGACTGCGTGTGGAGGACAAATGCCAGAACTGCGGTTTCACGCAAGTGCGCATCAACGGTTTGGACGGCCACTATTCGCAAATCCTTATCGACTCAAAGCCGATATTCTCCTCATTGAACGGCGTTTACGGTCTTGAGCAGATTCCCGCGGAGATGATTGATCGCATCGAGGTGATGCGTGGCGGCGGCAGCGCCCTGTTCGGGGCATCAGCCGTGGGTGGTGTCATCAACATCATCACGAAAGAGGCCACCTGCAACGGCGGCGGCTTCGGACACAGCATCACCAACCTCGATTTCACCCGCTCCTTCGACAACACCACGCACGCGTATGCCTCTGCCGTGATGAAAAATCACAACGCCGGTCTCTACCTCTTCGCGCAGGACCGTCACCGCGATGCTTACGACCGCAACGGCGACGGCTACAGTGACCTTCCGAAACTGCGCAACCTCTCCGTCGGGCTGAACGCTTTCATCCGCCCTACACGTCTCTCGAAACTGAGCTTCCGTTACAATATCGTCAATGACGACCACCGAGGCGGCAACAACCTTGACCTGCCTCCACATGAGTCGAATATTTCGGAAGGCGCGTCGCACCTCATCCACAGCGGTCACCTTGACTACCACATCGACTTCGGGCACCAGCATGTGGAGGCCTACGCGGCGTTGCAGCACATTCACCGCGACAGCTATTACGGCGGTATTGGCGAGGGAACGCCTGAAGAGCGGGAAGACGCGCTGAAGGCTTATGGCTACACCCACAACCTGACGCTTGCCACGGGGGCGTTGTGGCGCTATCACTTTGACAAACTGTGGTTTATGCCCGCTTCACTGACCGTCGGGGCGGAATACAGCTTCGACCACCTGACCGATTCCATCCCGGGTTATGCGCAATATCTGCACCAGGATGTGCAAATCGGCAGCGTGTATGCGCAGAACGAATGGAAAAACGAGCACTGGTCGCTGTTGGCAGGCGTGCGCATGGACAAGCACTCGCTCATCCGCAATCCCATCTTCTCGCCGCGTGTCATCATCCGCTACAACCCCATCAAAAAGCTCGCATTACGACTTTGTTACTCCACCGGTTTCCGTGCCCCGCAGGCCTATGACGAAGACCTGCACGTGGCTCTTGCCGACGGTGAGCGCATTATCAGCACCCTCGCACCCGACCTCAAGGAGGAACGTTCGCACAGCGTCTCCCTCTCTGCCGACTACTGTCTCTACAAGGGCGGGGTGGATGTAGATCTCACGGGCGAGGGGTTCTACACCTACCTCAAGGACATCTTCGCGGAGCGGCGCTACGAGGATGCCGCTGGCAACGAAGTGTCAGAGCGTTACAACGCCGACAAGGGCTACGTGGCCGGCGCCAACCTCTCGATGCGAATAGCGTGGAGACGGTGGCTGACGGCGCAGCTCGGTGCCACGTGGCAGGTGAGCCGCTACAACGAGCCGTTGGAATGGAGCGAAGACGCCGCGCCGGAAATCCGGATGTTGCGCACCCCGAATGTCTATGGATACCTGATTTTGGAGAGCAACCCGTGGCGGCAGCTGACCCTCAATGTGACGGGCAACCTCACCGGCCCGATGTTGGTGCCGCACGAAATGGACGAGCCCGTTTTGGTGAAAACGCCCACCTTCTTCGTCCTGAACGCACAGGTAAGCTACGATTTCCGCATCAAGTTGCAGCAAAAGCTGTCCGAAAGTCTGCCCGACCGAATCGTCTTGCAAGTCACAGCCGGCATCCGCAACATCACGGACGCCTACCAGCGCGACTTGGATGTCGGCCCCACCCGCGACGGAGGCTATATCTACGGTCCGATGCTGCCGAGGAGTGTCTATTTGGGGGTGAATGTAGGGTTGCAGTAAGATATGCCGCGACGGTTTCCGCACGATGTAGGGCTGTCGCATTGCGGCAGCCCTACAGCTAAAACAGTCACACATAAATCCCCGCACCGATAAGGCAAGGGATGAGGCCGATGAGCATACCCCAGTCTGAGTGATTATTGTTTTTCCCTTTCGTGAAATGTGACGTGTACAGTGTCGCCGAAGCTCTTGCCCATCTGTTTGCGGATGTCTTTCCGTACCCCGATGATGTAGCACGGCGTTCCCATCTTCACGATCTGGCCGTCGTAGGGCACCCCATCGAAAGTGGCGTGTACCGACAGCCGGCCTTTGCCGAACATCTCCTTGATGTCGAACGGCACCTCCACGTAAGCGGCGTCCATCTCCTCGTTTTGCAGGATCACCGCGTCGAATTCCAATATGCGGGTTTCTTCGGGGTTCATTGTCATATTTTCGGTTCGTCGAAGTCGAAACGGATATCCTGTGATGTGTCGCCGCGTTGTACGGTGAGGGTGACGCCAGATAGTCCATCGAAAAGGGTCCGTCGCTCCTCAAAACTGATTTCTTTCACGCTGCGTCCGTTGACGGCGGTGATATGGTCTCCTTTTCTCAATCCCGCCTTTTCGGCATTGGATTGCGCATGTAATGCGTTGACCACCCAATAGCCGAGCGTTTTGCTGCGGTCGGTGCAGCTGAAACCACGCACAGGACTCTCAAAAGGCGCCTCGAACTTGGCGTTCGGCCTCAAATAGAGACGCTCGCCCGCGAGGTCTATCTTCATGTCAAACCGTTCCCAAATCTCGTTGCCTATCGTAGCGAAATATTCAGCGCGGGAAAGCGCGCCATCCGTGTTGTTGCTGAAATCCATCGTCACACGGTCAAGGGCGAAGGGACCCATGGTGACATTGCTTGCCCGGAAATCGCAGCCGGACGATTCTCCACCAATGCCACCGTGAAGACAGGTGTAGTACATCAGTGGTGAAATCTCGTTCAGGGAGTATTGCTTGGCCACATCGCTTGTCAACGAGACGGAACCGCCGCTCCCGAGATCCATCAACGCCTCTCCTTGGATGGTTTTGCCTTCCCTTATCGTAACAGCAAGCGGCACATAGATACGGATGTTATCGTAACGTATGGGGATGGACGTGAAGCCCGCCGTGTCGCCCAGCTGGTCCCAGAACCCGATCTGCTCACCCAAATAGTCTATCGCAATCACCTTCCCTCCCATGTTGTCAATACCGAGGATGCCGTCGGCATAGTCACCCACGATAGGTTTCAGTTGTAAGATGGGGGAAATTTGGCTCTGATACTCCTTTTCATCGACCGTATAGGTCAGCTCATCCACAATGACACGCACTTTTGCCTGATTGTTGCCTGCACCGCCTATCTGGCCATACACAATCATTTTATACTGGAGTCCGCTGTTAGCCAAAAAAGTGCTGTCCATACAGGCGTAAGGCGAACCCGTGTCAAAGACCAGGAATGCCGGATGCCCGTTGATCTTGGAATGAAGATATATATGTCCTAAATAATAGGTCATCCTCATCGGATTCTGTTGTCCAATGGCGCTCCCGAGACAAAGAACTGCGGCGATCAAGGTGAGGAGGATTCTTTTCATAATGGATGATTTTCGGGCGGCAAAAGTATAAAATCTTCAGATAAATCTTGTATTTTTGCCGCCCTAAATTTTCCATACATTATATTAGAAATGAAAAAGCACATTCTATACACATTGTTGCTGGTTGTCGTAACGACGTTTTCGGCAACAGCGCAGAAAAATCTCATTGACGGAATCAAGTTCTCCCGCCACCATTTTGTGGACACGGTGAAAATCAAGATTTGGGACGGCGCGGTGATTATTCCGGTGGAAATCAATGGACAGACGAGGCATCTGATGTTCGATACCGGTGCGGAATTCGGTTTCTGGATTGGCGATGAAGAGGGATGGATGAAAGCGTCGGGTGACACCATTTCTGTTACAGATTCCCAAAACTCGAAGTTAAAGAAGGCTTTCTTGACCTTCCCGCCTATCAAAGTGGGCGACGTCGTCATCGAAAACTATCCTATGGTGGTTGACAAAGGCATGAGCGATTACGTTTGCGATCGGATTGACGGTGCTTTCGGGTACGACCTTGTCGCTCGCGGTCTCTCCTTTAAGTTCGACACGAAAGACAGTCTGATGATTGTGACCGACCGCAAAAACTATTTCTCCAAGGAAGAAAAGTGGCAGCCCACGTTGAAATATTTAAGGTGTCATAAGACACGCCCGATGGTTTGGGTGCGGTTTCCCTTCGGCCGATTCAAGTTGGTTTTCGATTCCGGAGCTATAGGCGGGGAAATTGACTTGTCGGAGGATTTTGTGAGCCGTATAGCCCATGCCGATCCGGAAATACGGCAGAAACTTGACGCCATTACGGTGCGGAAAGACACGACGGTGATCACAGAAGCAGGCCTGTTCGGCAATTCGCAAGATTCGGTTTCCTATAGGACGCTGCATTGCCCAGAGGTGGGGTTGGATAATCTCATACTTAAGGATGTGTGGATATCGACCGACAAGCGACTTAGTAAAATAGGTTCGACTATATTGGAACATAATTCGCTGATTGTCAATGGAAATAAAATGCACCTTGTCTTGCTGCCACATGACGGTAAGATGGTTCAGAATGTTGGAAACGAGAATAAAAAAGGGTTAAAGCTTCTCCTTGCTGACAAAAACGATACCCTCGGTGTGTTGAAAGCCGTGGTGCGCAAAGACGGAGAAGCCTACCGGAATGGCCTCCGTTCGGGTGATTATCTGGAGAGCATCAACGGCGTTCTCATCACCGATTATTGCACTTACCTTGATCTTATGATGGAAGCGAAGTTGCAACACTGTGTTTTCCGCACGCCGGAAGGGGAGAGGAAAGTGGTGGAGTGGTAAACGTGCTTTTCTTTAAATCAGGGAATCGGTTTTCTCGTTCTCCACGTCTGGGATAAGCCGCTTCACCGGCTTGAAATCGTAGAAGAAACGGCTGGCGATAACGCGGATGACCGTGTAGGTGGGGATGGCAATGAGCATGCCCACCACACCACCGATGTTGCCGGCGATGAGCAACACGACAAAAATCTCCAGCGGACTGGCCTTGATGCTCGTGGAGTAAATGAGCGGTTGGTAGATGAAGGCATCCACCAACTGGGTGGCCAGCATGATGCAGAGGACGATGAGGGCGAACAGCCAGATGTTCACGCCCAGACCGACACCGGCGCCGTATTTCAGGATGACGCAGAGCACCACTCCGATCAGTTCACCGATCAGCGGACCCACGTACGGGATGATGTTCAGCAAGCCTGCTATGAAGGCGATGCCAAGGGCGTAGTTGAAACCGATACGGGCGATGAGCCAGAGGCCCAGGCAATTGAGCACCACCACGCCGAGAATCTCGACAATCAGCCCCACAAAGTAGCGGGAGAGCAGGTGCTCGATGTCCTGAATGGTCTTTTTCACCCTCTCCTCGATGCTATCGGGAACCATTGCACCCACAATCCGTCCGAAAAGGGTGTCGTCCTTGATGAAGAAGAAGGAGATGAAGACGACGGAGAAGAGTCCGACGGCGATGCCCGCGACCGCGGAGGCCACCGAACCGAGTATGCCGGAAATATTCGAAAAATCAACAACTTCGGAGACTTTCTCGATGAGCAGCTGCACCCCATCGAAATCTTCACCGACCCACGGAATTACCTGGATGACCCAACCGTTGGCTTGGTCGATGATGTTGTAGCCACCCGTTGATTCCTGTGCTTTCATCAAGGAGGCCTCCCCGACGATGCCGGTGACCACGGGAATCACCTGCCAGACAATCAGTAGCAGAATAGCAAAGATGAAAACGAGGGTGAAGATGGCCAAAACCGCGTCAGATAACGATTTTCCCTTGATTTTGATTTTCCGCAACAGTCGGAGCATGGGCTGGCCTATCAATGAAACCACGAAGGCCAAGAGAATGTAGGCGAGCACGCTGCTGAAGAAATAGCACGCTGCGGCTGCAAGTGCAATGGCGCCGATGATGATGATGTATCGGGCAAGACGGTCAATACTGCGTTCTTTTTCCATATCGGGATAATGCTAATTCTGTTGAAGAAATCAAAGCGCAAAATTACAAAAAAACATTTTTTTGAATACACAATATATTATTTTGTATTTTTGCGCTTTATTCACTTAAAAAAATGTTATGGACAAAAGTACAAAAATTTGGCTCGTGATTTCGGGCATTCTCCTTGTGGCATTGGGCATTTTATGCATTGCCAAACCTGCGGCAACCCTGTTCGCGACGGCATGGCTCATCGGATGTTTCACGCTCTTCTCAGGTATCTCCAAGCTGGTGTTCACTTTCAGAACCGAGCGTTTCCTTCCCAACAGCGGCACGCGCATGCTTTCGTCATTGTTGCAGATCCTCATCGGTATTCTGTTCCTCTGCAACAACATCTTCGTGGCCATCTCCATTCCGATTGTTTTCGCTTTGTGGGTGCTCGTTGAGGGTGTCATCATCTTCATCGAAAGCTTCGACTTCAAGAAAGTCGGTTTCGGTTATTGGTGGTTGCTGATGATTCTCGGCATCTTGGTTGCGGCTCTCGGCGTTCTCGGTTTGTATAACGTGGAGGTCACCGGCAACATCGTCGCCATCCTGATCGGTGTCGGCATCATCGTCATGGGCGTCGCCTACCTGCTCGCTTACAGCGGAATTCACAAATTCGAAAAAGAAGTTGTGAAATTCAACAACAGTGTCAAAGATATGATGCAACAGCCCGAACAAGAGTAAAGATATACGGCTTTTATGCAAAAACCGCAGTCTCCGGGCTGCGGTTTTTTTTAAGGACTAAATGCGTGCTTTCGCCGAACCGAAAGCTTTTGCAACAAATCATCGTACAGAAAGAATAACATGGACCAAACCCACGACTTCGGACATATCATCGTGCGCGACGCCACCGAGAACAACCTCAAGCACGTCAACGTCAGGATTCCCAAAGGGAAAATCACGGTGGTGACGGGCGTGTCGGGGTCGGGCAAGTCGTCGTTAGTGTTAGATACCATCGCGGCCAAGTCGCGCCGGGAGCTCAACGACACCTTTCCCTCCTTCACCCAGCAGTATCTGCCCAAATACGGGCGGCCGCATGTGGGCGACATCGAGAACCTGCCCATCGCCATCGTCATCGAGCAGCGCAAGCCCGCCTCCAATTCCCGCTCCACGGTAGGCACCTACACCGACATCTACGCGCTGCTGCGACTGCTCTTCTCGCGTATCGGGCAACCCTTCGTGGGCTATTCCGACGCGTTCTCGTTTAACCATCCTTCGGGATCCTGTCCGCGCTGCGGTGGTTTGGGCGAAATACGCGAGCTGGACATCCACAAGTTAGTCGATTTCGACAAGTCGCTCAATGATGAAGACACCATCCATTACATCGCCTTCCACAAAGGCGGATGGCGCTGGATACGCTACGCCCACAGCGGTCTCTTCGACCTCGACAAGAAAATCAAAGACTATACGCCCGAGGAGCTCGACCTTTTCCTCAACTCGCCGCAAATCAAGCTGAAGAACCCGCCTTCCAACTGGCCGAAGACCGCCAAATACGAAGGCTTGATTCCCCGCATGTACCGCAGCATCATCAACTCGGAGGAGGGTTTGTTGCATGCCGCTGTGCTCAATCCCATGCTGACCATGGGCACCTGTCCCGACTGCGGGGGCACGCGCCTCAACGAGAAGATACGCTCCTGCAAAATCAACGGGGTCAATATTGCTGAGGTGACGGCCATGAGCATCAGCGACTGCCGGAAATGGATGGAAACCATCGACAATCCGCTGGCGGTGGACATCAAGCGGGCCACCACCGAACGGCTGGCGGCATTGGAGGAGATTGGTCTCGGCTACCTCACCCTCGATCGCGCCATCGGCACCCTTTCCGGCGGCGAGGCACAGCGTTGCAAAATTGCCAAATACATCAACTCGCCCCTCTCGGACGTGATGTATATCCTGGACGAGCCCAGCGTGGGCTTGCACAACCACGATATCCTGCTGATGCAGAAATCGGTGCAAAAGCTCAAGAACCACGGCAACACTGTCATTCTGGTGGAGCATCACAAGGAGATTATCCGCATCGCCGACCACATCATCGACATGGGACCCGGTGCGGGCATGAACGGCGGAGAGGTCGTCTTCGAGGGCAGCTACGAAGAACTGCTGCACAGCCAGACGCTTACGGGCACCATGCTTAGCGTATCGAGTGCCATCAAGGAGCCGGTGCGCACACCCAAAGAGTTCTTCCTTTTAGAGAACGCCAACCTGCACAACCTGAAGAACATTTCCGTCAAACTGCCGTTAGGTGTGATGTGCGGTATCGCCGGCGTGGCGGGCTCTGGCAAGAGTTCGCTGATGGAATGTTTCCGAAACGCATGGTCCGTAGGGGCGAATAATGATTCGCCCCTACAACCCAACCAAGATATTGTCTTTATCAGCCAGAAAAACATCGGCATCAGTCTGCGCAGCACCCCGGCCACTTATCTAGATGTGGCCGATGACATCCGCAAACTCTTCGCCAAGACCAACAAGACCAAAGCCGACCTCTTCTCCTTCAACGGCAAGGGCGGCTGTCCCGTATGTCAGGGAAAGGGCGTCATTGTCAACGACATGGCCTTCATGGATGCCATTGAGACAACCTGCGAGGCCTGCGGCGGATTACGCTATTCGCCGGAAGTCCTGTCTTATAGGGTAAACGGCATGAACATCGCTGAGGTAATGGACCTCACCGCCAACAAAGCCTCCGAACTGTTTGCGGGAAGTATCATTGCCGAGAAGTTGGAGCCGTTGCGCAAGGTCGGCTTGGGGTACCTCCACCTTAACCAGTCGCTCTCGACCCTCTCCGGGGGCGAGCTGCAGCGCATCAAGTTGGCTTCCTATCTGCGCGACGAGGGCAAGATCTTCATCATGGACGAACCCTCCGACGGTCTCCACGCAGGCGACATCAAGCGCATTCTGGCGCTCTTCGACACGATGGTGGAGGCCGGAAACACGATCTTCCTCATCGAGCACAACGTCGAGATGCTGAAAGCCTGCGACTGGCTCGTTGAGCTCGGTCCAGGCGGCGGCGCGATGGGCGGCGCCATCATCTTCACGGGAACGCCCAAGGTGATGTCGGAGGATAAGGTTTCCGTCACGGGGCCGTATCTGCGGTAATTTCACCACACAAGCGGACAGGTGCAGTGTGGGGTTAATTACAATTTGTCTGTGTGTATTTGAAATTTATGTACATTTGCCGATTCTTAATTTATCATCCTTTATGAAAGAAATCTACGCCAATGTCGAGAGCGAGAGCGACATTTACAGCACCTTTGGCGACCCGGGCGATCTGAACGGGGAGTTTGTGGACTACGTGATCGGCAAGCTGAAAGATTCCGAGAAACTCGAACCTGTGCAACTCATCTTCCAGTCGCGAGAACCGATGGACGAACAGCGTGTGCGCGATTCGATAAGCATGTGGATTAAGAACGAAAGCATGAACTCAAACGTGAGGAACACGCCAGCAAACTTCGCCAAATTTGGATGCTGATTATCGGCGTGGTTTTCGTGGCTGTCAGCATCGCGGTAGAGCTGCTGGTTAGCGAATTTTCGTTCACCATCCTCTCAACCATCGGCGCTTTTGCTTTATGGGAAGCCGCCAATCTGTGGATAGTGGAGACCCCGCAACTGCGTATCCGCAGGCTCTTGGTGAAGCACATGAACGAAAACTATTCCATCATTTTTAAACCGATGAATGAGGAATAGTGAGAGGATACTTTTAACGGTTTTGAAACGCCTGCTATGAAGTACAAGCCAAGTGTCGTTCTGTTCGCGTTGATGCTATTGCTAAGCTTCGGCAACGCCCAGGAAGAGTTGCCCGTCCTTCCCGCCGACCGTCCCGGAAACACTTGGTTCGCCGAAGTGCTTCCGCATCACCAAGTGTCATGGGAAAACGGTTTCGGTTTCGAGTCTTCCCCCGACGGGGCGCGCACCATCACGCTGACCAGCACGATTTTCCGCTATGGCATTTTCCGGAATGTGGAGCTGCGCGTCGGGACGGATTTCTTGTTGTACGACGACGGGCCGGGCTCGAAATTCAACTTTGGCATCGCGCCGCTCACCATCGGGACGAAGGTCCGAGTGTATGAGAGCCACAACTGGCTTCCTTCCATCGGTCTTTTAGCCGAGTTCCAACTGCCATACGTTGGGTCGAAGGACTTGGTCCCGCCGCACCTTGCCCCGTCGATGTATCTCCTGTTTGACCATAGTATTACCGACTGGTTCTCATTGGCTTATAACGCCGGTGCGATATGGGATGGCGAAACGGCCATACCGCAAGCGTTCTTGTCGTTGGCGCTCTGGTTCAACATCACGGACAATGTAGGGGCGTTTGTCGAGACTTACAATTGCCTTCATCCCGACGGGAACCAATACATGACCGACTTCGGCTTCACATGGATGCCTTCCCGGCGCGTTCAGCTTGACGTCAGTTGCGATTTTGATTTGCTAAACTTCGGCAAGTATTATTCCGTTGGTGGCGGGGTGGCTTGGATGATTACCAAAAAGTACCCCTATTTCACCATGAACTTCGCCGTTTTCAGGAGCTTTTCATCCTTGATTTGCAGGACGTAGAGTCCCTTTTCCAATCCCGCAACGGAAATGGATCCGTCGGTTGACCCTGTCGTCACCATTCTGCCCGAAACATCGAAAATGGTATAATCTACCGCTTCGGAAGGGAGGTTCTTGATGTGGAGGATGTCGGAAACGGGGTTGGGATACACTTCCAGCGGCTGCGGGCGGGTGATTTCGTGAACAGCGGTGGTCGTGGGGATGATGTCCACGATAAGACCTTCGATTTTTGTCCATCCGTAGGAAAAACCGTTGGGGTCGGGGAGGGCGTACCAGTTGTCCTTGTAGCCGCCCCATCCGAAGTTGATGTGGAACTTGCCGTCACTTTCGCGATAGCCATCGACCACGATATTGTGCCCGGATGTCCCCGCGCTGTTTTCAACAGCCAGGTGGGCGGGATAACCGTTCTGTAAATTGGAGATCAGCGTGGCGTACATGGTCGAATCGGGTTCCCGAAACAGCTGGCAGTTCTCAAAGCCAAACCGCTGGTAGGCCGCAAACGCCTGATCCACGGAAAAGGTGCCGGAGCCATAATTCGGGGATGCGGTAAAGACCTGTTTGCAAGCCACGCCGCAGGCAAAGATCACGGCAGCCGTCAATGAATCCGAAAGCACTTCGCCACGTTGCAGAGTGGCGTCAACGGAATCCAGCAACACGTTCAGCTGAGGAAATGACGGAAATTGATAGGTCTCCCAGTCGTCGTCAATATGGAATTGCCGGCCGGCGTAATTGGCGTAATAATCATCGTTGTCGTCAAAGCGCGTGTTTTGCGTCGTCCGCAAGTGATTGAGGATCTGCCCCATGGCGGTGGCGGGGCACCCGGTATAACAGTGGGCATAATCCTCATACGGGTCGGCAGGACAAAGCATGTTGTAAGGATAATCCTGATTCCACTGCGTGGTGAGGAGAGGACTTTGCGCCCAGCCGCTCAGAGCGCAAAGCAACCACAAAACGGTAAAAACTATCTTCATTTTCGTTTCATTTGAAAAACGGTGCAAAAGTATGAATTTTTTGTATCTTTGCGCCCTTAATTTGCGTAGAGTAGTGGCAAAGGTAAAATTGTCGGAACTTATTGTAAGTAAGCGTATTGTGCTCATTCTTGCAGCGGTCGCCGTTGCAATCGTTTGCGCATTATTGATCCCGCGTACGAACATAAATACCGACATGGCCCGCTATCTGCCCAACGATTCGCAGATGAAACAGGGGATAGACCGGATGGGGGAGGAGTTCGGTGAAGACGGACAAGGAACCGGCATGGTCAGGGTGATGTTTTGGTCGCTCCCCGACAGCCAAAAGGTTGCCGTCAAGAACGAACTTTCCGACGTCGATGGCGTTTCCAGCGTCTTGTATCAGGGTGGCAGCCGGGAATACAACAACGGCGACAAGGTGCTGTACGAACTGCTTTGCAGCAGCCAGCGCAGCCAGTTGGACATTGCCGACGACATCACGCACAAATACGGCAAAAAGGTTGTCGTGGAGACAAGCGAAAAGGGCAACACCGCTCCCGTGGGGGTAATCATGATTGCTTTCGTCTTGCTGCTTATCGTGCTCTTCATCATGTGCGAGTCGTGGCTGGAACCGCCCATCTTCCTCGCCGCCATCGGCGTGGCCGTGGCTATCAACATGGGCACGAACGCCCTCCTCAATAGCGTGTCGGCCACCACCAACTCGATCGCCGCCATCCTGCAGCTGGTCCTCTCCATTGACTATTCCATCATCCTCATGAACCACTACAGGCTGGAGAAGGCGTTGGGGAACAACGACAAGTTCAAGGACATGGCCAACGCAATCAACAAGGCCTCCTCATCCATCGTCAGCAGCGCCTTCACCACCATTGTCGGACTGATGGCCTTGGTGTTCATGAAGTTCAAGATCGGTGCCGACATGGGCATCGTGTTGGCGAAGGGCGTGCTCTGCAGCCTGCTCTCCATTTTCGCCGTGTTGCCGACATTGGTGCTGGCTTTGGACGGTGCCATCGAGAAATCGAAGAAATGGGTGCCGAAATTCAAGACCGAGCGTCTTGCCGGTTTCAGCGTGAAATTCAGCGTCCCGCTGACCATTCTCTTCGTCGCTCTTTTTGTCGGGGCCTATATCCTTCACAAAAAGACGGTGCTGTCGTTTGTGCCTGTGCAGAAGTCTGAAATCGCGAAGTATTTCCCCCAGAAAAATATCATCGTGCTGCTGTACGACAATTCCGATTCCACAAGAGTGATTGAATTGGCCGACAGTCTGACGGCAAATCCGAGGGTGAAGTCCTTCGTCTCGTATCCGTCCCTGATGCAAAAGCAGCATACGGCGGCGGATATCAAAAGTATAATCGGCGAGTTTTCATCGACGGCGGGATTCAGCGACTATAATCTCGCGGATTATGACATGAATACAATCGTGGATGCCATCTATTATCTCTCTTCTCATAATCCAAACGACGAGAGGATGACCCTCCACGAATTTGCCCAGCTTGCCGCGGAGGTGAGTTCCAACAGCGACCTTTTCGCTCAGCTTGGGATACCGTTGCAGATCAGTGAGAACGACGCGCAGTACCTTGAACTGCTCGTGAAGCTTACAGACACAGGTCTGATCGACAGCATGATGACCACGCGTGAGATCTCAAACATCATCGGCATTGACCAGGAGCAGCTTTCGCTGTTATGTCCCGAAGGCCACAAGATTTCCATCCGCGAGATTGTCAAATCCGCCAAAGAACTGCTCCTCGAAAGCATGGCCCCCGCTCCCCAAAAAACCAAAACGCCGGAGCCCAAACCTGTCGAACCGAAGAAAGAACGCACCGACACAGATGTTCTTGAGCAAATGAAGGATGTGGTTGAACCTGCCGAAAACGCCGACTACTCAAATGAAGACGATCTGATTTTCAGGGATTCAACGATATTCCTGCGTCAATATACCGCCGCCGAAATCGCCGACCTCGTTGGAATTGGGGAGAAAAGTGCATCCATCATATTCAATATGTATGGACGAAGCACGGATAAGAAGACTAAAACCATGTCGCTGTACGATTTCATTCATTTCATGAACACCGACTTGGTCCATAGGAGGGCTTTTGCTTCCCGGATAAGCGAAGAAAACCGCAAGCTGTTGAAACAGCGGGAAGAAACCATGCTTTCGGTGCTCCATCCGGGTGAACCTGTAATCGTTGAGGAGGTGGTCGTTCCCGATTTAGAGGACGTTGTGACGGATCCTTTGGCTGAGATTCCAGACACGTACGAGGAACCGGAGCCCGTTTCTGTGATGCCGACAGTGGACAAGGAAAATTTGGACGCCCTCCAGAAGGCTGAAGCAATTATGGACATTGCCACCAATGGAACCATCTTCGGTGCAGCTGAAATGTGCACGTTGCTCAACAATTTTGGAGCCAAAATGGGGCTGAACGAGATAGAACTCGCCTACATGTTCTACGGCATCACCCATTTCGACGACGACAGCGTGAGGTTGTCGGCGGAAGACCTTCTCGGGGTGCTGAACGATTCCATTGTGGACAATCCGAGGTTTGTCGCAATGGTGAACGACGAGATGAGGGCGGGCGTGGACAATATCAACACCCTGATTGTGGAGAATCTCGGCCGGTTGCACGGACAGAAATACTCGCGGGCAATCCTTTTGACCGACCTGCCCGTTGAATCCGAAGAGACACGCCTCTTCGTGGAAAACCTTGCCGCCCTTTGCGACGCGAATCTTGACGGAAGTCATTATCTGATTGGCGAATCGGTGATGATGGACGAGATGAGCAACCAGTTCAGCGGCGAAATGCTTCTCGTCACGCTCATCACCGTCCTCTCCATTTTCCTCATTGTGGCCATTGCTTTCCGCTCGTTTGCCGTGCCCGCCATTCTGGTGATGACGGTGATGACGGCGGTGTATATCAATGTGGCGGTGAGCGGGTTGCTGGGCCATCTGCTCTATTTGGCCTACCTCATCATGCAGAGCATCCTGATGGGCGCGACCATCGACTATGGCATCCTCTTCACGAACAACTACCGCGAGGCTCGGGCATCGCTCAAGAAGATCGATTCCGTCCGCAGGGCGTATGTCTCGTCAACGCACACGATTCTCACGTCGGGCATGATTATGACGCTCGCCCCGTTTGTGATGTCGCTCATGATGGATGACGCGACCATCGCCATGATTTTGCGGTGCATTGCCGCAGGCGCGTTGGCCGCCCTGGTGCTGATTATCTTCGTCCTGCCCGGTCTGCTTGTCACCTCCGACCGGTTTGTCGCCCATAAACGACATGATTCACAATGATTTATGATCTCTTTCGGCTGAGAAAAACTACACAGCAGGGACGATTTTCGTCGTTGTTGAAAAAAATATTCACACCCGATTGTTGGGATTAAAAAAAAGTGTATTTTTGCAGCCCGAAATTTTAGAGCAAAAAGAACTTAAAATCAAAAAATTAAAAGGAAAAAAAAGTATGCCTACCATTCAACAATTAGTAAGGAAGGGAAGAAAAAGACTTACGGCTCAGAGCAAGTCCAAGGCTTTGGACGCATGCCCGCAGAGACGCGGCGTTTGCCTGAGAGTTTACACCACCACGCCGAAGAAACCTAACTCCGCCATGCGTAAAGTGGCCAGAGTCAGGATGACCAACGGCAAGGAAGTGAACGCCTACATCCCCGGTGAAGGCCACAACCTCCAGGAGCACAGCATCGTGCTGGTGCGCGGCGGTCGTGTGAAAGACCTCCCCGGCGTCAGATACCACATCGTGCGCGGCGCATTGGACTCCGCCGGCGTCGATGGCCGTCTGCAAGGCCGTTCCAAATACGGTGCCAAACGTCCCAAAAAAGCCACGGGTAAATAATAATTCCCTTTAAAAATGTAAATTGAACGCCGCGATTGGCGATTCAAGAGTAAATAACAATCATTATTGAAGATACAAGAGTATGAGAAATTCACACGCAAAGAAAAGGATCATCCTTCCGGATCCGAAGTATAATGACGAACAGGTAACGAAATTCGTCAATAACATCATGTTGAAAGGCAAAAAGAACCTGGCTTTCGAAATCTTCTACGGTGCCATCGACATCGTGAGCGAGAAGACCAAAGAGAACGGTCTCGAAGTGTGGAAGAAGGCCCTGGAAAACGTCACCCCGAGCGTGGAGGTCAAGAGCCGCCGCGTGGGTGGTACCACCCTCCCCGTGCCTGAGGAAATCAAGCCCGGTAGAAAACAATCTGTGGGTATGAAGAACCTGATCGCCTACGCCCGCAAACGTCATGAGAAAACCATGGCCGACAAGCTCGCGCAGGAAATCATGGCCGCGTACAAGAGTGAAGGCGCCGCTTTCAAGAAGAAAGAGGAAATCCACCGTATGGCCGAGGCCAACAAGGCGTTCGCCCACATGCGCATGTAACCGCACCCTCGCGGCATTTCCAAACCGATTCACCTTACAGCGTCCGGCACCATGGCTGAGGAGTTGAAACAGATACGCAATATCGGCATCATGGCCCATATTGACGCAGGGAAGACGACCACCACGGAACGGATCCTGTATTACACCGGGAAAAGTTACAAGATCGGCGAGGTGGACGAGGGAACCGCCACGATGGACTGGATGGTGCAGGAGCAGGAACGCGGAATCACCATCACCAGCGCGGCAACCACAGTGATGTGGAAATATGACGGCCAAGACTATAAAATCAACATCATCGACACCCCGGGTCACGTTGATTTCACCGTCGAGGTCGAACGTTCTTTGAGAATATTGGATGGAGCTGTAGCCATATTCTGCGCCGTCGGAGGCGTGGAGGCTCAGTCGGAAACCGTCTGGCGGCAGGCCAACAAGTACGACGTGGCACGTATCTGCTACGTCAACAAGATGGACCGCGCGGGCGCCAACTTCCAGTCGGTCGTGAACCAGATTCAGGACAAGCTGAAAGCCCACCCGCTGCCCCTGCAACTGCCCATCGGCAGCGAAGACGACTTCTCCGGCATTGTGGACCTCCTCGAAATGAAAGCCTATGAATGGGACGAGGACGACCTCGGGGCAACCTACCACGAAGTCCCCATCCCGGCCGATATGCAGGATGACGTTGACCAGTACCGTACCCGTCTGCTTGAAACCCTCTCGGAACTGAACGAGACCATCATGGAGAAATACTTCGATGACCCCGCCAGCATCACGATGGAGGAGATGGAGGAGACGATTCGCAAGGCCACCTTGGAAAGAAAGATTGAACCCGTGCTTTGTGGTTCATCGTTTAAGAACAAGGGCGTGCAGCGGCTGATTGACGCCATCGTGAAGTACCTCCCCTCACCGCTTGACATTCCCGCCATCGAAGGCGTGAATCCGAAAAGCGAGGCGAAAGAGACCCGCAAGGCCGACATCAACGAGCCGTTTGCGGCATTAGCTTTCAAGATCGCCACCGACCCCTACATCGGGAAACTGACCTTCATCAAGGTCTATTCCGGTGAACTCAAGGCCGGCGAGAGCATCTATAACGTCACCTCCGGCAAAAAGGAACGCGCAGCCAAGATCCTGCAGATGCACTCCAACAAGCAACAGCCGTTGGAGAGTGCCACCGCAGGCAACATCGTCGCCCTCGTCGGCATGAAGGACATTCACACCGGCGACAGCTTGACAGACGAACGGCATCCCGTGATTCTGGAGAACATCGTGTTCCCCGAACCGGTGATTCAAATCGCCATCGAGCCGAAAACCAAGGACGACGAGGAGAAGATGACGCTGGCACTCGGCAAACTGGCCGACGAGGATCCCACTTTCCAAGTGAAAGAGGATGCCGAGTCGGGACAGACGCTGATCAGCGGCATGGGCGAGCTGCACTTGGAGATCCTGCTCGACCGGCTGAAACGTGAGTTCAATGTCGATTGCAACCACGGCAAGCCGAGAGTAGCCTACAAAGAGGCGGTACTCGTGCCGGTGCAGCACCACGAAGCCTACAAACGCCAGAACGGCGGCAGAGGCTCCTTCGCGGTGTTGGATTTCCGGATCGACCCGCTGCCCTTGGATGCCAAGGGTCTGCAGTTCAGCAGCGAGATCAAGGGCGACGCCGTACCGAAGAACTACATCGTCGGTGCGGAGAAGGGATTCCAGACGGCCATGATGAATGGCAAGTACGGTTTCCCGCTCGAAGCCCTCAAGGTCACGGTCACCGACGGCGAGTCGCACCCGACAGACTCCGACGCATTGTCGTTCGAAGTCTGTGCGAAGATCGGCTTCCGCGAGGCGTTGAAGGAGATCGACACCGCCATACTCGAACCGATTATGAAGGTGGAGATCACCACCCCGGACGAGTACATCGGCAACGTGACCGGCGACCTCAACCGCAGACGCTCCGTGCTGGAACAGATTGACGCGAAAGTCGGTTTCCAGATTATCACGGCGCAAGTGCCCTTGGCGGAAATGTTCGGATATGTGACTACTTTACGCTCCATCACCTCAGGACGGGCAACCTTCAGTATGGAATTCCTGAAATACGCGGAGGTCACCCCCGAGATCAAAGATTACATCATGAACGTAGGACGTTTCATTCTCTGACGATGAAACGATGAAATGAAGAAACGACAACAACCCCCAAACAACTACTAACTACTAACTGCTAACTACTAACTAAACAATTGACAATCGAATTAACAAATAAACAATTCAAATAAATGGCTCATAGAATTAGAATCAAACTGAAATCGTTCGACCACACGTTGGTTGACAAGTCTGCCGAGAAGATCGTCAAGACTGTGAACAGCGTGAAGGACGACAAGGTGGTGCTCGTAGGCCCCATTCCGCTTCCGACCCACAAGAAAATCTTCACCGTAAACCGCTCCACCTTCGTCAACAAGAAGTCCAGAGAGCAGTTCCAACTCTC
Source organism: Bacteroidales bacterium (assembly GCA_017962275.1). GTDB lineage: Bacteria > Bacteroidota > Bacteroidia > Bacteroidales > WCHB1-69 > F23-D06. The sequence continues at coordinate 20,782 of JAGCVQ010000105.1, forward strand.
CACCTATAAGAGAATCCTGGATATTTACGGTACCACCACTCAGACCATTGACGCTTTGATGAAGCTGGAATTGCCCAGCGGCGTTGACGTTGAAATCAAAGTCTGATGTGAATGACAATGTAGGGCTGTCCTATAAGGGCAGCCGTACAGCAGGGTTTTTCAATTTTTGATAGCCCTGCAAAAATTCTGGGGCGTTAGCTCAGTTGGCTAGAGCGTTTGACTGGCAGTCAAGAGGTCGTGAGTTCGATTCTCATACGCTCCACTGGCGGATTGCATGCTTTGCAGTCCGTTTTTTTTTGTCCGAAAAATGAAGATATGTTCATCGGCCCACGAAGATATGTTCACTTTGATTACACAGATTCCCGTGCCGGAGGCACGCTACTATAGTGCGCAATTCCAGTTAGCAGTTAGCAGTGAGTAGTTAGCAGTTGGGCGGAAATGCTTGGCTCGGATCCGGTAGCAGGAACCAGCCCCGTGAGGGGCCAAAGCTCGGTAGAACAGCGCAATCCCGCAGCCGCCATGTCCCGCAGGGCCAGAAGCTCGGTAGGAAACAGATACGGCGCGAGTTTCCCGAAGCCCCTTCAGGGGCGGGACAGGGTGTGGTCTCCGCGTATCGCGCGGATCTGCACGGATATGTTCGCAGATGTTCTGCGGGGCACATTCATAATGCCAATGCTGAAGAATTGAAAGAAATTCCAACTGTCGCAAAATTTGCGACAGTTCAACTGGAAGGTAATCGGCTGATAATCAGACTTAAAAAAACACTCCAACCCAAAGAGGGGATATTTATACCTCAACATGTGCAAAAATTGCATAACTTCAACATGAACTCCGGTTGAAATCTCAACCTCCGACCGTTTTCACGACCGGTTTCTCATCATCGATGACACAGTTTACCACCTCGGCGCATCCCTCAAGGACCTGGGCAAGAAGCTGTTCGCGTTCAGTCGGATGGGGATGGCGGCGGAAGAGATTCTGACAATTTGAAAGAAAAGGCTGAGGTTCCGCTCAACGCTGCGCGCCTCGCGGAATGACGTACCGCATACGGGGCAAAAGAGGGAAAAGATGGGCGGCGGAGATGATGTCTCTGGCAACGGAGCGCTTTCCCCCGCCGCCCATCTTTTCCCTTTCCCTCATCC
>JAGCVQ010000011.1 GCA_017962275.1 Bacteroidales bacterium
CATCGAGGCCATCCGCAAGCACGGTCCCTTCAAGGGTTCCTGGCTCACCCTCAAGCGCGTGCTCTCCTGCAACCCCTGGGGCGGCAGCGGGTACGATCCTGTCCCGTAACAATGCAGAATGAATACTGAAGAATGAAGATTGAAGAATGAAGAATGAGACGGTGACGGAACTACTAACTACTAACTACTAACTACTAACTCCTAACTGCTAACTGCTACACCTTGATGGTGAGAATGTCGTTCCAGTCCGTGGTGTAGTTGGGCGAGAGGTGGTTGCGGTTCATGCGGATTCCGTCGAAACCGGCGGTGGCGACCACCACGCTGCGATGTCCCTGTTTTTCGTTGATTTTGTCCATGGCGTGCATCAGTTTGTCGTGTTTCTCGCGATCGACCTCATCGAAAAGGACGGTCTGCACGCTCTCCTTCGGGGAGAATTGCGTTAGGATGACCCCGGCCTTCTTGTAGAACGTGCCCGGCCGGAATATGGCGGCGGTGGTCTTCACAGCAATATTCACAAGCTCCACGGTGCTGTCAGATGCGGCAGGTAAAGTAATCAGCTGATTGTCATAGTGTTGTTCCTGCTCATGACGAAAACGGTTCGTCAGCAGGAAGACCTGTATGGCATGGCAGACACTCCCCTGTTTGCGCAGTTTCTCGGCGGCCATAGAGGTGAACAACGACACCTGCTCCTTCAAATCCTCCACATCGCTGAGCTCCGTACTGAAACTGCGGGAGACCATAATCTGCTGTTTGTCAGGGATGTGCGCCTCGAATTCGATACAGGGGCGGCCGTGCAGTTCGTACCATGTCTTCATCCCGCCCACATGCATGCGGCTGCGCACGAAATCCAGCGGCTGTTGTGCGAAGTCGTATGCCGTGTTGATGTTACGGCTTTTGAGCATCACCGAGAAGCGACGCCCGATACCCCAGACATCCTCTATCGGGAACTTCCGCAGCACCTTCTCAATATCCTGTGGACGGTGCATATAGCAACTGCCACGGAGTTTCGGGTACTGCTTGCAGAGCTTCGAGGCAATCTTGGCCAGCGTTTTCGTGTGCGAGACCCCCACGCTGATGGGGATACCCGTGTCCTTCAGCACTTTACGGGAGACGTAATGCCCGAAATCGTCTAATTCTTCCTCCTTGATGCCGCGCAGGTTGAGGAAGGACTCATCGATGGAATAGACCTCGGTTTCGGGGCAGAGGGACTTCAGCGTCTGCTGCACGCGGTGCGACATGTCGCTGTAGAGAGCGTAGTTGCTGGAAAAGACAGTCACGTTGTGCCGTTTGATGAGCGCCTCCAACTGGAAGTAAGGATGCCCCATCTTGATGCCGAGCCGCTTGGCCTCGTTCGACCGCGAAATCACGCACCCGTCGTTGTTCGACAGGATGATGACGGGCCGCCCGTTGAGATCGGGCCGGAACACCCGCTCACAGGAGACGAAAAAGTTGTTGCAATCGGCGAGACCGTACATTTGGGTTAAAGGGTTAAAGAGTTATAGGGTTATATGGTTAGGGCGCAAAGATACACATTTTGGGGTTGCTTGTTGCGTCTTTCTGCGAAAAAGCATTTCAAAAATCAACTAATCACAGTGGGACGCAAAAAAAAACGGCGGGCATGTTCACGCCCGCCGCACAAAACGCATTGAGACTTACTGATTGCATCTGTAGAAGTCCATGCCGGCCTCTTCGTTGAGCTTGTCTTGCATGGCCTTGCACTCCTCCTTCGTTGACGTTTCGTCTTCGTAGGCGGGGGCGACATGCATGACGTCAGTCTTGACATAGCAATGACAACCCGTCTTGTTGCAAGAAGTGGAAACTGCTGCCAGCATGAAAACGGCAGAAACTAAAACCATTACTTTTTTCATTTTTTTTCTAAAAGGACTTCTAAGTGATGTATGATGGATGGTTGTGATCCTCTCCGCGGAAGTCCGTGTCACGAAGACATCGGCAACCACCTTCTTTAATGGGTTCAAGGGTTAAGGTTTAGGGTTTAGGGTTCAAGGTTTCAGGTTTCAGAATGAAAGGGTTAAGCCAATACCTGCCGGTGCCGGGCCGAGGCGCAGCTGCAAGGCGGTGGCGGGAGCGTTGAAGTTTTCGACGAGACGGTTGATGCGCACCTTGCTCTTGATGGTAAGGACAGCGGCGGGCACGAAGAAGCCCGTGGCCACCATGATACCGCCACCGAAGTAGAAAAGCCCGCCCATGGCACTTCTCCAAATGTTCACCCCGAGATCGTCACTCTCAAGCAGTTGCTCGTGATATTTCGCCGTCTGCACGAAACTGGCGCAGAATTGCACCAAGCCGATGCCAGCCACGACCGCGGCTCCGCCACCGGCCACGAAGAGCGGAATGCTGACGTACTGGTTCCGCTTCGCCTTGCGGTACTCCTCATATTCGCTGGCCGAGAACAACTCCTGGAGGTCGGACTTTTCCAAACGGAACAGCCCGTCGGAACCAGTGAGGTACATGCCGCCCTTCTGGTAGTAAATCCGACCGATGCCGCGGTCGCTGCGGAATGCCTGGATCAGTTCCTCCTTGCTCATCAGCGCAGGCTGCGGCAGCGAGTCATAGAGGTAGAGCGTGTCGTAGGTAACCTCTTCCTCGATGATGTAGAGCGTGTCCTGTGCGGGAACGGTGCCATCCACCTGCGCCCACACGGACGGGAGGAGGAACAGCCCGGCGAAAACCATCATTAACCTTAATAACTTTGACATTGACTTATGACTTATGACTTATGACTGTTGACTTTTGACTGCCACACATTGCGCTCCTTCGTCGCTTTTGTGGGGTTTATTGCTCTACCGAGCTCTTGCCCCTTCGGGGCTGTTCAAGGAATATATAACTGTATAACGATAAAAACTGCTCACTGTTCACTTTGACTATCGCTTATTCGAATCTTTAATCACGACGGTACGGTTGCTGCGGCGCACAATCTTCTTCACTACAACGGGGGCGGCCGCAGCCGTGTCAAGCGGGTCCTCGGCACTCATTTCTGCTTCGGCATGCTCACGCGGCTTTGTATTCTTAACCGGCTGCGACATCGTCGTTTCCGTAAGTTCTTCCGTCATTTCCACCACGTTGGCACTGTCCGTGGCAGGTTCCCGGACGGTGACGACAGGCGCGGGCTTTGGTTTCGCGGGCGCAGTCGGTTGCGGGTGCCGGGTGACAGCGGGAAGCAGCATTGCCCCCACCGCGGCGGTTCCCAGTCCTGCGGCCACGGGAGCATGAAGCGCGTGGTAGCGCACACGCAAGGGCAGGTTCGACGGGGCGGAAGTGAGATGAGAGGTGTTCAGCGGACGTTGCGGCGGCAGCGCAAAACCACCAACCTGCCGTCTGCAGTAGCGATCGAAAGCGGCATCGACGCCGAAAAGGGGTAAAATGAGGCTCATAAGCGGTCTGTTTTTCTGTTTCGACTTGTTAAACAGGATGATTTGCAGCTCCTTGCGGGCGCGCATCAGGTGCGATTTGGAGGTGTTGGGCGAGATCTCGAGTTTCTCAGCTATCTGCTTGTGCGTAAGCCGTTCGAAGACGTAGAGGTTGAGCACGACACGATGGTGTTCCGGCAGCTGCGCAATGGCATTGACAATCTCCCGGCGGGAGAAATCGGCCTGACGGATGGCCTCCATCATCGATTCGGGCGTGATGTCGCCATCAGGCTCGGGTGTGTCGGCGGCAATCTCTTCCGCATCCACGGCCGCTATCCGGACATTATCCCGCAGGTGGTCCATCACCGTGTTGAGGGTGATGCGGGTGAGCCACCCCTCGAAACGCTCTGTCATTCGGAGCGTGTCCGCCTTCTCGATGGCCTTCAAGAAAGCGTCGTGCGCCAAGTCCTCGGCGGTTGCCCGGTCGGGAACATAGCGGTAGCACAGCCCAATCATCGCCGAGATGTGCTGCCTGTACTTCCTTGTCCAGAAAGAGTTTGTGGCGTTCATGATGTCAATCGTTTAGCGGCCGCAAAAGTACACATATTTCCAAATCAACTCTATCCCAAAGTAAAGCCGCGGTTTTTCGCGACTCTATAGGTAAGACGCAAAAAAACGAAAGGGTTGCAGTTGCAGCGAAACTTTTTTTGAAAAAAAAGTTTGAAATACATGTATTGTGCTTATATCCAGATGGTTATTGAGGAAAAAGGCAATAGGCACTAGGCAAAAGCGCGACCCTATAACCTTCTAACCGTGTAACCGTGTAACCGTGTAACCGTGTAACCCCCTAACCCCTAAACCCTATACCATAAACCCTAAACCCTAAACCTTCTTTATCACATACGTCACAATCCCCCACACCTGGAAATTGTTCTCCTCGGTGATCTCGATGGGCGGGAAGGCGGGGTTGTGCGGCATCAGGAAGAGGCGGCCGTTTTCAAGATGGATGCGCTTGAGGGTGAACTCCCCGTCGATGAAGCAGACCGCAATCTGGTCGTTAGCGGGCTCCAGCGACTTGTCTATCACCACGATGTCGCCGTCCTGGATGCCGATGCCCGACATGCTGTCGCCGGTGATGCGGGCGTAGAACGTGGAGGCCTGGTTTTTGACGACGTAACGGTTGAGATCCAGCACCGGTTCAGTATAATCCTCCGCCGGCGACGGAAACCCGGCGTGGATGCCCTCCACGACAGGGATTTTGTCGTGGTGCGAATGCGGTGTAAAAATATCTATATTGGCCATACTGACATGTTTTTTTGCGCTTTGCGCAGAAATCTGTTGAAAATCTTAATAAAAATCTCAGAAAATATATTTTTGTTGATTTTCTTATGATTTTTATAGATTTCTCGCCGTCAGGCGATTCTTACAATCTTAAGACAAATGTAGAGACGTACCGTGGCACGTCTCTACAATGTTTTGGTTCGTGTCCGTAGAGACGTTGCGCGCAACGTCTCTACAACAGGATTAACGATACAGGATTACGTTGCGGCCCCTGTCGATGGTGAAGTCGCCCCACTCCTCGCGGATGTATTGGTCGCCGACCACGATGGCGGCGGGCAGGTTCTTCTTCACCGTGACCTTCACATTCTCGGAGTAGTCGTCGCCGATACGCAGCTCCTCAAGATAGAGGACCGCACCTTCGATGATGCTACCGTCCTCCTGCTTGATGGCGCCGGCCTTCTCCTCGAAGTCCTCCAAGCTGATGAAGGACTCCTTAAGGAAGCGGGTGGCGTCGGCATAGTTCATCAAGATTTCCTCGCTGTTGTCGCCAATCTGGAACTGCAGGGATTTGCTGTTGGCATAGCACGTACCGGTAATCTTATCGCCGTCAATAGTGACGGGCACGGTACGCTCTTGGATGACGGCGATGCCGGTGGGCACCTTCGCGATGGTGTCATTCGAGGGCACGTAGTCGTCACGCAAGATGGTGAACTCCGTACGACGGTTCAATGCGTGGGCGGCTTCCTGCTCCGGTTTCGACGGCAAGGAGTTGATGTAATCCTCCGTCAAGTAAGTGCCCTTCGCGAAGAAGTATTTCTTGCCGTTATAGGTGGAATACATGTCCTTGTCCAAACGACGCGGAACACGCTCACCATAGCCTTTCGGCACGATACGGTCAGCCGCGATGCCCTTCTCCAACACGAGGAAATCGACACAGCTTTGGGCACGTTTCTGAGACAGAATGTCGTTCTTCTCCTCGGTGTCACGCGCGTCGGTGTGGGAACGCAACTCAACCACGATGGTCGGGTTCTGTATCATTATATTATATAGGAACATCAAAGAATCCTTATATTGCGGTTTCAAATCCCACTTGGCCAAATCGTAGAGGATTTCGGGCAACACGATAGGCTCCTTCGGGATGGGTTCCAGCATGAAGTCTTGTTTGAGGTCGGTGTTCTCGGTCAGACCCACAGTGGTCTGTTTTGCGGTGTTGCCGCGCTCCCAGTAACCCTTCTTGGCGACCTTGACATCGTAGGTAGTGGAACCGAGGATCTTGGCCTTGTCGAAGTGATAGTAACCCTTCACGTCGGTGGTGGTCTTGTAGGAGGTGCCGTCAGAACCCACAAGCTCGACCTCAACGCCGTCCATATACTGACCGTTGTTCTTGTCGCGGACGTAGCCGGAGAGTGTATAGACAATCGGGCGGAGGAGGAAGTAGTAGATGTCGTCGCCGCCGCGGCCGCCCTGACGGTTGGAGGAGAAGTAGCCCTTCGCCAAGTACGGGGACTTGGACTGCGGATCGATGGCCTCGTTCTCGTCGAAGATGATGCCGATCTCGTCACCGCAGGAGTTGATGGGGACCATCAAGTTCTCGGGATCGCTGAATTCGCCGTTCTTGTAGTGGGAAACGAAAAGGTCAAGGCCGCCCAGACCGGGATGGCCGTCGGAGGAGAAGTAGAACTCCTCTTCGTTGCGCCACACCGGGAAGACTTCCTGTCCCTCAGTGTTGATCTTCGGACCTAAATTGGTGATATTCGTAAACTTGCCAGTCTTTTTGGTGCGGGTAGCCGTATAGAGGTCGTAGCCGCCATAACCACCGGGCTTGTTGGAAGCAAACCAGATGGTAAGCTCGTCATCGGAAATGTATGGGTGGACGTAGTTGTAGGAGCTGTCACCAAGGTCGATAATCTCAGCTTCGCCCCACGCCTTGCCCTTCTTCATGGACTTATAGATGTAGCAGCCCTGCACTTTCTTCTTGTCCTGCGGGCATTTGGTGAAATAGACCACGGAGCCCTTGCGGTTGGCGCAGGCCTCGCCCTCGTTCACACCGGTGTTGAGGGTGCCGCCGTCATCCATGCTGGTCACAGGAGACCATTCACCCGGCCAATCGGTATTCTTGCTCTTGGGTTTGGTGGAAATGTAGATATCGGAGAAGGAGCCGCTGGTCCATTGGTCGGTGCCTTTGCCAACAGAGCCCTCGCGGTTGGAAGAGAACATGATGGCGTTGCGCTTGTCGTAGTTGGCCCAGCGCGGTGCCCATTCGTCCTCCTTGGTATTGAACTTCTTGAGGTTCTCGACCTCGTAGCGGGTGGGGTTCTCGTTCCACATCTTGGCCTTGTTGCAGCCGTCGATGCGCACATCCACACGCGGGTCGTCGGAAACGCGTTTCTTATAGTTGTTGTAGTATTTCAGAGCCAGGTCATAGTCGCCGCGCAGGTTGTAGATGCTGCCCAAGTGGAAGAGAATCATCGGGTTGTCCTTCTGATAGTTCTTCTTTTCGAGGCGGAGGTACTGCTGCTCGGCCTTCTTGAGGTCGCCCATAATGCGGTAGCACTCGGCAATCTGGAAGGTGGCGCGCTGAATCTCCACGCGGTTCGATTTCAACTTCTTGATACCTTTCTTGTATTCGTTCAGCGCATTCTCGTACTGGCAATCGCGGAACAGATTGTCGGCCGGACGCAGAATGGACTGCGCGTAAGAGCCACAAACGGCTGAGAACAAGAAGATTGCAATGACAAATAGAACTTTATATTTCTTCATTTTAACACAATTTTCTCAATATAAATTTAAGGCGGCTAAAATACAAAAAAAATACAAACACGCAACGTGTTTTTTTTCATGCCGCCAACCGCGTGTTTTTCTTGGGAGACACAGAGGGGTAGAGACGCAAAATATTGCGTCTCTACATCCCTATTGCGTCGCTCTTCTGTCGCTATAGCGTCGGAGCACTGTCGGAGCACTGTCGGAGCACTGTCGCTCGAAGGCGAGCTTAGAGCGAGTCTGCACCGCGGAAAATGCGCGAGATACGCTTGGCAAGCACCTTGCAATCGGATGGCGAAATGGTGCGAAAAGGATGAAAAAAAGGTTGCCACAATTTGAATAGGTGGGGAAATCGAGGTTGTGGATGTGTTCAGGAAGGCCGTTGTAGGGCGAATGATTATTCGCCCCTACGGACCCGCATCGACGTTTCGGGCCTCGCCGCCGGCGTCTATTTCGTGCGGGTGAGGACGGAAGAAGGGGTTGTGACGAAGGCGTTTCGTGAAGAGGTAGGAGGTTCCGCCGCCCGGTGCGTTCTCTGGCGAGATGGAGGTTCCGCCGCCCGGTGCGTTCTCTGGCGAGATGGAGGTTCCGCCGCCCAGTGCGTTCTCTGGCGAGATGGAGGTTCCGCCGCCCGGTGCGTTCTCTGGCGAGATGGAGGTTCCGCCGCCCGGTGCGTTCTCTGGCGAGATGGAGGTTCCGCCGCC
>JAGCVQ010000012.1 GCA_017962275.1 Bacteroidales bacterium
CAAAAAATGCAAATTGCACTCCTTTTGCAACTCCCCTTCTTCGAATATATTGCGAATGTGGCGGGAAATCACTGATACATCCCGTTGAAAAAGCAACGTCATTTGCGTCTGATTCAACCATACGGTTTCTTGCTCCACCAGCACATCCAATTGAATTTGAGAATCTTCCGACTGGTATAATTTCATTTCAGTGGTCATAATATTTCGTTTTTAAATTGGATGCAAAAATACAACAAAAAAGACCGCTTGTCAAGAGGGAAAGTCGTTTTTTGTTTTACCACCCCGGCTTCACTTCAAACACCATTTCCTCCCCGTTTGTCGGATGCGCGAACGCGATACGAGCGGCGTGCAGATAGAGCCTGTCGGCGCGGCGACCGTAAAGGTTGTCGCCTTGGATGGGACGGTTGAGACCTTCCGCGTGGGCGCAGTGGACGCGCAGCTGGTGCGTGCGACCCGTGAGCGGATGCAACTCCACAAGATGCTCGCCCACAACACGATATAATGTTACGGCTGGTTTTCCGCACTCCTTGTCCACCTTTTGGTACGGTCGGTGCATTAAATCGGGTGCGAGCGGCAACTCAATGCGCCCCTCCTCCCCTATCGGCAACGGGTCGCCATCCAACACCGCCATATAAGTCTTCCGTATCTCCCTGTTTCTGAACTGCTTCTGCAGGCGATAGTGCGCCGTCTTGTGCTTGGCCACCACCAACAGCCCGCTGGTGTCCATGTCCAATCGGTGGACTACCAACGGTGTTTCACCTTCCTGACAACGCGCCTGCAGCAAGGAGATCACCGATTCACGGTTTGTTTTTCCGGGCACGCTCAACATGCCCGACGGCTTGTTCACCACCCATAAATCGGCATCCTCATAAACGATCTCCAACTGCTCGGAAAGGGTGCGCTGCGGCTTCGCAGCCAACACCTCAGCCGGGAGCATGAACTGCAAGACTGGCTTGCACTTGCCCGAACAGGCAGGGTAATAGTGCAAATGGTGACGAATCTCCCCCTCAGGCGATTTTCCCCACCAAAACATAGCCATTTGGATGGGTTTAAGTCCGTGTGTGTATGCGTATTGCATCAACTTCGGTTCACAGCATTCTCCTGTTCCGGCGGGCGGCAGCTGTTGCACGGTGTCGCGGAAAATCTTTAACAGATTGCGCTGCTCGCCCGCGTAATTCACCATCACGAAATGCTCGAACAGCCAGTTCTGCAACGCCTCCGACATTGTTTTGCGCTGGTTTGAAAGCTCGTCGATCTGCTGCTCGTAAAAGGAAACCGATGCCTTCACTCCCTCCAGCCGTTCTTCCCAACGCTTCTTCACCCGCCGCACCTCCGCCTTGAGGAACTGACTCTCTCTCACGAAAACGGACTCCTCTTCTGCCGAAAGCTCTCTTTTGGATCGTATCTCATCGCGTTTTCCTTTGGCTGCCTGCATCTTCCTTTTGGCTTCCACAATGGACATCTCTGCATCCTTTTGTAACTGCTGATAGGCTTTTCGGGATTCCAAATAACGGTTATCGGATTGTAATGCAGAAATTTTCCTGTTAATATCGCTAATTTCCGTTTCGTGTCGCTTGAAATAACCGTCTGGGTCAAGGAAATCGAACACCGGCGGCACAAAACCGGGCAACACGGACTTGTCATACAACTGCCCTGAGAAAGCCGCCAAATAATACAGCGGAATGTCGCCATCCCGCTGATTATCACAATTCTGCAAATCTTTCTCTTTCGTCACGACCAACACCCCGAACATTTTGCCTTCGGGATTCCCGCGCATCAACTCCTCAATATGCGGCAACAAATCCATCACCGCCGTCTCGCACACGGGATGCGGCACGTAATCGAACGGGTTGTTGAACGTCTCTGGCAACGACCCGTCGTACGAAAGTGGATATAGTAATTGCATAAAATAGGAACCGAAAGCCGTTGTACACAACGTCTCTCCCTCAACTGCTAACTGCTAACTGCTAACTGCTAACTGCTAACTTATTTCACCCAATACACCCAATTCTCCTTGCGCGGTTTGGCTTCGGGATATTCGCCGTCAACGTAGCCGAGGATGCAGTTGCCGATGCCCACGTAATTGCCTTCGATGCCGAGGTCAGCGAGGATTTGCTTGCCCTCTTCGCTCTCGAAAACCTCCTTGGCGCGGTGGATCCAGCAGGAACCGAGACCCTTGGCGTGGGCGGCGTTCATCAGGTTGCCCATCACCAAACTGCCGTCCTCCAGGTAGGTGTAGGACGAGTCTTTGTCGGCGAGAACCACCAGCACCACAGGCGCTCCATAGAAGGGGTCGATGCTGTCGTTGCCCAGCACGCGGGCGTTGAGACGGCTAAGACTGTCACGCATTTCCCTGTTGGTCACGGCAATGATAATCGGGCTCTGTTTGTTCATGCCGGTGGGAGCATAGGTGCCCGCTTTGCAGATTTCCTCAATCACCTCCATCGGAGGCATCTGGTCAGTGTATTGGCGCACACTGCGGCGCGTCAGCAAATTTTCCATAGCGGTGTTTTTTGCAGGTTTGTCATCGATGAACTCCGGCACTGTCTTCTCCTTGCACGAAGCGAATAGCAGCACAGCCGCCGCACATAACATCATCGGGATAATTTTCTTCATGTTGGTTTACTATTATTATTTCTTTCTTTTGCCTTTTGCCTTTCTACAGAACCGTCACCGTCCCTTTATACACAAACGGCTTGCCGTCGAGGTTCTTCACGCGGATAATCCAGACATAGACTTCGGAGACTTTGGCTTTCTCGCCGTACCAGCGGAAGTTCATGTCGTTGGTCTTGAAAATCAGCGAACCCCAGCGGTCGTAAATCTCGATGTCGAAGTCGGTGAGGAAGCGGTGCACATATTCCGGGAGGAACAAATAGTCGTTGAGCCCGTCTGCGCGGGAGGGTGTTATCGCGTTGGGCATGTAGATGTTGAATTCGCAGGAGGGGACGGTGTAGTGATCCGAGGCCTGGCACTCGCCTTGGGTCACGGTCACGGTATAGAGTCCGGGTTGCGTGACGGAGATGAACGCGGAGGTGTCGCCCGTGTTCCAGATATACTCGTTGTAGTCGGAAACCGCGTTCAGTACCAACTCGCCATATTCGCAGAAATCGTCACCGGAAGTCACAATCTCCACCGCCGGCTCCAAAATCTCAAGGTGCATGGTCACGAGGCTGTCGCATCCGTTCACATCGGTCAGCGTCTGCCGGTAGTCACCCGACTCCACATACGTGTGGCCATTCCAAGTGTACTGGTTGCACGCGATGTGGGAGAACTCCCCAAACACGCTGTCGCGGACGGTGAGTTCGAGGATGAGCACACTGTCACAAGCATAACCGATCGGAGAGAGATGCACGGAATCAGTCAAAACGTGTGGAATGACGGTACTGTCGGCGGGAAAATGGAAAAGGCCCCCGAAGCCGGTGTAGCTGTCGCCTGGACAAACAAAGTCATGGACAACCTCCCGTTTCACGCTGTCGCGGACAGTGAGTTCGAGAATCAGCAAACTGTCGCAACCGCACTCGACCGTTTCCAGAATCAAGGTGTCCAAAATCGTCCCGATCTCTGCGGTGCTGGAGGCAGGAATGGAGAAACCGTATCCGGAATAGGCTTCGCCCGGACAGATGGTGTCATAAACCGTTTCCTCCACAGTCGGGTGGACAACAATCAAAATGGAATCGTACATGGGTTCCTGCACACAGCCACGGGAATCGTACGCCACCACTGTATAGGTCCCGCTGTGCTCAGGCAACACCTCCAAACGCTGGTACGGTTCTTGAAGGATCTCATAGCCGTTGGGGCCGGTAATGCGGTAGATGTCGGCATCCACCATCTGAAAACCGAAAACGATGGTGTCCCCCTGACAGTAACTGGTATGGGTGATGTTGGTGTCGAATTTTATCGAGCTCTCGGAAGTGTAGCTGCTGAAATAGCTGATGGAACAATCGTCGTAAGAGCCGTTGATGTCAAACACGCCCATGTGGAACTGGCCAAGCGAATTGGTGACTCTGAATGGAATCATGTTCGTGGCAGAAGGGGAGAAATTGTTCGTGACGTTTTTGCGGCAGTATTTGAATGGGCCAAGGGGTAACGAGTGCCAATCGCTGGCGGTGATGAGGTTGGCGTTTCCGTTAATCTGAAAGCCGGTGGTGTAAGCGGAGTCGCATAAGAGAGAAAGATACAACGTCTTGGGGTGTCCGTGGTAAGACTGCAATGGCCGGTAACCCACTGACGTAGATCCCGTGCAGTTGACAGGGGGTAGCTGGGTTCCGCCGAACTCCTTGCCCGCCCCGGTTATCTGGAACACGAAAATAGGAGCCTCTGTCACCTCACCCGTATTCGCATTCGTATGGGAGGCATAGATGAAGATGGGGTTTTGGTTGGTGAAGTGGTATTTCTGCTTGTCACCGCGGTTCATGGTGTACGTCGTGACGGTCGGGTTTGCCGCGTTGCCGCTGACGATGTAAACGTCGGTGTTGTTCTCCAGACCGAACACGAAGGCATAGTCCAGATAGTAGTCGCTTCCACCAGTGCTGGACGGCGCGTTGTTGTTGACGTTAGACGGCGAGGGTACCACAATGTACTGTCCGCCCGCCTTGTTCTCGGGCACTATCTGGTCGGCCACCAAGTCTGCACTTCCACCTCCGTTGTCAGTGGTGTTGTTGGGGGTGCTGTGGGGGGTCACCGAATCATCTGTGACATCCACCACAATGGGCTTGTCAGAGGTGATTGTGGTGCCGCAGAGATGGTTGGAGCCCAACTGCGAATTAGAGGCCAAGCAGTAAACCTGTCCTTTCTGCAAAGTGACCGTGAACGGGACATTGGCTGCGTGCGTGCCGCAGGCATACGACGGTGTGATGGTCACCGTCGTGTTGTTCTCCGTCGCGATGATTTCCACGCTGTTCTTCGCCTGCGGATAACCCCCGCTGCCCGTGCCGTTGCCGTTGTCATACTGATACTGCATCGTGACGAAGAACTGCGTTCCCAAACCGTTCGACCCCTTCAAAGCGTAAATTTCGCTGTTGTTCTGTTCCAACGCCACGTAGGCGTTTACATGAGCAGTGGAATGGATATAGAGTCCATTATTCGAAGTGGTGTTGTGATTACACAGAAAATTGTTCAACGCGGTTTGGTTCTCAACGAGGACTTGGGTTCCGGACGAGTTGGCCGGAACCGTGAACGTGGCCACGGAGGTGTTGTTGTATGCCTTTTTCACCGTAATCGTTGCCGGTTCGTTGAATGTGGTGACCACCAGCGCGATAGGCCAGTGTGCATGGTCACACAATTTCGGTACCGCGAACCAAAAGGCCGTATCGACTTGCGCGTAGCCCGAAAAGGTCCCGCACAACAATACCAATGCACAAACGATTCGCTTGAAAGGAGTTGTAAAGTTTGACATAAAACTTTTTTTCGCATTTTGGCTGCAAAAATAAGATTTTTTCCGTAACAGAAAAAATGTATCTTTGCATTCTCAGACTTTAATATTTAATATCTTAAAAATCAAATAATTATATCAAAGTAATGAAAAGAGACGAACAAATTTTCAACCTCATCCAGCAGGAGCGCGAACGCCAGACCAACGGCATCGAGCTGATTGCTTCTGAGAACTTCGTGAGCGACCAGGTGATGGAAGCCATGGGTTCCGTTATGACTAACAAATATGCGGAAGGCCTTCCGGGCAAGCGCTACTACGGCGGCTGCCAGATTGTGGACCAATCGGAAGAACTGGCCATCGCCCGCGTGAAAGAGCTCTTCGGCTGCGAATGGGCCAACGTGCAACCCCACTCCGGCGCCCAGGCCAACATGGCTGTCCTGATGGCTTGCCTGCAACCGGGTGACACTTTCATGGGCCTCGACCTCAACCACGGTGGTCACCTCTCCCACGGCTCCCCCGTGAACTCTTCCGGTATCCTTTATCGTCCTGTGGCTTACCAAGTTGACGAAGAGACCGGCTGTGTCAACTACGACACCATGGAGGAAGTGGCTCTCCGCGAGAAACCGAAATTGATCATCGGCGGTGCTTCTGCTTACAGCCGCGACTGGGATTGGGCCCGTATGCGTCAGATCGCCGACAAGATCGGTGCCATCCTGATGGCTGACATTTCCCACCCCGCCGGCCTTATCGCCAAGGGTCTGCTCAACAACGCCGTGGCTCACTGTCACATCGTGACCACCACCACCCACAAGACTCTCCGCGGACCTCGCGGCGGTCTGATCATGCTCGGCAAGGACTTCGAGAATCCGTGGGGCAAGACCACCCCGAAGGGCGTCGTGAAGATGATGTCCCAGATCCTCGATTCTTCCGTCTTCCCGGGTTGCCAGGGCGGTCCTCTGGAACACGTCATCGCTGCCAAGGCCGTCGCTTTCGGCGAGGCCCTGACCGAAGACTACGCCAACTATGTGAAGCAGGTGAAGATCAACGCCAACGCCATGGCCAACGCTTTCGTGGAAAGAGGCTACAAGGTGATTTCCAACGGCACTGACAACCACCTGATGCTCATTGACTTGAGAAAGAAATTCCCCGAAATGACCGGTAAAGTCGCTGAGAACACCCTCGTGAAGGCCGACATCACCATCAACAAGAACATGGTGCCGTTCGACACCCGTTCCGCTTTCCAGACCTCCGGTATCCGCGTGGGTACGCCCGCCATCACCACCCGTGGCTTGAAAGAGAACGACATGCCCGTCATCGTGGAGATGATTGACAAGGTGCTCTGCGACGTCGAAAACGAGGAGCTCATCGCCAAGACCCGCAAGACGGTCAACGACATGATGCACGACCGTCCGCTCTTCGCATGGTAATCTAACGTCCCGTATTTGTCGAGACGGTGTGCACATCGTTTCGACAAGAGCAAAAAAAACGCTCCGACCAACATCGGAGCGTTTTTTTGCATCTCAATAGTCCCGACGGATGGATACCACTGCCGAAACCACTAAATGATTGTTTATTTGATTTTATAATTAAACTGAATCGTTGGGGTTTTGGATGCGGGTTCATAATATGCGCCCAGACACCATTTTTTGTACTTCGACTGCCGGGCAACATTCACGGATCCGCGAATAAGCGTATAGAGGACATCGCTCACGTAAATAACAGCGGCCACGCCTGCTAAAGCGTATGATGTGTAATAGAAGGCCCGTTTAGTCTGTCCATTTTTCATATCAGCAAACGAATCCTTATTGTATTTGCCGAAATTGAAGTAATTTCCCCAGTCCATATTGTTATGGACATTCAAAGGATTATCATGCAACGACCAATAGCGTAAACCAATAGATGCACCCAAGCTCCCGAAGAAGAAGAGCGTAGTGCCTATACCCAGATGTTCGCCGTAAGTTACCCGATGGCGTCCCAAGCCAGGGATTATCATGGAGAGGAAAACGTTCGCGGGGCCACCCGTACCGTTGTATTTTACGAGATTGAACCCGGAACGAGAATATTTGTCCACCGAAACAACCGTGTTTTGGAGAAAGAATTTGCCATATAGGAACTTCTTCACTCCGGAACGCAACACCAATGTCTTCACTGTGTCTTCTGTCTTTACGAGAAAATCATAGACATCGTTCGAGTTCAACACCAAAGGATCCATTTTGAGCTTGCGCCTTGTCGATTTGCGGGTAACCTTTATAATCTCACTCTCCACACTGATAATGAAATCGTACGTAGCCCTCGCATTGACTTTCTGTCCATAATAGATGGGGGCAGGGAAACGTATGGCGGCTTTCTCCAATTCAGCCAAAAGGGCATTCTGCAACACGGTATCCGTGGTTCCTGCTTGATGGACACTCGCTTTCGATCGACCGTCTGGCATGATGAAGAAACTGACCGTCAACGTGTCAGTCGGCACATTGTTCAAACGAAGCAAACCAGTCTCAATCACATCCAAAATCTGGGGCTGAAACTGCTCGTAAGCAGCGGTATTGTCGGCCAACTCTGCATAGTCAAAAACGGTTTCGTTTGCGGAGATGATACGTTCCAAGGTGTCTATGCGATGACGCCAATGGATGGTCCCTCTTTTCCATTGCAACGTGTCGGACAGCTCGACAGCCATCTCCAGTTCGTCTTTGGCCATTTCCCACTCGTTTGCCTTATAGTATTCGTCAGCTTGCGCCACAAATTCGAACATCTGCTGTACAGACTGAAGATAGTCTATCTTATTCTCCATATTGATAATGGCATTCTCATCAAGAAGGTTGTTTTCCACACCGTATCTCTTCACCTGCTCGTATGCGGAAAGGGCACTGTTAATCTCAGCGTTGTTTTCGAGCCTCTTGGCCTCAGCCAACAGTTTGTTGTATTGAAGCTGCTGGTTGCGTTCTATCTTTGATTCGAAAACCTTTATAACGTCCTCTCCCATCTGCAATTCCTTGCCATAGGCCACAACAGTCTGGTAAAGGTCAACAGCGCATTCGTAGTCCTTGTCCCGGGCGCACTTCATGGCTTGCTCCTCGGTCGCATAGAAACGTTTTACCTTAAGGGAGTCGTGTTTCACGATGACATTGACGATGGTGTCTATGTTCACGTGGGTCTCCACAATCGTATCCACCTTCACCACAATGGAGGCGACATCCACATTGCTTTTGGCCTTGGTAGAGACAACAGGCTTGAATTCTTTCAGCATATTTTTGGCTGATTTCCGGCAATTCTCGGGATTGCTCGAGTCATCAATGATATTCCGCAATTGCTCTCGAGCCGCATCAAGCTGTTTCTTGTCCTTTGATTTTTTGTACTTGTCGTACAACTTGCCTGCTGACTGTATTCGATCGGAACAGTCCTGGGCGTAAACGGTACACATTGGCACGCAAAACGCCATCAATAAAATAAAAACGATTTTCTTCATATTACTATTATCTATTAACTAATTTTCAGATATGTAGATATATTGTATCGAATCGATAAGTGCGTTGACTTCGCTTGTATTGTTGATGTTCTTGGCGAATTTGAGGTAGTCGAGAACATTCAGGCGGATACCGTCTTCGAGGAAGGCGGCGGAGAAGTCGCGCTTGGCGCATTGGAGGCAATAGTCGTACATCTGGCCGCGCATTGCGTTGATGCTGTCAGGATAGTGGGACTCACGGAACTCGGGGTTTTGGCGGAGTTGCGCACTGTCGAACATATCAATGGCCTGTTTGAACTTGTCAAGCTGCCCTTGGGTGTTGTCCATGCCTTGTTGGTAGAACTGGACTCCGCGGCGGTAGAAAGCCATCGTTTCGTCATATTGCTGTTGTTGCGATGTGCTTTTTTCTCTGCCGGAAAGCGTCATCGCAAGAATGGCGGCAATGGCGACAACAGCCGCTGCCACTATACCGATGATGATGAACTTGCGTTTAGAGGTCGAGACTGGCGCAGGCGTCGGCGAAGCTGTGTGGGATTCTATATGGATGGAAGACCCGAAGGAACCGCCGTAAGAACCGGATGTGTGAATTGATCCCGACGAGTAGGGGATTTGTGCCAGATGGAGAGCGGCGAACTGCTCCAAATCGGTGGCGAGAGGACGGGCTGTGGGATCGGGCAGCAGGCACTGCATGATAATCTGTTTCAAATCGTCGGAGAAACTATCCGGCAGGGGCGGAATTTCCGCACCTTGAAGCTGTGCCTCGCCGCCTTGACCGCCGAAAGGCAGGCGCCCCGTGAGCATCTCGTAGAGGGATGCCCCCAATGCCCAAATATCGCTGGCCACCAAGGGAATCTGGTCGCGACGGAATTTCTCGGGCGGCATATACGGGCGTGTGCCTTGCACCGTCGATACACCACCTTCACCACCCTCGCCTAAAATGCTGCGTGCCTTGCCGCTGATGCCGAAATCGGTGATGATGTAGCTGTTGCCGTCCAACAGCACGTTCGCGGGCTTGATGTCTTGGTGGATGATGGGCGGTTGGTGTTCGTGCATGCAGGACAGTCCTGCTGCCACGTCGTGCAGGAACTGCCACGCCTTTCGCTCGCTGCAGTTGCCTAAGAGATCCTCGGCGGAACCTGAATTGTAGTAAGGCATCACTAAGTAAGGATGACCCACGCAAACACCGAAGTAGGTGTATTTCAACAGGTTGGGATGATTGAGGTTGTAGACTAAGGCGAACTCTTGACGGAACATCTCAATGCCCGACTCGTCAAGTTGTGAGGAAGGCAGGAACACTTTCAGCACCAGGGTGATCTTTGCGGAGGTGTCATCCACGAGCCACACTTCCGAGAACCCGCCTTCGCCTAATTTCTTCCGCAGCCGGTATCGGCCGTCAAACAGGAAATCTTGCTGCAATTTTGACATAATTATTAACTTATTGTTGTTTTCCAGAAACTATCATTTCGTTTGTATGCTGCATAAAGAACTCGCTCTCACTTACTTCATCCGCTTCATTGTCATCCTCCAAGTCAGCACCCTTTGGTGTTACTTCCCGATTGTTATCTTTCTTGCGGCGCGTATTCGTATAAGTGACGGCCTTTTCCAAATTCCTGCCACTTAGCAAAGAATCGACTTTAGTAGTATCACTATTCGACGCGGTGTCGGCAATCGTTCCCTTGCCTTGGTGATTGAACAGGAAGATGGTAAAAAACACGACCAAGGCAATCCCGATGACACTGACAGCGGCAATCATAAGTATCGAGAGCTTTTTTTTGCCTTCTTTGGGTGGATAACCACCACTATTTGGTGGATAAGACAAGGGATCTTGAGAATAATAGAGGGGACTGACCCGAGAATCCGTTGGCGGTGAGGGCGGATTCTTGACCATCTTGTCAGCATATAACGCCAGTTCCTTAGCCGTTGGGCGGTGACCAGGATTGGACGAGAGGCACTTCCTAACCGCATAACGCAGCTCGTTAGAGAACGAGGCCGGAAGCTTGGGGCATTCAAGCACCTCGAGTTGCTTTTCACCGCCTTCGATTCCAAACGGCAACTCGCCGGTCAGCAGCTCATAAAGCGAAGCCCCCAACGACCAGATGTCATTCTCCGGATAAATCTCCGGATTCTCGAGATATTTCTCTGGCGGCATATAGGGCCGGGTTCCCTGGACAACCTTGTTGTCGCTGGACCCCTTGACCAGATTGTACATGCCCGCACTGATGCCGAAATCGGTGATGATGAAGTTTTCGCTATCAAGCAACACGTTAGCGGGCTTGATGTCCTGATGGATGATGGCAGGACGTTGTGCATGCAGACGCGCCAATCCGGCTGCCACATCGCGGAGATACTTCCATCCCATCTGCTCTGAGCAACGGCCAACCATTGACGCTGCCGAACCTAATCTGTAGTAGGGCATTACCAAGTATGGGTAGCCCATACAGACATTGAACTGACTGTACTTTAAGAGATTGGGGTGGTTGATGTTATATACCAACTGAAACTCCTTGCGGAAGAGATCCACCACCTTATCATCCAACTGAGCATCGGGAAGGAATATCTTCAGTACCAATTCTATATCCCCGACGGTGTCTTGAACCAACCACACTTCCGAATAGCCGCCATCGCCCAGCTTCCGCAAAAGCTGGTAACGACTGTCAAATAGATATCCTTGTTGTAGTCTTGCCATTATCTTTGATCTTTTGTGTGATTCTCTTTCTAATTGGAGTGTTGTTGATTTTTCTGATGCTCTTTCCCAACTCCCTTTTCTTTTTCCTTTTTCTCCTTTTCCTTTGCTGCTTTATCAAGCAATTTTGTATTATTATTGTTGTTATTACTCTCTTCTTTTTTCCCTGAGTTTTGCGAGGCAGATGGATTTGTAGTTGACTTGTTTCGATAATTCGGTACGACACTATTGGTGGTCGCTGTTTCCGTTGGAGAGCCAGCCGTCGCACTTGCCGGACTGCTCCCTGCAGCCTCCGGATTGGCAGCAGACTGCGCAGTTTGTTGTGTCGCAGGAGCCGCGTTTTGTTGTCGGCCGTAGGAGGCAGCATCGTTGTTTCCTGCACCCAAAAGAAACTCTCCTTCGATGGTTTCCTGATTCAACGTGTCCTGCGGATTCGGTTTAACTTCAACCTTCTCTTGTGCAGCCTTTTCCTTTTCAGCGCGCTTAATCTTGATATTCCGTATCATGAAAAATGCACCGACAGCCAGAGCGGCGACCAATGCCACAGCAAGCAGGGCGATGAGGGTGTCCTTGCGGTCACGTTTTTTATCGTCCTCTCTGTCAAGAGGAACCGCATCCGGAATGGGTGGGGCTGACGTGTTGCTTTCACTGGTCTGTAACGCCTTGGGCTTTTTCTTTGCCTCCGGGCGTTTGGGGCCGGCTTTCACCTGACAGAGCAGTGTGGTGACATTGTCGTGCCATCCAGCAGCGGCACAGGCAGTCCATAATTCGTTGATTCCGTCCATAAGATGGTCGGCGTCGGGGATATGCTCCTCAATGACATCCTCAATGCAGGAGATATTCTCCAGAATCTTCAGAGAGGGCAGCGCGCCGCACAAACCGTCACTGCAGAGCAGGTACAGATCATCCTGATAAACCTCAATAGGACCTTCGATGTCTGGATTTGCCTTTTCCAAAGGATTACCGAGACTGCGGGTGATGATGTTGTTGTCCGGGTGCACGAATGCCTCCTCTTCGCTTAGGTGGAGCACCTCCATCACGTAGGAATGGTCATGGGAGAGGGTTTGCAAACCGTCGTCGGGAGTATAACGATAAAGCCGGCTGTCACCGCACCAGGCGTAGTAGGCGGTGTTGTTGGGCAGCAGCCACAACAGCACCACCGTAGTGCCCATGCCCTCTTTCTCCTTGTCTTTGGCGGCAGCCTTTTTGATGGCTTCGTCGGCGGCAAGGATGGTCTTGCGGATGAACTTCCGGATGGCGGTATCGGTCATCTCCAGATTCTTCGTCCCCTCCTCGCTGAAACACTTGGCAAGCGTAGTGACCGCTATTTGGGAGGCCACCTCGCCGGCGTTCATGCCGCCCATGCCGTCGGCTACCACAAGGAGACAGCCTTTGTCTCCCATCGTGAGTTTTGCGGAAAGGCCGGTGACATCTCCATAATGGCTCTCCGTGGGGTTGATGGAGTTGTCGCCCTTTTCAAAAGGACTGACCGTTTTTGCGCGACCGACTGACGGCACGACGAGGCAGCTGTCCTCGTTCGTGCCGTTGCGGGCCGCTCTGTCGCACTGGGCGGCAATGGTGAGTATCGTATTAACGCTCATTATTACTTTTTACTTGACGATGCACTGGATTTCGCGTTGGACGAGGATCCGGAATTCTTGTCAGACTTATTGGTGGATTTGGAGCTCTCCTTACTTCCACTCCTATTGCTCTCCTTGGAAGATTTCTTGCCCTTGTCTGACTCCTTGGCCTTAGACTGATTGTTGTCCGGGATGATGCTCTCATCCGTCTTCTCGGATTCGGGCTGGGCCTCGCTCTTGGCAGGCTTCGAAGACTCCGCCGGTTTCGCTTTCACGGGAGGCGTGGGCTTTGACTGCATCTTCACCAACTCCCACTTCCCACTTCCGTAAGGGTCGATACGGGCAACGCCCATCAGGGTGAGGTGGAGGCAACCGGGCTCGTCAGCGTTCAGGTTCAGGAAAGCGCCGCCAATCACCGTTTCCGGGTTGACGGGCTGCCGCACACTGAAAATGGTGTTCTCGTTGAACGTGACATTGGTGGGAACCACATTGTAGCGGGTCTCTCCGTTCTCGGGGCTCACGTGGAACCAAACCATATAGCCATTCTTGGAACCATCGCCAAGCTCCACACGCAGACCAAGATTCTGAAACGTGGTGTCCGTCACATGGAAGAAATCGGGAGCCAGTTTCTCGTCCGTTATCTTGTTCAAAGCAAAGGGCATATAGTGGGTATCGTTAGCCTTCTTATACTCAAGTTTATCGATTGACACCAGATCGTCACCATATTTGTTGGCATCATACTTGGGATCAACCTTCCAAGGTTTAAGGAAACGGTTATCGACACCGAAACCGTAGGGAAGCAGCGGGGCCACGCCATAGACCGCGCTAAAGAAGTCCGTACCCGAAACATTGGAACCGCTTTCTCTATCACGCACATTATAACTGGCTTTTACCACCAGAAATGCGTTGTCAATTGCCTTACGCAGGATGGCATACTCGCCATCCGATGTTGCGCTGGACGGGGTGACGGAGGTGACTTCGATGTCGGTGGCGGCCTTGTCGGTCTTTTCCTTGCTTTCCTGCTCCGTTTTGTCTTTCTTGACGCTCTTCCGGAAGTTGGGCACTTCACTCTGGGCACTGCCAATTAAAACAGCAGTGGCCAGCAACAAAACCAAACTTATCCTTTTCATATCGCATCGGTTTTATTAGTGAACAATGGTGGAGAAGGGCACGATACTGCCACTGCTGCGGCCGTGTCTGGTTGAGACCAATCCGACGACATAATAATTATTACCATCCTTATAGAACACGGGGCCGCCGCTGTTGCCGGGCTCGAAGTTGGCACCGGTGACCGGAATCACATTGTGCAGCAGACCGTCATTGGACGTGGTGGCGTAGGTGTATTGCGGACGGATGTCGTTGTTGTCGCTTCCTGTGCCATTCGGGAATCCGAGGACCTCCAGACGGGTGCCGGCAGGAATAGACTTGGAAAGTTGCGGGTTGGGTTGAATGGCACTGCTGCGGTTGATGCGTCTGTAGGCATAGTCGCTGCCGTTGGCTAGATAGATGTTCAAGCCGTCACCAATGTCGTATTTGACATCATTCTTGCTGACCACACTGAAATCGGAATAATTCATCACTATTTTGTCGCCAATATTGTTAACAGCCTCAATGGTGGCATCGACTCTGCCGCCGTAATGGATCAGAAGGTTGGCCAAAATGAAAGCGGCTGTTTTCTCCTCGTCTGCAAGGTTGGCGTAATAAGCCCACGGCTCAACCACGTGGCGGGCGGTGTAGAAATAACCGTCGCTGGTGACAAAGCCGGTGGCAATCGGAGCCTCATCATCCTTGAAATAGTACTCCCAACGACCATCGGGATACTCATCCGAGATCAGGTCGTAAGCCGTGGTTCCTTCGTCGCATTTGAACACCAATTTCGTCATTTTCATGAAATAGACGTTTGACTCAAAAGGTTTCAACATACCACCATAGTCCACTTTGGAATTCTTTGAGCCTTGGACGTTGGCATGTCCGCCACTCCCACTGCCACGACTGGCCAGGTAGGCAATATTTTTCTTAAGGGAGGCGATCTCTTCATCCGCAGCTCTCTTATCTGCGGCAGCTTGTACTTTGACCTCGCCTAACTCCGCCTGGGTGAGTTTCGTCTCCTTGTTGGCCAGCACCAGCCCGGTGACAAGACCTGCGACGGCGAGGCAGAAGAGGATGGTGAGCAGGGTAAGAGCCGTCTTGTACGGGCGGAGGGCCTGCTGGCGGAAGAGGTTCAGACGGGCGGTCATACCGATGGATTTCACCAAGGACTGGTCGCCTTGAGGAACGATGAAGCCGAGGCGCGGACCGTTGTAGGAAAGCTGGATTTCGTCGCCGTTCTGCAGGAGCTGCTCTCCCATCACGCGCTGACCGTTCACAAACGTGTCGTTGGTGTTGCTGCGGTGGATGAGCTTCCATTGATCGCCCACGCGCGTGATGACGGCGTGCTCGCGGCTCACCGTGCCGAATTGTTCGTCGATGAGCACTTGGCACTTCTTGTCGCGCCCGATGAACACCTCATCGACAATCAGCTTCTGCTGCTCGCCGCGACGATGCGTCGCAGAGTCGTCCTTGTGCTCAATGATGAAATAACGTCTGCCTTCCCCGCCAAACACGGAGCGCACACCGGAGTTAATGGTTCCGGAAACCGTTCTTTTGAATTGAGTCGTTTGATTTGCCATAACTTATGAATTTAAAATAATGATATGTTGATTTGTCTTGATACTATCTTGGAAAACAGAGATTTGTGGTTTGTGACTTGTGATTTGTGAGGTGTGAATTATGAATTGTAATTTCCTGCTGCCTGATCAAGACACACCCTCCACTCTTATCTTGACTTCACCAATCGAAATAATATCTCCTGCTTTGAGTTCCACGCCTTCCATACCCTTGATTTCGCGGGAATTGATGTATGTGCCGTTAAGGGAGTTCTCCCATTTGCCATCAACGAACTGTCCGTCGCGCAAGTACCAACTCCGCCGCATTGGGTTATACTCCAGCGTGAAGTGCCGCCGTGAAATGTAATTCGTGTTGAAGTCCTTGATGCAGATGTCGTTCGTGATATGCTTGCTGAAACGCCCGCCCGTGACCAAATAGGTCCCGTTATTCAGGAAATCATTGAGGTTGTAACAAGTGCCGTGTTCTTCACCTTGCGTCACCTTCAGCAAAAGTCCGCGAGTAATGTCGGTGTTGAAATTGACAACAGGCACGACACGTGGCTCCAAATCGTGACATTGGGGAACATGCGCCAAAACCTCGTCCACACTCTGGTAACGTTTCTCATAGTCGGGCTGGAGACAACCCTCCAAAATGGTTTCCCATTGGCGTAGATGGGGTTTCATGCGAAATTTGTCCCGGTTCCACTGTCCTGCCACAGCCTTGTCGATGTAAGGTTGCAAATCTGATTCGCCATCCAGTTTTCCGAACGGGAGCTCATGGAAGAGGATTTCGTAGAGAACCACACCGAACGAGAAAATGTCGGTGGTGGGCAGCACCGTGGCCTTGGCTTTCTTGGGGCGAGTCTGCTCGGGTGCCATATAGGCGAAAGTTCCGAAGATATCCACCTTGTTGAGGAGTTTCTTCCAGAAAGGGATGGCTGAGATGGCGCCGGCGGTCCCGAAATCGGAGAGTGCCACTTTGCCGTCACTTTTCACCAGGATGTTCTCAGGTTTGAGGTCGCGGTGAACCTTCCCGTTCCGATGCAACGCCTGCAACCCGTAAAGAATCTGACAAGCGATTCGCTCGTAATTGGGGGAGCCTTTTTCCACGAGATTGTAAAGGTTACCCTTCTGGCAGAACTCCATCACGATGCAGGGATTTCCCTTAACTTGGTCATATTCAATGGAATGCACTAAATAAGGACTGTCAATGCGGCCGGTCTCGAACTCCATCCTGAAACGTTGCACTAACTCCGCCTTTTCCTCGTTGGTACGTTTCCACAAAGGCAGAATCTTCATAGCGTAGGGCTGGTTGTCTTGGGCACTCAATACCTTGAGCACCAGTCCGAAGCTTCCCTCGCCCAGTGCTTTTTCCATACGGTAGCGACTGTTGACGTACTCGCCCTGCTTGAAGTCGCATTTTTCCCCAAAGTAGTTCTCGGCCATGGCTTGATAGATTATTTGGTGGAGAATTCGAATTCACGGTCTCCCATAGCCACGATGTCGCCGTTTTGGAGTTCCGTTTTTTTAGTCACCCGGATATAGGTGGTCTTATAGGCACTCTTGTCTTCTATATACCATTTCCCATTCTCGAAAGTGAGCACTGCCTGCTGTTGTGAGGTGATGCTGAGGTTTTCCGGGTCTGTGTTCTGACGGTTGAGAACGACCTTGGGGCTTTCGAAATCGCGCTTGGCGGGCACCGCTGTCGTCTCCCCGTCACGAGCAAGGGGTTTCAACGAGCAGAACGGGATGACCACAGGTTCTGTTTCTTGGGCCGGCTGGTTTTGCTGCACTTGTCGGATGTTGACGGTCTTTTTGTTGACACCGCTGCCCTGATACCCAGGCGACACGAATCGCTCGGTCTTCTTGGCGGAAGCCCCCTGGTCGGGTTGTTGCACTTTCCCTTCGCTATCTCCGGGGTACACAAAACGTTCCGTCTTCTTGGGCGAGGAACTGCCTTGGTCGGGAGCTACGAACCGTTCGGTCACTTTCGGACTTGCACCCTGCATCTGCTGGGCGGGGTTGCTGATGACCACTGTTTTTTTCGCATCGTCAGCAGGAGACGGAGAAGGCGGATTAGGGGCGCCACCCACAGGACGGTGGCATTTGGGGCACACCTGCGTGCCCGGCAGCAGCGGATAGCCGCAGTCGTGCAACGTCACGCCGCCGGCAGCCGGTTCGTCGTGACGGGTCTCCATCCGCATGGTCTTCTTGTCATCATCAACAACGTTTTCTCGTGAAGCCACGGGAGCCGCCTGACGGTTTTCTCTCAACGGCGACCCGCATCTGCTACAGAAAGCGGCGTCGTCGGCATTGTTCAGTCCACAGAATTTACATATCATAGTCGTGTCTATTTTATTGTCACATTGTTAATTACATACTCACGTGCACCGATTCTGTCCTGTACGCTGGAGGATTTCATCTGACGTGTGTCCCCATAAAGGAAACAGTTTTTCCATGTTGTCGCACCATCGGCGGCGAAGTAAAAAGGAAGGAAAATCGTGCGACTGAAATTGAGGTAGTACTGCTCGTCGCCAAACCAGTAAACCGTAATGGACTTTCGTGGACGGAGCCGCTGACTGCCATTCGTGTAACGGTTTTGGAAGATGCGCTTGAGCATGTCCACTTCAGAAGCTGCAAGCACCGAGCAACGGTCGATGTAGTCGAGAAGTTCCTTGGCTTCTTCCCATTCCGTACGGTCAGTGATTTGCACAGCATCGAACACCTTGCCATCCTGGTTCACCCCGCCCCGGATGTAAATCACAAATTCGTCCTGATTACCCAGCTGCTTCAGTGCCTCGTCAATTACAGCCGACACATAGCCGCCGTCGGTGTGGTCACCAAGGTTCACGCAGAAGAACACAAATTGTTGTGAACTTGCCGTAAAGCCGGCCATAAGCATCATTATCAATAGTAGAGTCTTTCGCATGACTGTTCAGGTTTAGAAGTTGTACAACAATTTGGCTTGGCATTCGATAAACAGAGGCGGACGGGCGGTGAGATTCCGCAGCGCAGAGTTAAATGTTTCCGAATCAGGGGAGAGGCTGTAGTCGCGAATGTCGTTAAGCCACACCTGCGGTTTGTCGAGCAGACGGTAACGGCAGCCCACAGAAAGCTCCGCCGACCAGCGTTTGTCGGCAGTGAAGAAGTATTGCGCCCCTACACGCACGAGAGCGTCGAGGTGCCAACGAACTGTCGAACGGCTCTTGTCATACAGCCCTTTCACATCGAACCTGCCGAAATCGTAATAGCCGTTCTGGTCGATAAAGACATTGAAATATTCGGGACCGTATTGTCCTGCATAGCAGGCATCAAAAGAGGCCTTCGAGGCACCGAACAGAAAAGCGCTGCCGCGTACGCCAACGGCCGCGAACAAGGAGAGGTCGGGAATCACAAAATAGTCGTAACGAAATAGGACAGGCACCGATAACTCCAAACCGTGACATTTCTCCAAAATACTGTCCAGACAAGTAATGCGGGTATAGGTGTCACCGGAAGCATCCACGGTCTCGCGCGACTCCTGATAGGATTGCAGATAAAGCCGTTGCCAATCAATGTCCATCGAGATGCCCGTTTCCAGAGAGACACGGTGGCGGTTGCGGGCGAAAAGTTGCCGCTGATACACCGCCCCGATGTGGAGTGCGCGCTCGCGATAAAACGGAGAGGAGAAGTAGCGACCATGGTCTGTCGGAGCGGAAACGTTGCTGCCCAGCGCCTGCGCATAGCCCATCTCTATGCCAACGGCGTTCTTCACCGTTGAAACGGAAATGGTGTGGTGTTGCAGGGGGAGTGTCTGTGCCTCGAAATCGTAGTTGTAAGTAGCGCAGCTCTTGCCCGACAAACGAGTGTAAACCTCAGTCGATAAGGGGAGGACACGTTCGTCAAGGCGGATATATGAGCCGTCGATGTCCTTGACTTTCAAGGTCTTGGGAATATACAACGCTTTGTCGTATTTGATGTAGTTGGCCGAAATATGCGGATGCATGCGGCGGTCAGGATGCAAGCACTCAATGCGGTTGATTCGGGCCACCTTCGATGTGATATTGTAAACGACATACAATACAAGCGGGGTCACTACCGGTTTGTCATCGCTCGGAACACTGTACTGCTTGGTCATTTCCACCGTGTATTCCATCACGCTGTCCTTCACACCCTGGTAATTGATGCGCACGTCCGAAATCCCGAATTGCGTGAACGTGCCCTGCTGCCGTGAGTAGAAATCACAGTAGTTGGCCAGATTGGTGGTGTCCTTGCGGTTGGCGTTGTTGAACCAGTTGATGTGATCCATATAAACATTGGTGTACTGGCTCTCGAAGAGGTTGCAGAACGTGCTGGACTTCTGTGCATATCGTTCGGTGAGGTCGGCGTTGGCAAGGTAGGATTCCACCAACTCATACACTTTCTGATTGGCGTCCATCGTCTCCCTGACTGTTTGCGCTGTACAAATGGTGACAGCACAGAAAGACAACATTAAATAGGCTATTGCTCGGCTCGTCATCCTCATAGTGCGCGTAAGATTTTAGTGGTGTGACGTTTTTCGCCGGATTGCACGCTTAAAAGATATGCGCCTCCTGGGTAAGTAAACGGGAACTGACGGCGGATGACAGGTTCGGAGCCGAGAATCCATTGGGCCACTGTTCTGCCTGCGATGTCATACAGCGTGGCCGTGAGTTGCTCCGCTGCCGGATTGTCCACCTGAAGCAGCAGCTTGTCATCTCGCATACAAGCTATTATGTGAAATGATTGATGCTGGTCAATGCCGGTTGCAGTCTCTTCTCCAAAATAGGACCTGTTCCGGCAAACAACATCGCCATGGAAAAGACAGGTTTCCACCCAGTATTGGAACGAAACCGTGTCAATGGTATTGTACTGGTAATAGTTGAAATCCCAGGCATCGTCAGCATTTTCCTCGTATGTTTGCTTGTCGGTTAGCCCCCAGCGGTAATGAACTATTCCTGCAGGATCCTCTATATCGCTGCATACCAGTATATTGGAATTTGATTTTCGAAGGACTTGGGCTCTATCCGGCGATGATTCCTCACACACATGTACAACGAGGGTAGTGTCGGCGATAATGCAGTGGTGCTCACTATCCACGATTCGCATCCCGACCGTGACCGTACTAAGGCTTTCATCACCGACATTCCAAACAATCGAGGATTGATTGGTGCCCATCGGCTGTTCCGGCACAAAATACCACAAATACCAATAACGATCGAAATCGTCGCCGATGGGATAGGAGAAAGTGGCACGCTGTCCGTGACAGACGAGCGTGTCGCCGGTAATGGCATGCATGGGAAGTGGCGGAATGATGGTTAGGTGAAGTGTCACAACGCTATCGCATCCGTTAGATGCTGGATAACGCCCCACTTCGTAGTCACCTGATAACGTGTAAGTCTGCCCTTGATATTCGTAGGAGATGCAAGCCGTGTCATAAAGATTGGTGTGGACGCTGAAGTTGAAATGGAGTGTCAATATATAAAATGTGTCACGACCCTCCTCATGGGTCTCCAAATGCGTGACAACCGTGTCGCTGTAATACTCGGTACCGAACAAAAAGATACTGTCACATGCGATCTCGGACTGATACAACGTATCCGTAGGATTCGCGGAAACCGAAAAGAATGTGGCAAACAGTAAAGAAAGGGTGACGAGTAAACGATTATTCATAGGCAAGGATGTTTTGATTAATCACCGGCTGGTTATTTTTCATGAAATATGGGGAGAACATCACACATGACTGAACGACAGACAGTGTTTGCCTTTTGTCAAAACGTATTTGGTTGATAATTATGTACTTAAGTTTTTCCATAAGGGAGACGAATCAATTTGCAAATATAAAAAAATTATTGCAAAACACCCGTCTGAACAAAAAAACACACTTTTTTTATCACGCTGATTCACAGTGTGATAATCAAAGTTATGAATAGAGCAATGTTACTAAACCCTTTTTATATAAGGGAAAGAGCCTCTTTCAAGGGGATAGGATTATGACCTCATAATTCGCACTTTACCCACTGCCTGGTTTTCGATTCCGTTATAGGCGAACGTGAACTCGTAGCTATAGACCCCGTCGGGGCAGTTGCCGCCATCCCATGAGTTCCGGTAGTGGTTGCTTTGATAGACAATGCGGCCGCTTTTGTCGCGGATGACAAGATTCGGGTCTGTATATTGTTCCAGACCCTCGATGACGAAATAATCGTTGACCCCGTCGCCGTTGGGGGTGAACAGGTTGGGAATGCTGAGGTGCGCGGGCTTTGTCCATTCAACCCCTCCTTCCGTGAGGTTGCGCAACACGGGATCCGCCGCCAGCTGCTTGGCGAGGGTGGAATTCGGGGGAAGCACCTCCTGCCGCACGTTGGTCTTCGGGACCTCTTTCGTCGCGGGTGCGGGAGCCTGTGTCTCAGCGGGTTGGGCCACACGGTTGCGCGTCTCTACGTTGGCGGGCGGTTCCTCTTCCCGTTGGGCCGCACGGACGTTCGTCTCTACAGTGGTGGAGGGCTCTTCCTCCTGCGGAGACGTTTCATGCAACGTCTCTACTTCGGGTACATCAGCCTCTTGGGGTTGTGCCTCAACGGTCTTCTCCGTCACGTTCATCGCCGTAATCTCTTCATTGTTAGACTGATGCCGCATAACACCGAATAACACGCCGCCACTGACGGCGATAACGGTCGCCGTCACGGCCGCCCATTTCCACGCCGACTTGCGGGGCTGTTGCACGGGCATCTCCGCATCCAGCCGCGCATTTAACCGTTCCCAGACCTCCTCCGAAGGCTGTTCGCTGTAATGGTCCAATATATCCTTTATATCTTTCATATTTTGACTTTGACTATTGACTTTGACTGCCCCACACTGCGCTCCTTCGTCGCTTGTGTGGGGTTACTGAGCTCTTCGAGCACTTGTCCCTCCGGGACTGCTTAAGGCATATCTTTTAATAATACCATTTCTGTTCGTTACTTTCTTTACTTTTGACTTTGCCTATTGCCTGTTGCCTATTCCAACTCCGCCAGCATCCATTTCCGGGCCCGCAGGAACGTGACGCGCATGGAATCCTCCTTCGTGCCGAGTTCCTTGGCGATTTCGGCGAACGAGAAGCCTTCCACGGCTCGCAGGTTGAAGATAACACGCAAAGGCTCAGGCATTTTCTGCATGAGCTCCAGCACCCTTCGGGCATCCATCGACGTGGCGATGCGTTCCTCCTCGTTCACTTCCGCCTCCACGTCCAAATCGCACTCCGACACCTCGTGACGGAATTTCCGGATGGAACGGTAGTGGCTGATGGCCGCATTCAGCATCACCGAATGCACCCAGGTGGTGAAAGCGCTTTCCCCTTTGAACGAACCGATGCTCTTGAACACCTTCATGAAACCCTCCATCAGCATATCCTCCGCTTCGCTGTCCGTGTTGGCATACCGCCTGCACACGGCGAACATACTCGGTGCATACCTGTCGTACAGTTTCCGTTGGCTCAACCGGTTGTTGTTCAAACAGCCGTTGACAATCTCCTCGAGTCCAGAATCTTTTTCCGTCACATTTCCCTTTGTCGCACGAAACCCGATTTTCGTTACAAAGAAAATGAAAAATTATTGTATCGACTTCACAATTGCCTCAACCTCACGAAGATAGTCCCTTTTTTCTTCTTGCGGAGCATACACGAAACCATCCACCGTGATGCAGGTGGTGCTGTCGGGGGAGACTTGGGTGAAACTATAGAACGGGCCGCCCATCTTGTCGCGGACGGTTTCCCATAATCCTCTCAATTCCATGCCGTTGTGATAACGAATCTGGAGATCCTGGGCCATCGGATAACCCTCGATGTTGGCCACCAACGGATAGGCTCCGGCCACTGCGCCTTGGATGTAAGCCTTGGTGATGCGGTCGCGCTCGGCCACGATGTTCTCTTTCGTGAGATCATAGCGCGGCGATTTGTAGAGCATCACGAAGCGGTCGTTTTTGGGGGTGCGGAAGCAGAGCCACAGGAAGTCCTCTTCCTCGCGCCCCACGAAGTAACCATCCGGGATGGTCATCGACAGGCCGAACTTCTCTTTGATTTTCTTCTCAATCACCGGATTGTTCAGCTTGCGGTGGGCGTTCTGCAGACGGGCGATGTCGTTGGCATACATCGCCTTCACAATCTCGTCCTGATGCGCGAGGAACAACGCCAGACAGGAATCCTGCTGGTTGCCGCGAATTTTGACGAGAATCTGCGGACTGGTGATCGGATTCCGGGAAATTTCGAACGTATTTCCCGCATAATCAGGGTTATAGTCGAACTGCACGATGTTGCGATGGCGCATGAACGACGCCTTGTAGTCCGAGTTGGAGCATTGAATCACATCGAACATCGGCTCGATCTGGTTGATGGCGGGCTGCGGCTGTTGAATCACCTCATAGATGGCCTTCACCGCCGCCTTCGACCAGTAATTCGTGTCAATGGCCAGGATCATCTCCCCTGCCTTGCCGGTGGAGAAATTATCGACTTTGATGCCAGACGAGCCCGACTTCTGACGACAGGAAACTGCGGTCAGAAGCACTAATATCACTGCGAAATAACTGATTTTCTTCATCTTTCTGAAATTTATTTTTCTAACGGTTTTATATTCGATTTATTGCTATCTTTGCCGGTGAAAAACAAAGTGCAAAAATAAAATATTCTTCATAAACCAAAGGCAAAAAATGCAAACCGAACTTTTTTATCGCATCGCACTGAACAAGACGGAAGGTCTTGGAAAGTCCACTCTCAAGCAGATTTTGGCGGCAGCTGGCTCTGCGCAGAACGTCTATGAGTTCCCTGAATCGTGGCAACGGAAGTTTCGCAACCGCAAGCGTTTTGACTTGAAGATTGTGCTCACTGACAAAACCAAGAGTCTGGTTGAACGGGAGTTGCAGATGATGGATCGCTATCAGGTCAGGCTGTGCCACTATCTGGACCCAACCTATCCTCAGCGCCTCAAACGCTGCAACGACGCTCCCGTGTCTTTTTACTACAAGGGCAGCGGCGACTTCAATCCCGCCCGTGTATTGGCAGTGGTGGGCACGCGAAACGCCACATCGTACGGGGCGAAAAGTCTCTCGAAGATCCTGAACGATCTGAAAGAGAGCCAAATCACCACCGTCAGCGGGTTGGCTTACGGCATTGACACGGTGGCGCATGAGGAGTCGCTAAACCTCGGGATGCCTACGACCGCTGTGTTGGGCAACGGGCTGCACATGGTTTATCCTGCCGCCAACAAACCGCTGTCAGACAGGATCTTGGCAAACGGCGGCACGCTCATCAGCGAGTTCGACTTCGACACGGGTCCCGACCGGATGAACTTCCCCGCGCGCAACCGCATCATTGCGGGCATGGCGGATGCCGTGTTGGTGGCTGAAAGTGCGCTCAAGGGCGGGAGCATCATCACGGCGCACATCGCCAACTCCTACAACCGCGACATTTTCGCCATTCCGGGCACCATTTTCGACGACATGCACGCCGGCTGCCACGACCTTATCCGCCGTAATATCGCCGCGCTGGTCACTTCCGGACAAGACATCCTCGAGATGATGAATTGGGACACGGATTCCACACCGCAATCCGTGCAGATGCAGCTGTTTCCGGAGCTCTCCGAAGAGGAAGAACTGGTTTATCGTTTCGTGTCAACCGGCAAAAAGACCATCGACGAGATTTCCGAACATTGCGCCGAGTTCTCGCCCTCCAAGTTGGCCGGAATCCTGCTCACGATGGAACTCAAAGGGGTGCTGGCCGCCCTGCCGGGAAAGAGCTACAGCGTTAATAGTTAGCAGTTAGTAGTTAGCAGTTAGTAGTTAGCAGTTAGCAGTTAGCAGTTAGCAGTTAGCGGTTTGGAGATTCTGTTGATGATCTTACCGTTTTATGAGTCGTTTGGTGACCGTGCCTTGTTCGGTGGTCACGCGCACGAAATAGACGCCGGAGGCTCTGGTGGAGAGATCTACAATAGTCTGGTAATCATGAACAAAGTGCTGTTCTAACCGTTTTCCGTACATGTCGTACAACTCCAACTGCTCGATGAGGTCTTGCTCGTTGCGGACGATGCATTTTCCAGTCGTGGGGTTGGGGTAGAGGTTCAGGAATTGGTCAATGTCAAGCTCGGGAATCCCGACATCAGGTCTTATGGAGAACACCACGTCGTCGATGAAAACCTGTCCCAGATAGGCGGGGCAATGATAGCGGAACGCCACGTACTTTCCGTTTCCAGAATACGTGTCGAAAAGTACAGAATGGGGCTCCCATACGCCCCAAGTTTGCAGCGTGATGGTATCCACCGGCATGAAAGTGGTCTCATCGTAAGGGTTGTTCATCACGCCCACGAACATCGTGTCCCAACCGGGAACCGCATTGACTACTTGATAGTACTTGAACTCCAGTTGGATGCTGTCGAGTTCAATCTCTGGGGCGACTGCGGGAGCAATGGCCCATCCGTCGCGGAAGGAGTTGGAGAGGAACGTCAGTGAGCCTACACCGCTGGAGGAGACTTCAGACGAAACGATAGGATAGTAGGAGTAGGATGCGGGGGTCAGAATTCGACGCCAACAATCAGGGAACGCTGATTCGCTGTCGGTGCCGTAGGTGTCAAAGGTTTCCGTGTAAGGCAGCTGGCTGATTGTTCCGCAATCCGTGGTGAGGATCAGCGGCTCAGACCATTCCGAATAGAAACTTGTGCCGCAAACAGTCCGCACGTAAACACGGTACGTCTGTCCTTGCGTCAGGTTGGAGAGGGCAAAGTCGGTGTTGGAGATGGATGTCGGAGTTTGAGAGTTCGGGGAGGAATTCCCATCGCATACCACATATTCCCATTGTGAGTGAAAATCCCTTGGAATGAACGTTACCGATGCAGTGCTGGTTGATACGGCGGTGGCAGTCAGTGCGATGGGTGCTTCACAATCGGATGCTTGGTAAATCACGATGTTGTCGATCCACATTGCCATATTCGAGGAATGTGTGCCCACCTGCCGGAAAGCGATATGTTTTCCGGTTCCGGACATCGCGGTGTTGTGGAAATCTACCGTAACATCCTGCCATGTGTCGTGTTGGGTGATGGAGAACACCTGCACGGATTCGAAAGTGGAAAGGTCGTACGGGTCGCTCATCACACCCACTTCCATGCAGCCGGCGATGTATTCATGGTCGGCCGACAGTCTGAACTGCGCCCGCAGCGAGTGGATGTCCACCCCGAACGGCTGGGTGACGGCGGTGGCGGTCGTTGAGTTGTCGGAATGGAAAAGCAGCGCTTTGCTCTCCATGCCGTAATAGCCGTAGGTGTTCCATTCTATTCTGGGGCAGTTGGCGTAGGTGACGGGGAAAATCCAGCAGTCGGGTCTCACGATATAGGTGCTCATCCACGGATAGTCGTCGAAATTCTCCGAGTAGGGCAATTCTACCACGGGGGCACAAGTCGTCATAAAGGTGGCAGGGGTACACCAGGAGCTGCTTGAACTGCCGCAATCGGACTTCACGAAGACATCGTACATGGTATTGTCGGCCAAGCCGCCAATGACAATCGGATAGGTTCCTGTCTGTATAGGTGTGCCGCTTTCCGGTGCATTGCCGTTGGGGACAACCACCACCTGCCAGGCGGTTTCCGACCCACCAGGTTGCCAATCCACCAACACGCTGTCATGGGTGATGGCTTCAGCGGTCACATTCGTGGGCAGCGGACAGGCAGAGAGATAATCCACAATTAGATTATCCATGCTGACCGGAGTGAGCGGGTTGGAGAAGTTCTCCTGCATAAAGGCGAGGTAGTGGCCATTACCGGTATAGGAAGCCAAACTGACCGTTCTGTCTGTCCAGGTGGTGACAGCGTAAGGGTTCGGGAAGACCGTGTCCACAGGCGTGAACGTGGCGAAATCGCTGGGATCGGTCATGACACCCACCACCAAAATGGAGTTAGGTGCTGTCGTGTTGGCCTTGAACTTGAACGACGCCTGCAAGGTGTTCAGCGGGATGGACGAATCAAATTCGGGCGTGATGGCGACGTTGTGGCCGTTGCTGGGTTGGAAATAGAGTGATCCCGGTGAGCTGTAATATCCGTTGGGGTAAATAAACGGATAAGGAGCGACAATGTAAGAGGAGTAGAGACGGCTCCAGCATCTCGGGAATGCCGAGTAGCCGTTCAGGTCGGAACCGGTGCCGTAGGTGTCAAAGGAATCCTCGTATGGCAGCTCGGTAATGGTACCGCAGTCCGTCCTTTGGGAAGTGGAGCACCAAGCACTCTGGCTGTCCCCGCAATCGGTGCGCACATAGATGACGTAGAGTCTGTCTTTGTGCAGATTATTGAAGGTGTAGGTGGTACTTGTCAGCGCAACAACCTGCGTGGTGTCTATAGGTTGTCCGTCTTCCACAATGACGGCCTCCCAATTCTGGTCGCCGTTGTTGGCGGGGGTAAAGCTGATGCTGATGCTGGTTGTGGAGGTTGCGGTCACCGTCAGACTGTGAGGTGCGGCGCAGGTGCCGCCGTAAATCATAATGTTGTCGATCGCGCCTGGCGGATTCGTCCCTTCATAAAAGCCGTTGCTCCAGAGGAAGTAGAGGCGCTGGTGCCCTGCGTGCGTGGAATCAACCGTGAACGAATGGCTGGTCCATGCGGCATCGGTGTACAGCCCGTTGCCAAGTTCTTCCAACTGGGAGGGGATCGTAATGGAATAAGTGGCATTGGCTTCCACGGGGGTGGGAGGTCCAAGGAAGATGCGAGTGCGGTCATCGCCGCTTTGCCCAAGACCTCGGAAATCAAAGGCTATCTGGTATTCTGAATAGCCGGGGGTGAAATAGATGTCACGATAAGCCCAAGAATTGCTCATGGAGCCGTAAACATCGTAGGAGTTGGTTGCGCCGTTGTCGTTGGAGACATACAATCCGTGATTGCCGGCTTGGTATGCCGCACTGCCGATGTACCAACGGTTGTCGCCCACATTCAGCAGACGCCAGTCGCGGTTCTCGTCACTCTCTTCAAAGCCGCAGAAATAGGGCAGTTGCGCTTCGGTAGCTTCCGTAAAGAAGGAACTCTCGTCGCTCCATTGGCTGGCGTTTGACGGCACGCAGCTCTTGCGAACCCGCCATGAGTATTGCGTGGATGACTGCAAATTCTGCAGCAAAAGGAACGTGTCGGCAGTGGAGATCTCATTCCACAAAGTGTCGTTGGCCATCCGGTAGCCGACCGTGTAGTCGTTGGTGATACCACAATTGCCGGGACTCCAGGAAACCACCGCTGAGATATCCGCGAGGTCGGAAACGGTCAGCTCCGTCGGGATGCTGCACGGCGAGCCGACGATGGAGATGTTGTCCACGGCACCGGGGAGGTTGTTGTTTGTTCCCGCAATTTGCTGTGTCCACAGGAAGTATAGACGTTGCATACCCGCATGGGAACCGTTGAGTACGAAGCGGTAATGGTTCCAGTTAGGCATTCCATAGTACTCGCCGATGACTTCTGCGTTGGCGGGGGTGTAATTGCCGGAAGGTGTTGCCGGCGGTCCCAGGAATACTTTCACATAGTCCACTGCTCCTCCAATATAAGCGTATGACCGAATGTCAAACTCCATCAGATATTCGGAGTATTGCGGATCGAAGTAGATGTCGCGATAAGCCCAGGTTTGAGCGTTCACATTGTCGGAGAATGTATTGGAAACACCGTTGTTGTTGGAGACGTATAGGGCTGAATCTCCTTCAAAATGCGCCGCATGGCCGATGTACCACTTATGGTTGTTCATACCTCCATCCAAGACCCAACAAGCATTCTCATCAGCCTCTTCAAAGCCGCAGAAATAGGGAAGGATGGTTGTGCTGAATTGGAACTCGTCGCTCCAAACGCCTTGCGAAGTGTCACAGTTGGTCCTGACTTTCGCTAAATAGTTGGTCTTGGGTTGCAGGTTGGTCAGCGTGACTTGATTGCTGTTGGCGGTCACATAACTATAGGTGTTGTCGGATTGTCGGCGGTAAGCCACCGTGTAGGAGTCGGCTTGGTAAACCGCAGTCCACGACAGCACCGCATCGTTTTCTGTCACTTGGTTGGCGGTCAGATGGCGTGGGATGCCGCAACCCTCCGGTGTGATGGAGATGTTGTCGAAGGCCGCCGGCGGGTTGGTACCCATGCTCACGTCGCTGCGCCACAGGATGTAGATGCGCTGCAGACCGGTGAATGCGGTGTCTAAATTGATGGTGACATTGTGCCAGGTGGAATCCAAATAGATGACATCGCCCATCTGGGTTGCACCGTCGGGGACAATAATTTCTGAACTGACGGGCGTGACAGTTGGTGTCGTGGGAGATCCTAAGAATACTTTCGCGTAGTCAACAGGATTGTTGTTATACAGCTCGCCGAAAGCTCTGCAGTCGAAAGAAATCACATAATCGGTATAGCTGGGATCCAGATAGACATCGCGGTAAGCCCATATCATGGAATAGTTGGTCGTGTAGGTGTTGGTGGCACCATTGTCATTGGAGACATACAACGATGAGGTGCCTCCGTTGTTCACAGCATTTCCGATATGCCATTTGTTGGCGTAATTCCCGTTCACGAATGTCCATCGGCTGTTCTCATCCGCATCTTCGAAATCACATACGTATGGCAGACGGGCGGTGTTCGCCGGGGTCTGGAAGGAGGATTCCGCAGACCATTGGCTGTGGTCGGTGGCGGTGCAGTTGG
This sequence comes from Bacteroidales bacterium, assembly GCA_017962275.1. Classification (GTDB taxonomy): domain Bacteria; phylum Bacteroidota; class Bacteroidia; order Bacteroidales; family WCHB1-69; genus F23-D06. The sequence continues at coordinate 30,397 of JAGCVQ010000012.1, forward strand.
CCCGTACTTTCCAAACGTAGGTGGTCAGCGGGGTGAGATTGCCAATGGTAGCATGCTCGTCAGGTACAGTGATGTACGTGAAGGTGGTGTCATATTGTAGTTTGTAGGCAATGGTATAGGAATCGGCACTGCCGTTCAACGTCCACGACAAGTTGGCGAGTGTGTCCATCACCTGTGCGGTAAGCCCTGAAGGAATGTTGACACAGGGAGTACCCACAATGTTGATATTGTCGATGGCGGCCGGCGGGTTGGAAACCGTCCAACCAGTATTGCGCCAGTAGAAGTAGAGTCGTTGCAACCCTGCATAGGAATGGTCTAAGGTGTAGGTCTTGTTTGTCCATGCGGGCGTTCCAGAAAGACCCGTTGCCAATGCGGTAAGACCTTCCGGTATTGTGGAACCGTTAGGGGTAACTGGAGCTCCAAGGTAAACATTAGTATATGCTGAGTTTGAATAACTCGTTCCACCTGCCACTCGAATATCAAATGACAGGGAATAGACGGAGTCGGAAGGATCGAAATAGATGTCGCGATAGGTCCATACGTGGGAGCTGTTGTAGCCCCAAGAATAGGAGTAGCTAACACCGCCGTCGTTAGATATATACAAAGAATGGTCCCCGCCATTGCTGACGGCTTCGCCAATATACCATTTATTCGTATAGGTTCCATTCACCATCTGCCAAGCGTTGCGCTCGTCGGAATCCTCAAAGTCGCAAATGTAGGGCAACGACGCTGGCATCCGGACGCACAGGTCGCTGCTCCATCCGCTGTGGTCGTTAGCAGAGCAGTTGGCGCGGATTCTACAATAGTAAGTTGCGGAAGGAGTAAGTCCTGTGATGAGCAGGAACGTGTCCGTAGTGCTGTATTCGGTGGTGGCTGTGCTTCCCGACAACCGTAAACTAACGGTATAGGAGGCGGCTGGGCTTAAAGCACTTGGCGACCAACTAAGCGTTGCTGTATTAGCCGTCATATCCGCAATGGTCAAATCCGACGGGACACTGCACGACAAACCGCAGACAGAGAAATTATCGATAGCGGCAGGTGGCTGAACCCCTACGGAGTTGTTGTTAACCCACTGGAAATAGATGCGTTGCAAGCCAGCGTAGGTGGAATCAAGCACGTATGAGTAATGTGTCCAATCGTTCACGTCAGAGAACTGGCTGCCCACCTGCACGGCTCCGTTCGGGGTGCCTGTGCCGGACGGGACAGACGGGGCACCTATAAACACTTTCATGTAATCCGTGTTGTATTGCCCTTGTCCCTTGTAGTCAAATGACAATTGGTAAGCCAAATGATTTTCGTCGAAATAGACATCGCGGTACGCCCACACGGAGGAGGTTGAGGTGATGGTATAGGCATTGGTCGTGCCGCTGTCGTTGGAGATGTAGAGGGCGGTGTTGTCGCCGTAGCCCGTGGCGTTGCCGATGACCCACTGGTTCTCTGCATCACCGTTCAGCATCGCCCAATGACCGTTCTCTAAAGGGTTGTCGAAAGAACACTGATACGGCAGATGCGGCAGTGATTGCGTGGTCGTGAAAAGTGCGTCGCTGCTCCATTCGCTGGTGTCCGTAGCACTACAAACTGATCTCACCCGCCAAATATAGTCGGTATTCGGAATGAGTCCTTGAATCGTAAAGAAGGTGTCCTGTGTGGTCAGTTCCGTATAAAGTGATTCGCTTAACATCTTGTAATCCAGTATGTAAGAAGCTGCTGTGCCTGTGCTGTTAGGCGACCAAGAAAGCGTGGCGGTTGTGTCTTGCGGATTTGAGGCCAAGTTGTCGGGTACTCCGCAAGTCGCTACGTTGATGGAGATATTGTCAATGGCGGCAGGAGGGTTAACACCTGTGTTATAGTTGTTATACCAAAGGATATAGAGTCGTTGCGCACCCGCGTGGGTTGAATCCACGGTGTAACTTTTGTGCGTCCATTGCTCCGACAGGTTCAAATCCTCCCCGATTTGAGTGAAGGGAATGGCGACATCCCAATAATTTAAAGTCGGAATGGCAAAAGTATCGAGGAAAAGCTTGACATAATCCTGTTCGTCCTGTCCCATGCCTTTGAAATCCAGGGAGAGCTGGTACTGATTATAACCAGGTTCCAAATAAATATCGCGGTATGCCCAAACGAAGGATGTGCGTTGGAAGTCGTAAGTGTTTGATACACCGTCATCGCCGGAAACATACAACAGCGTGTTTTCGGAAGCGTCTGCCGGCGTACCGATATACCAGCGGTTCTGGTAATCACTGCTGAAAGATTCCCAATAATCGCCGATTTCACAATCCTCACCGTTTCGGATGGTCCAACAGGCGTTCTCCGTATCGTCTTCAAAATCACAGAAATAGGGGAGCTGTGCCAGCGTGCGGAATGCTTTCTCGCTACTCCAGTCGCTCCATTCGTTGCCTGCATATTGGGCTTTCAGTTTCCAAACATACCAGCTGGAAGCTGCTAAGTCGGAGAGCTGGAATGCTGTGTCGGAAGCTGACAGGAGTGTTTCCGTGTATGCCGAATCGGTAGCGGAACGATAAGATAGCAGATAGCCTTGCGGTACCTCAACGGTGTCAAGCTGCCAAGTCAGACGGGCTGTGTGCGCGGTGACATCCGTTGTGGCTAATTGTTCAAGAATGTTGTGGCTGACGCCCTTGATAGAAATATTGTCAATGGCACCAGGGGGATTCAAAGAGGTGTTGAACCGGAAATCGATGCGCAGCTGTTGGACTCCGGCAAACGTAGAGTCCACTGTGATGCAGTGGTGTGTCCAGAACGGTGCTTCGCTCAGAAATTCGCTCACGGCAACATTATTAAGGAAAACTTGCATAAATCCCTGCCTATCGCCGCCACCTTTAACATCAAAATCAATTTGATACTTGGAGAATCCAGGGGTGAAGTAGATTTCCCGGAAGGCATAGGGATCTCCTCCACGTGGGATGTAACTGTTGGTGATGCCTCCATCGTTGGTGATGTATAGGGAATTTTGTCCGTCGCGCGCTACGGCATTGCCAATATGAACTTGATTGTCGTCGGATTCCCAGTCGGTTTCAATCTGCCAGTTACTGTTTTCTACAGTATCCTCAAAATCGCAGAAATAGGGCAGTTCCACATGCATCTGTTCGGTGAAGAAATCCCATTCATCGCTCCAGAAACTGGACTCAGAACCAGAACAGTTGGCGCGGACTTTCCACATATATCCGGTGAGCGTTTGCAATCCGCCAATCGTGCAGGTCGTGTCCGTAACCGTCACTTCCGTGTAAACGGTGTCATCTATTTTGCGATACGCTACTGTGTAGGATTCTGGAGTCTGATTGTTGAAAGGCTGCCAAGAGAGTTCGGCTAAGGTGTCGGTAACTGTCACGTTTTGTAATGAAACAGGTCGCCCGCAGTTAGAGGCCGATACGCAGAAGTTATCGACTGCCGCTGTGCTCAAGCAAGAATATGGTCCATACTCATACCAATGGAAATAGAGTCGTTGCATGCCTGCGTATGTGGAATCCACAATGAGGTCATAATGTCGCCAATTGGTATCTGTCTCATAATTTGCAAAATAGCGGATACTTCTTGCCCCTACAGGACGACCTTCTGAAGTGAAAATGGACATGTCAGTGGTAGGTTCCCCCGCCCAAAGTGTCATATGGATATATTCGCAACTACTCTCTTTGACATCGAAAGAAATCAGATACTCAGAAGATGATGGGGGAAAAAAGACATCGCGATATGCCAAAGCGTATGCTAAATAATAGTCGGGATGCGACGAAGTGTTCGTCTGCCCATTATCTCCAGAGACGTACATGGCAGAGGTGCCGCCATGGTTGATCGCCTGACCGATACACCATCGGGCGTTGCTGTCAATGTCAATGAACCGCCACTGGGCGTTTTCGGTGGCATCCTCGAAATCACAACAGTATGGCTCGTTGGACACAAAAGGTGCAGATATGAAGGTGTTTTCGGCACTCCAATCGCTCTGCTCCGTCGGACTGCAAAGACCACGGACTTTCCACACGTATGGAGTGGAATATTGCAATCCGTTGAGTAACAAGAAAGTATCGGTAACGGAAACCGTCGTGAAATCCGGAGCATCCTCTTCTTTATAGGCTAAAGTATAACTACTTGGATTTCCAGCAAGGGGAGTTGACCAAGTCAACAAAGCGGCCGTACTGTCCATGGAGGCCACTTTCAGCGCGTATGGACTGGCGCAATGCGTAGAAACTACAGCTATGTTGTCAATGGCAAAAGGCCGATTATCAGAGTTATAGGAACTGCCACTGTGGGAGAACAGAAAATAGAGTCGCAGCAAACCACGCTGTGTGGAGTCTATCAGCAGATTGGCCGTCTTCCACTCTGTCACACTGGTGGATAGCGATCCGCCGAGTTGTACTGCGTTTTGCGGCACACTACTTCCAGAAGGAGTGGCGGGTTGCCCGATAAACACTTTGGCCGAATTGGCAGAGACATTCGCATTACGATAGTCGAAAGAGAGAATCACATCAGACAAGGTGGAGTCGATGTAAATATCGCGATATGCCCACACTGAGTAGCCTCCTGATGACATATAGTTATGCTCGCCGTTGTCATTGGAAATATAGAGAGCCGCATTCCCTTCGGTGTGCACGGCCGTGCCGATGCACCATTTGTTCACGCCCGTGCCGTTTGCATACTGCCAGTTGTTGTTCTCGACAGCGTCTTCAAATCCGCAGAAATAGGGGACTTGGCCCACAGCAATCGGGGTGTGGAACAGTACGTCAGAGCTCCAAGCACTCTGGTTCGTGGCCGAGCAACGCGTTCTCACCATCCACAGATAGTCGCTGGAGGACTGCAACGCTGGCAACACGCAGAACGTATCCATGGTCGTCACCGTCAAATAGTTGGTGTCCGAATCTAAATGGTAGGCCACCTCGTAGCCAGTGGTTGCGCCCGGCACGGCGTTCCATGACACTATAGCCGAAGAGTCCGTTATAGAGAGTGTGGTCATCTCAGTCGGAACCCCACAATCCGAAGCCTCCACGCGAATGTTGTCGATGGCAGCAGGCGGATTTGTTCCGTTGGAAGCGTTGTTCACCCACAGGAAGTAGAGCCGCTGGTTCCCTGCAAAGGAGGCATCCACCGTGAAAGTGTAATGTCGCCATGCGTAAACCAAACTCAACGCGTCGCCCAACTGTGTTGCCCCTGCGGGTGTTGCGGAACCGGACGGGGTGGCTTGCGGACCCAAGAACATCTTGACGTAATCCTGACCACTCTGCCCCATTCCCTTTAAGTCGAAGGAAACTTGGTAATGCGCAGAACCCGCAGGAAGTAGAATGTCGCGGTAAGCCCAGGCCACAGACGACTGGGTGAACGTATAGGCGTGGCTTTCACCACCGTCATTGGAGATATACAGGGAAGCTTCGCCACTTCTTGCCACGGCCTCTCCGATGTGCCACTGGTTGGTGGAGTTTTGCGTGAAACCCCATTCCAAGTTTTCTGTATTATCCTCAAAGCTACATAGATATGGCAGCGTGGCGGGGTGTTGCAGCGTGGTGAACGTGTTGACCGTACTCCAATTACTCATCCCGGCATCGCAGTTAGAGCGCACTTTCCATTCGTAGTCGGTAGAAATCTGTAGTCCCGTCAAGGTCAGGAAAGTGTCTGTAACGGTCACCTCCGTGAAGACGGTGTCAGAAGTTTTCTTGTAAGCTACCGTATAGGACGAGGCGGGCAGGATCGGGTCGGCATCCCAAGTCAGCAGTACGGTCTCTTCGCTTGTGTTAGTCGCGTGTGTGTGGATGGGCGCAAAACAGCCGCTTTCGTAGGCAAAGGTGGTTTGGGGTAGAAATGCTGCACCGTATGTATATGTCGAAACGGATGTGGTATAGGTAATATAGGAGAGCTGGGCGGTCTGGTTTGCCCCGTAGAAATAGGAGTCTTTCCACGTTGCCGCTGTGGGATTCTCGAACTCTATCAGCAAGTTTCCACTGGTATAGGGGAACGGTTCGTCCAACGTAATAACCATGGTTGACCCGGTGATGCAGCTCGACAGTGTGCCGGTCCACACGGTCGTGACCGTGGCGGCGGTGTCGTATCCGTTTTGTAGGTTCGTGCTTGGGGTGATGCCCATGCGGACTATCTGCGTACCTCCCCATGCACCCGAGGGCAGCGAGGAAAAGTAGTAGGTCAACCCCGTAATGTGCGAGCCTGCCATGTCCGTCAGCATTCCCGCTGGATACAGGATGTGCGACTTCTGCGGCACATCCATATAGTACCCATATACGGGAATGTATCTGTCGGTGGCCGTGCTTCCACCTGCTACAGTGAGGATTTGCGCGGTCAATCCCGACCACAAAGTTATCAGAACTGCCAGAACGGCGATCGTAATTCTTCTACACATGATATTAATATTTCAATCTTATAACGAAATTTGCGACCTTATTGTTGCAATTTTTTTCAGAAATTTAGTGTTTCTACCTATAAGATGCAGAAAAGTGAAAAGGTTGCAGGTTGTTGATACTTTTTTTCTTTTTTTGAACAGGTCTTGCTTGTAACATTCAATATTTCAGATAGATACAAGTAAACCCGATTGTAAGTTAGTACAAGTCAATCCATTCGTAAGGGTTGGTCATGTGTTGCAGGAACCGCTCGAAGTCTTCGCGTTTCACGATGAGCGAGGCGGTGTTGATGCACGGGTGAAAACTCACGCGCTCGGCGTTCTGCAGCTGCCTGTCGAGGAATACATGCACGTGGTGTTCCGTGTCGTTGATGAGGCCGAACGGGGTCACGGAACCGGGCATCACCCCCAAGTACTTCATCAGCCGCGGCTCCGAGGCAAAGCTCAGCTTCCCTTGGTGGAGCTGCTTTTCGATGTCGTGGATGTTCATGTCCTGGTCGCAGTCGAGGCAGACCAGATAGTGCTGGTTGCCCTTGTGGTTGCGGAAGAATAGGTTCTTGCAGTGCTTCGCGTCGTGCCCGGCCCAATATTGCTTGGCAATCTCGATGGTCGGGGCCGGCGGATGCTCCAGATATTCGTACGGTATATGCAACTCATCCAGCAATTTGTATAATCTCGGGTCTCCGTTCATGATGTTTGGAATTTGGGCGCAAAGGTACAAAATTAATGCATGGTGTACAATTGTGTAAACAGTATTCAGGTTACAGTGTGGTGTCCATTTGTTTGAATAACAACAGGTTAAGGATAGCGTTTCCCGATTGATTTTACCTAAGATGCTGTCTACCAAGCCTTCACGTGCTGTTTCTTGCTGATTTCAGCAAGGTTTCAGCAAGAAACCAGCAAGGAGACAGCAAGGGAGCAGCAAGGGGGCAGCAAGGAGACAGCCACATAGTTGAGTGCCTGGGTATGCGCAAAATGTCCCATCGTTACTTTACGAGTCATACTCCTACACATCACGGCAAGTGCCAGCGACTGCTTGTATGGATTATCGAGTTTACTTACATTACTCCTGAAGCTATCAGCAAAAGCAGCTTCTTCGCGAGTAAAGAACAAATCGGTGAAAAGAGATTCCATCAAATTAAACGCTTCAGGATTACTATTCTCTGCAAATAGGAGATTTGTATCTTCTGAAGAAAGCGTTATACTCGGATTCTCAACAAGAGCCTTACCTATGTGATTATTAAAACTCATAAAATCGTTGGTCAAGGTTCTTTTTCCCAACTGTTTCATCATATAAGCAACTGACTGAGAGCCTCCGAAAGCATCCAAAACAGTATCAGCACTTTCCGGTATATACTTTGCTATCCATCCTCTATGGATGAATTTCGCCCCCAAATATTGTGGTTCCGGAAACCTATATCCTAAATAGTTATTATCTGAAAACAAGTCTTTCATAAAGGTATAATAAAGTAACTCACATTGGGAATCACGATTTCCAAATCTCAATGCCAGAAAGTTCAACGATTTTCTTAATATCGTTGAAGAATGACGAATCCGTTATGTTGGTAATGTCAGAGCCCATAGGAATATTTTTCAATCCGCAAAGATACACCTTTTTCAAATGCCAAAGATGGTTTTGTCAAAGATATTTTTCGTTATAAAACAATACCCTTCTTATAGAATCTCCTAACTCTTAACTCTCAGAAGTCCAGCCACCGCTTCACCGCCGACACCTTCTCGCGGCTCACGATGACTTCGGTGTCGGGATAGCCTTTGAGGTGGACGCGCATCTTACCAAGAAAGTGGGCTGACAGTTTCTCCACCGCCGCTGCACTAACGATATACTGCCGGTTGACACGCATAAAGCGTTCGGGGTCAAGTTGCTTCTCCAACTCATCCAGTGTCATATTCAACAGGTGCGATTTGCCGTCGGTAGTATAGAGGCGAACGATGCCGTCGCTGATACCCACGTGGCTCATCTCGCTCACAGGCACCACGTGAAAGGTGTCGCGAAAGGCAATGAGGAAACGCTCGCGGTAACGGATGCTTCCCACCGAAGCCAAAAGCTGTCGGATGTCTTCCGTGGTGGTGGTACGTTCCACGACCACCTTATCCAACGCCTGTCGAAGTTCCTCTGCATCGATGGGCTTCAGCAGATAGTCGAGACCGTTGTATTTGAATGCCTGCAGGGCATATTGGTCGTAGGCGGTGGTGAAAATCACGGGAACCGACTGCGGGGCGGACTTCAGCCCCACGAAACTCAACCCGTCGCCCAGCCGGATGTCCGACAAGATCACATCGGGAGCATTTTCAGTTTGCTGGAAGAAAGTCTCCACCTCCGCATTGCTTGCCAACACCGCTACAATTTCAGCATCGGGGCGAACGTCGTTCACCAACCTCACCAGTCGGTCGGCATTGTTCTGCTCGTCTTCAATTATCAGTATTTTCATAAGGCTCCAAATATGAACGATCTCTTAACTGCTAACTACTAACTACTAACTGCTAACTCAATATTACTGGAATGGTTATGGAATAGGTATCGTTTCCATCCTCAATCTTCACTTTCTTGCGGGTAAGCAAACGGTATCGCTCCTCCATGTTGTGGATGCCGATTTGGGTGGATTCGGGTACAGGTACGAGGCGTTTGTTGTTTTGCACGGTGATATTCTGTCCGTCGCTGAAAATATCGATATTCAGCGGGTGTGCGGCAGTATGCTCGTTATGCTTGATGGCGTTCTCCACCATTGTAAATAACCACGTTAAAATATACCAAAGTTCCATTGAAAAGTATACCACTTTGGAGACTGCAAAAAGCGTGTTATAAATCATTTCTGATCCATATTAATCATTTTGGGCTTCTTGTACGTTCCACGGTACTCTTCGGAGAACGTGTCACGAAGGGCTCAAAATGGTAAACTTTTACGTGGTTATTTACACCATCTTGCCGATGGCGAGGGTCGCGTCATCACCCAGCACGTCCCCCATGGAGACGTTGATGATGTCAGCCGCCTCCACGAACTGCAGCACCTTGTTGTACATTTCCGACCACGCGGAGGCGGCGGAGCCGATGTTCTGCGCGTGCTCCTTGAGATACTGCCTCAGTTCCTTGATTTTGTTGGCGTGGGAGATGTACTCGTCCGAACCGATGACCATGCGGTTCTGCTCGTTCACGAGCTTGTTCATCTCCGCCCGAATCTGCTTGACGGAGGCCTCCACCTCCTTGCCGTTGATGTAGATGGTTACCCTGCGGGTGCTGCTCTTTGCCATAAA
>JAGCVQ010000013.1 GCA_017962275.1 Bacteroidales bacterium
CGAACATCTTCAGCAGCTCCAATCCTGCGAGCATGACGCCGAGAATGACACCCCATTTGAGGTGGATTTTCCAAAAGTTGCTCATTGTGGTTGGCTTTTGGCTTTTGGCTTTTAGCTTTTGGCTATTGACTTTTGGCCAACAGCTAAAAGCTAAAAGCCAATAGCTGGACTATTCAGGGCAGCAGAACTCGGTGAGGACGCCGCCGGTGGCTTTCGGGTGGGCGAAACCGATCATCAGATGCTCGGCGCCGTGACGGGCGGTCTTGTCGATGAGGCGCACCTCTTTCTCCTCCAACTCGTGCAGGGCTTCGTTGGTGTCGGGCACGGCGAAAGTGATGTGGTGGACACCCTCGCCCTTGTTCTCGATGAACTTAGCGATGGTGCTCTCCGGGCAAGTCGGCTCCAGGAGCTCGATCTTGGTCTGTCCTACCTTGAAGAAGGCGGTTCTCACCTTCTGGTCGGCGACCTCTTCGATGTTGTAACAATTCATCCCGAGAACGTTCTCATAATCAGGGATGGCGGTTTCCAGACTTTTCACGGCAATGCCGAGATGTTCGATGTGGGTGATGTTCATATTTATACGTTTTTTGTTTGTTCTTATATCCCAGGGCTCACTTCGTTCACCCTGGGTTGACATTGTGTCGGGCTTACAGCCCTCTTGGAATTTTTCATTATGCATTATACATTATGCATTGTGCATTGTGCATTATTAATCGCGGTCGGGGGTGGCGTCGAGCCAGTGGGTCTTGTGCTTGATGAGTTTGATGAGGAGGGCGATGATCGTGTAGGCGATGAGGATGTAGAGAGAGGGGCGAATCCAATTGACACAACAGCAGGTCCATTCTCCATCGGTCCTGAAAACGATCAGGTTGTAGAGTATATAGTCGAGAACGGTATAGGAGACTATTACAGACATAATGGTGGCATATTCCCTTCGGATGAAGGTCTTCCACGAGAACTGGAGCATTCCGCCTTCGTAGAGCGACCATTTCGGAATGAATGCGGGTACTTTTGACGCCCATTCTTCGAATTCGTCGCCGTATTTGCTACGTAGGAAAGCCTCTTCGGCCATCATAATGCGTTCATAGTAAATCCAATAGACGAGGGAGACGATGATGAAGGCGAAGACGTTCATGGTATAGACCAGCAGTCCGGCCCAGATGAGGTAGTTGGCGAGGTAAAGCGGATGGCGCACCACGGAGTAGATGCCCTTTGTGTTAAGGTGGTCGGCGACCTGTTTGGAGGTGTTGCGGCCAGAGGTGCCCTTGGGGGTGGTGCAGACGGTGTATGCGCGTAATGCCAGTCCTGCAATAACTAACAGCACGGAGAGGATGGTGCAGATAAAATATACCAGAGTGATGGTGCTCGAGACGGTAAGGCTTGAGTAGAGATTTTGGTTGGTGAAGAAAAGGATGGGCAATGACAACGCGAAAATGAGCACGGGGATCTGTCCCCTGTACTTGAAGAGCTTCGCGCCGGTCGCTTCCATCGATTGAATCAGTGCCATTTTTCAGCCGTTTTATTTGAGGGCGCAAAGATACACAAATTACGAATACGCACGAAAAAAGGATGACGAATCGCCATCCTTTTTCATTAACCATTAAAATCTTTACATTATGATTACCCTCTGCGCTCTTTAATACGGGCCTTCTTACCCGTCAAATTACGGAGATAGTAAATTCTTGCTCTGCGGACGACACCGCGTTTCACAACCTTGATCTCGGAGATCATCGGGGTGGTGAAGGGGAATACTCTCTCCACGCCGATACCGCCGGAGATTTTTCTCACGGTGAAAGTCTTGTTCACGCCGCTGCCCTTGATTTGCAGCACCACGCCCTGGAAGTTCTGGATACGCTCTTTGGAACCCTCGACGATTCTGTAGGAAACGTTCACGGTGTCACCGGCTTTGAACTTCGGGAACTCTTGAGTTGTTATGAAATTATCCTCTACGTATTGAATCAACTCGTTTTTCATTGCTCTATCGTTTTATTCGTCTGTTATTTACTCCTAAATTTTGAGGTTGCAAAAATACACTTTTTTTTGATATGCACAACCCTGTCGCGAATATTTTTCTGATATTTGTATTTTTCAATAAATCAGTGGTTTATAAATCTGGCATGTCGTTTATACATCTATATTGACAATTTCTCCATCCCGATTTTTGTCACGGAAGGTCGGTTTTTCGCCGCCGAACGACGTGTTGAGGAGGTCATCGCACCGTTACCCTCTGTCCGCTGCATTGTGCACGGTATTCCGGGGCGTACATGCACTCCACGGTGGTCGCGCCGTTGGAGAAATCGCCGCTCTGCGTGGCAAAGACGTCGTATTCTAACACAACGATGCCTTGCGGAAGGTGGCTGATGAAGAAGCAGACGGAGGCATCGCGGGGACTCTCCACCCAGCGCACGCCGTTCTGCCAACCTTCGCGCTCGTGAATGTTCACCGGCTCGAAAGCCGCCGCCCTCGGATCTTTTAGCTGCACGTACTCCAAGTCGCGGTCGGAGGTGACAACAATCCGCACGGTGATGCGCTCACCCAAATGGACGGGATTCTCGTCAGTCACCGGCGCGGCGTTGTGACCGTCGCCGACCGCTGGCTGATGGTAGAGCGTGCGCCGTATCGACAACCCGCTGCCGGCAGATTCAACCTTGTCGGGAACCTCGAGATATTGCCAGTATGCAGCCCCGAAGGTTGGGTGCACGCTGTCGGTGCGCACCTTGATGTTGGCCAAATCAGGTGTCATAACCTCTTGATTCCAAACCTGTTGAAGGTATCCGGTGCCAGCCTCTGCACGGGTCTCCTCAGTATCTGTAATCGTCTTTCCGCCTACCGAAACAACCGTGGTGGCGGGTTGCAGCAGGTCGGCAGGGGCACCGAGCAGCAACGCATAGACAGCCTCCGCCGTGGCCTTGGTGCTGTTCCAACTGTTGCTCTCCTTCTGCATCAACAGCCACTGCTTCATGGCCGTCAGCTCATCCTCACGCGGCGAGATCTCGGTGAATGCCTCGATCAGCAACGCCTGCCGCTCGATGGGGGCTTCATACCAGCGGTAATAATAGCCACTGTATTCTTTGTGCCAGTACATCCCTTTCTCGCGGCTCGTCAACGACTGCTGGCGGATGTACTCCATAATCTCTTTCGCCTCCGCTTCACGGCCGGTGCGGTGCAAAATCAACGCCACCTCTGCCTGAAGGGTGAACTTGGCCTTTTCCAAATCCTCGGTCATAAACGTCATCAGGTTCTGCACGTAAGGCTTTGACAGCCAGGCGGAATCATGCGGAGCGAACGAACGGGCGTAAAGGTAGTGTATATCCTCTTCGGTGAAATAGAACTGCGTTTCAGGATGCTCCTCACGCCATTTGAGGTAGCTTTTGTAGTCTTCCTCGTGTACTTGGTCCGACTTGCGGATGGCCTTCTCCAATAGCTGGTCCGCCCGTGAAATCTCCACCCCGAGACGTTGGAGCTTGTAGAAGCCTGCAACCAGATGGTTGGTGATGTAGCGCGAGTAGCTGTAATGACCGTACCAATCCCAACCGCCGTTCGGCAATTGGTTATGTAACAATTTGTTGAGGCTTTTGTCCAACTGATTTTGGAGGTTTTCGTCGGCGAAGAGCTTGGCGGTCTCCTGTCGTTGCCGCGATTCGTTCTGGGCATCCTGAAGCCAAGGGGTCTCCTCCAAAAGCATACTTTGCAGCGACTCGTTTTTGAGCAGCGGGGAAGCCAACGCGTTGTTCACCGTGTCGTTCAGCCAACTCGTGAAAACTTCGCGAAGACCGGGATTCTGTGCGATGGCGTGTTGCACAGTAGCTGCGGCGAACAACTTGCTGAACGTCTGCTCGTTGCAGTCGTAGGGGTAGCGCAGCAGGTAGGGTAGGGAACGGATGGCGAGCCACGCGGGGTTGGTGGTCACCTCCACGGTGTAGCTCATCGGCTGCATCGTGGGAGTGCTATACGTGCGGAACCGATTGAATGTGAGCGCAGTGTCGGTGTTTGCCGGCACCACGAACGGATAGGATTCCGTCACGAGCATCTTGTTGGGCAGCACGGGCAGGATGCGTTCCTCGCCGTCACCGTAGTTGCCGGCACGGGCAACCATCCGGTAGCCGATGGCGGTCACGCCAGCGGGCACGAAGATGCGGAATTGGACCATCTCGGTGGCGCCGGCGGGAATGGATAATTGTGTTGTCCCGTTTGTAGAGACGCAAAATTTTGCGTCTCTACAACCCGTATCAATCAACATTTTAACGGGTTGGTTGTTCTCCGCATTGAAAAATTCCACCGTCACAGTGCCGTCCAAATCCGTTACGCTGCGGTTGGTGACCTTGGCGCGGAGGGTGAGGGTGTCGCCCTCGCGGAAAAATCGCGGCGCATTTGTCTGCAACATCAACGTGCGACGGCTCTGCAACAGCGCGGTGAGGCCGTTCATGGTGGCCTTTTTCGTGTGGGCGAAGGCGTGGAACTCCCAGCCGGTATATTGCTCGGGTAGGGTGAAGTCGATGTGCACGCGGCCGCTGTCGTCGGGATGGAGGTTCGGGTAGAAGAAGGCGGTCTCGACAAAGTTCCTTCGCGGGGTCACGTCGGGCGACAAAGAATGTTCGTTTGCCGTCTTTCCGCTGTTGTCCGTGTTGAAGGTGACGACGGGCTCCGTGCGCGTCCGCACGCCGTCCACGATGATTTGCTGGCCGTCGCTGCGGTTGCCCCGCACGGAGGTCACGGTCCCGTCCACGGAGGAGACCCCCTCCAGTTTGGCCAAGGCATCCGTCACGGAACGACCGGGTGTCGTGCGAATGTTTTCCCCGGACAGACGGGGTGAGGATACTGTCATGTCCATGCTGAACGCCGGCGGCTCGTAGGCTATCACGATCTCCTCAAGATCCATCCCTGACGAGGTACCTGATGAGGTATTGGAACGTCTCGAAAAGAGCCCGTAAGGCAGCTGCAAACTCTCATATTTCAGCACCGATTTTTCATGGACACTCTTTTTGTAGCGGCAAAATTCGCTGTAAGATTCCGACAGGTCGCTGCAGGAAATCTTGTCGCTGAGGGTGCGGAAGGTGCGCGGCAGCTTTTTGGTGTGGCCATACCACGAGTGACCGTTGGGCAATTTCGGAGGCTCCATCCCCAATTCGTAAAGGCTGCCATCGAACATCCAGGCCAACAGCTCCGCGTCGCGCACGGCTTTTTGTTTCCCGTCGGAGAGGGTGATTTCCCAGTGCTCGTGGTTGCCGGGTTCGGTCTCGTTGCGCCAACGGGTCAATTCTGCGTTCAGGAGTAGCTTTCGGTAAGAGCGCGTATATCGTTCTATCGTTTTGTCTTCCAGCGGGATGACGGTGTCGAGGGAAATAGTGTGGAGCTCGCCGTTTTGCACGATGCGGGCGATGAGGTTGATGCCCCGGACGCCTGTTGAGCGCGTCTTCACGGTAATCGTTTTCTGCTCGCGGTCAAGCAGGATGCGGCAAGTCTTGAGACGCTTGCTCCCCTGATAGACGTCGCAGATCATCACGGCGTTGCGCAGGCAGCTGCCGACGCTGAGCGTGATTGGTCCGCCCTTCTTTTCCGGTGACGATACTATCGCCAAATGGATGGGCTTCTGCGGCGCGTATTCCGGCAACTGGGAGCTGTACATCGAGAAATGCTCCATGGTCACCACCTCCTTGCCGGCTTTGTCTGTGGTGGTGGCGATGATTCGGTAATTCCCGGTTTTCCACCCCCGTATGTCCACCCGCAAAAGCGAGTCCGGCATAAAAACATCCTCTGTGCGGAACACTGTGTCGATCACCGGCCAGTAAGCTTGAAACGTCTGGCGGTATGCGAAAGTGAGATGGGGGAACTCCTTGGCATACTCCTCCTCGCTGTGGAGCGGCATCCAGAAAGCGGGTGTCTGCAGGAAGACGGGAATCTTGTATTCGGCAGGAGCCTGCAACCGCACCACGGCGATTCGCACGGGCACGGGTTGGGAGACATCGCGGAAGTTGACCGCCCGCAGCATCCAGGTGGCCGTGTCCTCTTTCGCCAAGTCCCATTCGTCGCGTCCGGATAGCTTGACGGTCAGCAGTTTGGGAGGCAGCAATACCAACATGGTGTCTCGGTGTGTCTCGCCGTTCACGTCGGTGACGATGGCCTCGACGTCTATGCGGATAAGGGTATGGTAAGGCGATACATCCACAGGGTAGTGGTGCTCGAAATAGCCGTCACGCCCGGTGACGACCTCGAAACGATCGTGATGGAGGCCTGCTTCCGTGTGCACGTTCAGCGACACGGCGGCGTTGCTCACGGGCAGACCGTTGAGCGCGGTGACTGTTCCCCGTATGGTCAGTGAATCGCCCAAGGCCGCCTGCAAGGTGTCCGGCAGCAGTTTGACCTTGAAGGTGGGGAGCTTGTATTCGGCCACTTCAAGGTATTCTTCATTAGACCGATACCTGTTTGCTCTGAAAGGATAGCGTACGACCACTCTATAGCGGCCCACCGTCGGGGGGAGTTTCAGCTCTCCGCCCACACTTCCATATTGCGATGTGACTAACCGCAGCGTATCCGTTGTCACATAGTTGTTTCCTCTCTGCCCCGATAGCCAGACTTCCACAGGAACATTGCGCTTGGCCTTGCCTTTTTTCAGCAGTAGAACCTTGAGATGCACCGTCTGTCCGGGACGATAAAGTGTCCGGTCAGTGACAATTTGCGAGAGCCAGCTGTTCCTATATCGCCTGAAATAGAATGGCCGGAAATAGTGCCGACGGTATGGGGATTCCTCTAATCCGGTGAGGTATTCCACCCGATGGTCGTAAATGCCAACACGAGAATTATAAAGGCCGATTCCCGTGCGGGTTTCGCCAAAACGGTTGGTGTATAAATCCCAGAAGCCATCGCTCGTCCGAATATGGTTCAGCGGTTCGCCCGTGCGCACATCGTTCACGGCCAAGTAGTCCTTGAACCCCACTTCCCAATTGGCGATTTTGAGGCGGGTCACACGAAACTTTGTCGCCATCAGCAGTCCGGCGGAATCGATTGTCGGGTTGAGGTGGAAAACGAAATGGTAGTTTCCGACGGGCAGTGAATCGACCCACAATTCCGTTGTGTTGAGACGGCTTTTCACGTTGCCGTAGAGGACAAACTGTTGCGTAAGGACGGGTTCGCCCAGCCATTCCAGCAGTTTTTTCACGCTGGAAATATAGTGGAAATTCCGGGGCGCGATTTCGCGGTTGTCGAGCTGATACCGGTAGTGAAAGGAGTTTAGATAGTCGCATTTGAACACGCTGAGATAGACGGTGTCGAGGTTGCTGTACTGCACGGGAACGCGCAGCTTATGTCCGAGGGGCAGGTCGGTCTGTGCCTTGGAAAGGATGAGGCTCGGCATGGTCAGTCGCTCGATGTAGTAGTAGGCGTTGAGAGCGTAGTGCCGCATGACCGCATCCGGGTTTTGGGCGGTCTCTCGTTTTTCAACGACCTTGTGGAAAAACTCCAAAGCACGGGCCTTGTAATCGGTTTCGCGGTCGGTGAGCTGGTCGGCGGCGGCGAGCAAGACCCCGCGATCGTAGTCGAAGGCAATGTCGGGGCCGTAGGTGTTCTCCAGCGAATCCAACTTCCGCCAGCACGCCGAGGAGTACACCTGCTCGTTCACCGTGGGATAGAGATAGTGCAGACGTTGTATCTCATAGTCTATTAGGATGTTACGTTCTGTGTGAGCCATCATGGCTTCGTCGATCAGCGCGATGGCCAGCGTGGTGTCTTGGTCGCCGAGCAGGCGGAGGATATCTTGGAAGATGACATCGTTGAGCGTGGGGTGCAGCGAACGCGTTTCGTTGGCCATTGAGAGCAGGAAGTCCCAACGGTGCGTGAGGAGCGACACGTCGCGGGGCATGTTGTCGAGGCAGGCGAAGAACTGCTCCCTCGCGGCATTGCGGAAGTTTTCGGCCGACCACAACTCCATGTTCCCGAAGTCGGCATCCGCGATGCTGGGCGTGTTTCCTTTGTAGGGAGGGTGGCCGGTCAGCAGCACCCCGATGAAATAGTGGTAGAGGCTGCGATAGACGAGGCTGTCGCGGTCGCCCCAACGCGCACCCGCGTTGTCGCGTCGCAGCGAGTCGAGCCAAAGCACCGTCTGTTGCAGGCTTTTGTCCTTGTGTGCGAGGTCGAGCCGCAGCCGGTTCGCGATGAAGAGTTGGTAGGCGTTGTGTTCCGCTTCGGCTTTCCAGCCGATCGTGTCGAGCATATTTTGCCGGCTCTGCACGTAATTATACCGGAAGCCGTCGTAGAGTGTCCAGAGCTGTTCGAACGAGCGGCTGTCGGGCCGCTGTGCCTGCGCCGTGAAGGTGAGCACCGTCAACAACATCAGCAGTTTCCATCGGTAAGGGGTAGGGTGGGGGGTCATTATCGAAAATTTCCGCAAAAATACAAAATTACATTATCCGTAAGGATATGACGCAAAAAAACGAAAGGGTTGCGGCTGGAGGAATCTGAGGATAAAAAAAAACAGCGACTTACATCGTAAATCGCTGTCATCCATTGTTTCGGGCGGCAGGTCGGATTCGAACCGACGACCCACGGAACCACAATCCGGTACTCTAACCAACTGAGCTACAACCGCCATCTGTGTGTCTCAAAAAGACGCGGCAAAAATACACTTTTTTTGGATATCCACAACACGCCTGAAATTTTTTTTCGAGATGTTCATATTTTTTCCGATGAAAGTGCTATTTTTCCAAATATTAATGTATATATGTAACTGAAAATTTCATATATTCGCCGACTGTTTGTAATTTGCCTTACTGTGCAAAAGTTTAGATGTAAAATGTTGGTAATGAATAATATATATTATATACTAAATATTGAAGATGGTACGTGTCATGGCAGTTTTCTTGCCAAACTTTGAAATTTCGTGTTGCTTTGTTTTGTTAAATAGTGTAAATAAATAGGATAAAGTTGATAGATCTATGAAGAAGTTGTTCCTTTTTTTCGGGCTCCTGATGATGTCTTTAGCCCCGATGTATGGACAAAACAACCAAGATGCCCCCACTCCGTGGTCGCAGCATCCGCTCTTGAGCAATTACACCCTGTATTACCGTGCGATAGACGCCACCTGCTACAACAACGGCCAGGTGGAGTTCTATATCGGTGATGCGAACGGCAATCCTATTGACCAGGCGACATTCGAATCGCTCCGTCTCGCCGACTTTGCTTTCGCCTACAGGGGCGTGGTACTGGATACCACCTTGCAGCACAAACCGTTCCAATATACTGTTCCGAAGACAAGGATCCAGATGGAGACGGGCTCTTTCGAGATTTACCTGCAGTGTAACCGTCAGGAGAGCGACGGGAACTGGGTTGCCATAGTGGACACTACGGAGCAGACGATCGAACTGAACTATACGGTACCGGTCATCTCCCCGCTGACGGTGCGGTCGAGTGACGGGGTGATGTTGGGTAACCTCCCCACCTTGGACTGCACTCCCACCGGACGTGTGCAAGTCAGTGTCACCGGCGGGCGATTCCCCTACCATTTCGTCGTGGTCAATCACAACGACTCGGAGGATACCCTGCGGACGGTCCAGGTCGATACGAACCAGTCTTTCGGCACCATCGACACCTTGGCGAACTATCGCAACTACTATACGTTCGACGAAATGCCGTCTGGCGAATGGGACATCTACCTCGTGGACGGTTGCGGATACGAGATGCCGCGCGCGTCCGTTCTCGTGGACGAAATCGCGCCTCCGAAGTTGGACTCCATCGGCGTGTATGCTTCTTCGGGCAACATCAGCGACAACAACACGTTGAAAATCAAGGTCTATCTGGGAAACGATATCCGCTATTACCTCCAGCTGTTCAAACCGTACATGACGTATCGTTTTCTTGTGCCCGCCCAAGGTGGGGATACGGTGGAACTTGCGGGTAGTACTACCGAATGGGTCAGTTTCCCCAGCACGAACACTGGTGAGGTGACGGTCTCCATGGATATTCTCCACACGAACACCTATTGTAACTTGTTGGACCGCGATCTCATCTTCCAGCTCAAACTCGACCAGAATCCTCTTTGCACGCCGTATATCCTGAGCGACACCTTCCATTATTACCGGCCGAAAGAAAACAAGTTCATTAAGGAAAACGGCTGGACGGTGATCAGCCAAAGTGACCCGGGGGATTGCGGGGGTCTCAATATCCTCCGTCACCAAGACCATTTCAGTATCCGCTATGCGGAAAATAAGCCCAACAATGTGAACCCCAACGATGACCATGACTATTTGCGCTACCATTTCACTTACCCGATCAGGTGGGAGTATAGAGATGGTGCCGGTAATGTGCTTAAGAGAGACACCATCGCTTCCAATATTGCCAATAAGTCCTATATCGACTTGGCGGATCTTGGGGTCGACACGACCCACTATCCTATTTCGACCGGATATTATATGTACCTTTTTGATGCCAACGGTTGCGAGCTGTTTAAGCAATATCGTACTATTGTCATATCGGAGAGCTCATCGGGTGGTACATCCGCCAGATGGAGTAAGCGACAAGAATCTACCCAATGCTGTAAGGACGGGAATGCCCCGCGTTCCATCACCATTTATGAGGAATTTGGCAGCGAAAATCTCAGCTATGACGGTCTCACTGTCGAACTGGTGAACAGTCCCGACCACGTCTATGATTTCACGGCGGTCTATCACGCCGCCACGCACTCGTGGGCGGTCAACAAAGACCACGGTATGGAGAATCTGGCGACGATTAACGGAGCCACTGATGGTAAGACCATTTCCATGACGGAACAGTGTCTCCCGTCGGGCAATTACCAATTCCAAATCTCCAATATCCCGTGTATTACAGGGGCGGTGCCGGTCAATGTGTTGTTGCCGGGATATGTCAGTGCCCGCGTTGAGGTGGAACCGGGATACGAGATTGTGGACAATTGTTCCAACAAGTTCATCAAGTTCACGACGGGCAAGATTATGCGGGATTCCATCTATCGCAATGCCAACAACCAAGTGGTGACGAAAAGCGTAGAACTGCCCATCCGTTTCCGTTTGGTGGATGGCCCTGTTGGAGGTTTTGACCGTAATGACAAGACCTACTACACGATCGGGGATTCCATTCTCATTTCCATTCCCACGGACACCCGTCCGTACGTTCTGGAGATTACGGTTGACGACAGCAAAAGACATCTTTGCGAACCATTTGTCCGGTACGATACCATTTATTATAATGGCTCCACGGTGATGTTTGACTTCGCTTTGGGCTTTTTGTGCCAGGTGGGCGACACCATCGGCACGGCGTATGTCAGGGCATGGAACGGTAACCCGCCCTACACCTATCAACTCTACAGCGAGGCCGATTTGGGCGGTACGCTCATAGGGGAGACAACGCTGAACGCGAACGAAGTGGCTACTTTCCCGAATAGAATTATGCACGCCAACCGCCAGCTCTCCTGCCGTGTGGAGGACCGCTGCGGCGCCGCCTTCAAACTGAACTTCTTCCCGCAGACGATGGCGGAGATTCAGAAAACCTGGTTCGACGGCGGCCTGACGGCCATCACCACCTGCGAAGGTTCCACCATTCAGGTTCACGTCTTGCGCGTGGGTGACATTTTCCAATATGCTTGGTACAAGGACGATGCCACCGAACCGTTTACCACCACTTCCGAACCAGGTCTGTTTATCCCAAGACATGCGGACACGGCTGTCTATCATGTGCGGATTTTCTCGACGGGCTGTAGTGAATTCATTGAGGATTCGGTGACCATCTATCCCAAGAAGTCCCCGTATTTGGAAATCAGTGCGGTGGACTCCGTTTGTCCCGGTGAGGATGTGGTCGTCAGCTTCAAACCCCATGCGGAGTGGGGTGACGAGGTCTCGTTCAGCGTGGTTTTCCAAACCCGCGACGAAACGATTATCGTGGATCACGAATCTGTGCTGAGTGGATCGACGGTGACGGACACCTTCACGGTCAATTCGCCTGCGAAGGTCTATCCGTATGTCGTCAGGGATGCGGAGTGCGGCTATCCGGTGGCGGATCCTGGAGACACCATATACATCGATGTCAAGAAAAAGATCATCAATCCCTGTCTGATTGTCACCGTGAACGATACGGTTTGTTACGGGGAGGATGCGCGTTTGGAGGCGTCTTGTACCGAGCCCGCGCCCCTGACGATACGGTGGTACAGCGACTTTGAGATGAAAGATCTGTTGGATACATACGAAGTCACGACAACGGGGGATGTTTCCTACCATCCTTTGGACGAGCTTCGTGAGCGCACAATCCGCTATGTCAGTGTCTATAAGGAAGGTTTTTGTCCGTCGGTCAACAACAATCCCAACAACGTGGTGAATATGACCGCCGACGCGGTGACGGAACTGCGATGCACCGATTCATACCTCTTCTTCGATGAAGGGGGACCGAATGGGGACTATCCAGTGGACGCGAACCATACGAAGCATGTGTTCGTCAACACGGAGTCGGACAAACCGCTCACCATTCACTTCGACTCGCTGAATCTTTCCTCCACCGCCCATCTGTTCTTGTTCTCCAGTGCACTGCCTGTACAGAACCATCTGATTTGTGAGTTGACTTCCTACACCACGGTGCCGGACATCATCGTGTCGCCGAACGATACGTTGATGGCCTATTTCGTTCCGGGTGATCTGTCCGAGTGGGGATGGAGAGCCACCGTGCAGCCGTCTCCCGGCATAGCCATCGCAGACGTGATGCGGCCCGAGGTGACGCCCTACTACGACCGTGTGTGTCAACGCTCGTCGGATACGTTATATGACAATCAGGAGATTATAGACTTGGGTATTGCTTCTCAAGAAACCTTGGCTCTTGCCAGAACAAAGGCAGGTACATATCTCTATACTCGTCATGATAACACTTCATTTGGTTGCGACTCTGTCTCAACGCTCACATTTATGGTCTCCAGTCCCAAGATGCATGAGATTGTCGGCGTGACTACCAGCGAGATCGGGTACACCTGGCACAACCATGTCTATTACGAGGCGGGTATCTATGCATACAATATTCCCGATGAGCACGGTTGCGACTTTTTGGATGTGCTCAATTTGATTGTGATTGAGGTGACCAACGACAATGGTGATGTCTGTTACGGGGAATCCACCGTGATCGGCCTCAACTTGGTCACGAACGACACGGTGAAACCCAAAAGCTCGCTGATAGAGGAACATCACATTATTGGTGACGTGCTGTGCAAGAGGGACAACATGTATAAGGTGATGCGCCCGGACGATTATCTCACTTCAGGAAAGGATTCCGGTTGGGTGGCGTATGGCGTGGTCTCGTTTGTGGATCCCAATGACAACTCACACGGCAAGGCCATCGCGTTGGTGGATGCCAAGGACGACGACAAAGTCATTTGGGCAAAAGAAAACTGGAGCTCGGTTATTCACAGTGTTGAAATGAAGGATAATTATTTGGCTCAACGTACGGACATGGATGGCGCCGAAAATACGCGGCAAATCCGACAGAGTGTTGACCCCTTCTCGGTGGAGACCTTCAAGGAAGCTGCCCCGGCTGCCTATTATTGCTATTATTATGACCCGGAAATCAAGGGGACCGGCGGTGCGCATAGCGGATGGTATTTGCCGTCTTGCGGTGAGTGGTATAACTGTTTCGCCTACCGCACGGTAATCAATCAAACGTTGAATAAATTGGCGGATTTCGGTGCCCATCCCCTGATAGGTGGCCCGGATGACAACTATTGGACTTCTACGGAAATCAGCAACTCCAACGCCTCGTTAGTGAACGGAAAAGGACAGCTTATCCAGCACTATTCGAAAAGCGATGCGAAACCGAGCCGCCTGAAAAGAGTCAGAGCTATGATTGCCTATTAATGATCAAAAGAAGCAGGTTATTGAGTATGGATTGTCAACGAAAAAATACAGGTATGAAAAACCGTCTATTTATAAATCGCAAATTCATTCGGATATTCCTTTTGCTGTTCCTGGGGATAGGAGCGGGAGGCCCGTTATCGTTTGCCCAAAAATCGATATACCACATTGGAGATGTCATCCAGTTCCGTGACGGCTCCACGGGTGTGGTGTGTTATGTGAACCCTGATAACCCGCAAGAGGGCTGGGTGATGGATATCGTGGATGTGCCGGCAGATACGCACAATCTCACCGCGAGGGGAAAGTTCGCTTTATATGACGGGGCCCAACTCCCGTTTGCGGCGCAACTGGAACAGAGTCAGAACTGCTACGATGTGGCGGCGTGGACGCCGGAGGGAAAGGCAAATACCAAATTGCTGAATGATCATTGGGAACTCTCCCCCCTGATAAGAGAGCACTACGTGGCAGATCATTATCATAACGGTTGGTATATCCCGGATATCCAACAGCTCACCCAGATGTTCTTCCTGTCCGTCATTCTCAAGGATTCGGTGGAAGCGTATGGCGGCAATGTGTTCCTCTCCTCTTCGTCCTCCGTCCCGGAAGTGGAGTATTGGTCTTCTTCCGCTATTTCCAATAACAAGGTGCAGACCCTCTATTTCTCTTCAGGACAGCTCCCCCCAATAGGTGATTGTCCGGCTACGTCAACGAAACACTTTGTCCGGTTGGTCCGTGATTTCAAGGTGGATGAGGCTGTCGCCTATTGGTTGGAAGCTCCCGATGTCACGAGCAACAGTTTGACAGTCACGGCTCCGTCGGCGAATCAGCATTTCATGGAAATGCGCGATTCCGTCTTCCATGCTATGATTGTTTACGGCGACTCGCTGTTTGAAGCTCTTCCGACCACCGTCCACATGCACCCGGTCTATAGATATCAGACCGGCGATCCCCGCGAGATTCTGATAGACAGTATCTGTGCGCAAACGGATAAATATACGAGAAATGGATTTAATATAAATGTTTCCAATCCGACCGCGCCTACCTTCAAAACATATCAGTTAAACCTCCACACGAGAGAGCTATGTGATAGTATTGTGAAACTCAAACTGAGGGTGGATCCCAAGTACGAGTTCCATGACACGGTGGCGATTTGCGAGACGGGGCTTCCTTTCGAATGGGAAGGGCGGACCTATTATGGCACCACTGTCGATTCAATCCATTACAAGACGGAATACGGCTGTCATTGCGACAGTGTTCGATGGTTGCACCTGTATGTGGCACAGAAACCCAATATCACCATCAATCAGGAGGGCTCCAGCTGCCAAAATGAGAATTTCACGCTCACGGCTTCGACTGAATACGCTTACAATGCTTTCCCCGACTATGAGGAGCTGTTTGACGGCGTGACATCAAATAATGGTGCGGAACTGGAAAACGATGCGGGAACGAAACCCATTCATCTTATATCCTCAATGACGCTGTTCAAGGATGCGAATTATGCCAAATGGCTTCTTAATGACAGAGCCATTTTGGTCGGCAGTAGCGGTATTGATGCGAACACTGGCCTTAGAAGATATGCGAGAATTACCACCAAGCCTCTGGATCTTTCCGAGCCCTTTGTGTTGAATCTTAGTTTGAAAGGGTGGGGGAGAACGCCTACGTCACCGAAACTTGAAACGCCTCCCACCCGGGTGGTGGTCACCGTTACGGCGGCTGACGGTACCGTGCAACGGGATAGTTTGACGGTTCCCGGTTACAATTCAGATGTGACGGGTGGTACATATCAGAACTATCAGATTCGTTTCGAAGGCGCTGGCGAGAATGCTGCAATCACGTTGCAGGCCATTGATGAGACCCAGTATAACCCGGCGACGGATTCGTTGTTTGAATATGCTGACCAACGTTTCTATATGCAGCGTTTCGCTATCAACAACGTGGAGTGCGACTACAAATGGTTTAATTTAGCTGAAACAGAGCTTGCAACAGGACCGGTCGTTTCGTTCACCACCTCGCATGACACTACGTTGGTGGTGCAGGCCACGACTCTCCAAGGCCATGTCGCCCCGTTCGCGGAATGTGTGGCGAGAGATACCGTTACGGTGAAGGTCATCAATCCGACTGTGAGTCTTTCCGCATCGGGCAATGATGTTTGCGAAGGCTCGGATTTGGAGCTGAATGCAGTGGTGTCGGTGACGGGTGTCTCGCAAGAGCTTTTGGACGGAGCCCAGGTGACTTATCAATGGACCGATTCGGATGGTCCTGTCAGCACCCAGCAGAATCCTACCATTTCGGCCGCCTCGATCGATGGCCCGGATGAATATGTATATACGGTTTCAGTGGAAGTTAACCTGTCGGACGGCTTGTGCGTGGTGGAAAGAGAGGAGACGGTTTCAGTGGAGGTTTACCCGAGCCCCGAAACCCCGAAACTTTCGATTGCTAACAATACCAGTTGTGAGGTGGATAAAAACGGTACCATCACCCTCCAGAATTCACCTGCAGGATATTCATACGCGCTCTACCAAGGCGATAATCTGTACATAGACTTCCAAAGTGGAACGAGCTTCACCGGTCTGGCACCGGGTAGCTACACCGTCGTTGTGCGGAACGAGGATGGTTGTACGTCCTCGATTCCGGCCACCATCATGGATGGGAGCAATGCTGTTTCCAATGCGGTTACCGCGACGGCTTGCGATTATTACGTATGGAACAACGTGACGTACACGGAATCCGATGACTACCAGCAAACGTTTACCAATGTATTGGGCTGCGACAGTATTGTGACGTTGCACCTGACGATTAACAAGAGCACGCATGACGTTACAGTAGAGAATGCTTGCGAGGAATTTTCGTGGCACAATGAATTGTACGATGAATCCGGTACATATACATATATATATACCAATGTTGATAATTGTCCGAGCGTTGACACGCTGAAACTGACGATCAAGCACGGCACGCACACGCCCTACACTGTGGAGGAGTGCGACAGTTATCCGTGGCACGGTCAGACCTACACCCAATCGGATGTTTATACCTACGACTACACCAACGGCGAGGGCTGTCCGAGCACGGACACGCTGAAGCTGACAATCAAGAAGAGCACCGAGGGCATCGACACGCAGGTGGAGTGTGACAGCTACAAATGGATTGACGGCATCACCTACACCACCAGCACCACCACGCCCACACACGTCATCCCGGGCGGAAACTCAGTGAGCTGCGACAGCACGGTGACTTTGCATCTGACCATCAAGAACAGCACCCACGACGTGTTTCCAATCTCTGAGTGCGACAGTTACGTGTGGCACGGGACGGAATATACTGCATCGGGCACGTACGAGTACGACTACACCAACGCTGCGGGTTGTCCGAGCACGGACACGCTGAAGCTGACCATCAAGAAGAGCACCGAGGGCATCGACACGCAGGTGGAGTGTGACAGCTACAAATGGATTGACGGCATCACCTACACCACCAGCACCACCACGCCCACA
>JAGCVQ010000014.1 GCA_017962275.1 Bacteroidales bacterium
GAAGGTGCCCTGCTGCACGCTCCCGCCACCGATGCTGAGGGTCACCAGCCCGTTGGCGTTCGTGGTGCCCGTCTGGGTCTCCACATACACCGCACTGCCGCTGGCACTTCCTTGCAGGATGCTCACGCGCACGCCCACCTGAGAATTGGCCACCAGATTGTTGTTGGTATTCCGCACCACCGCCTGGTAGGTGAATTTCTCCGGTGCCTGCGCGAAGAGCGTGACGGCGCAGAGGAGGAGGATTGCGATCAGAGAGGAAATCTTTTTCATAATGCTATAACTTTCGGTTTTTTCTTGTTGATGTTCTTTGGGGTTGGGGGAAAATTGGGGTTTAGATATGTTATTGCTGATCTGATGCGGACAACAATGATTCAATTTCGGTTTTCAAAACGGGTAAATTATTGACGATGATGTTCCAAACTTCAACGTTGTCAATATCGTCATAGCCGTGGATCAGGCGGTTCCGAGTACCGACAATCCTTCTTGCAAACGAGATGCTCAAATCGGGATTCAATTTCAACGCCTTGTTCATAGCCTCTCCAATTGTGGCAATATTGCGTTCTACTGCATCTTGCAACATGGGATTGCCCTCATACGTGGCAAAAACCTTTTCTGCACCAATATAACTGTCAATATTGTTGATGCATTCTTGGATGTCATAGAGGTATTTCAGTATTTCTCTATCCATATATTTTTTGTTTGGTTTCATTCAGTTCTTGGATGAAGTAGGGGTTTTTCAGACTCTCTTCGTTAATCAGGTCAATGTCCCTGTGCAGAGTGTCCTCCAATGCGAAACGCAAATCCCAAATGTTGTCTCCGAAGGCAACGGGATCGTCAAACGGTTCGTAACGGACAAGGAAATCCACGTCACTATTGTCGTTGAATCGCTGGGTGAGCACGGATCCAAATAGGTACGCATCTTTAACCTTGTGGTCTTTAAGAATCTGAACCACAGTGGGTATGTATGGCAAAAACGCATCATTTATCATCTTTCTGATTTTAATCTGCAAAAATAGAAATTATTTCTTCATACAACACTTAGGGGCGAATAATTATTCAATTTCCGACCAACTCCGAGACGCAGTTGGTTCCATCAAAAAAGGCACCCGTTTCCGAGTGCCTTTTCCCATATCATACGATTCACGGATTATTTCTCCATGTCTCTGTACTCGTTGACGATGTTCTTCACATTCGCGGGAGCGAGGCGGCCGAAGACCTTGCCGTCAACCAAAGCGACGGGAGCCAGACCGCAGGCACCGACGCAACGCAGGGAGGTGAGGGAGAAGAGACCGTCCTTGTCGGTTTCGCCGGGCATGATACCCAGTTCTTTCTCGAACGCATCCAGAATCTTCTCGGCACCGCGCACGTAGCAGGCCGTACCCATACAGACGGACACCGGATATTTACCCTTCGGAACCATCGTGAAGAATGAGTAGAAGGACACCACACCGTAAACCTTGGCGGTCGGGATGTGCAGTCTCTCCGCAATCAACTCTTGGGCTTCAGCGGGCAGATAACCCAGGAAATCCTGTGTCTGATGCAAAACGTTAATCAATTCGCCAGGAGCATTATTGAATCTGTCGCAGATCTCAATAATCTTGTCGCTGACTTCCTTTTTCATTTTGATAATTATCTTATCCATAATGGTGTTTTTTTAATTATTGATGAATACTGAAACAGAATTATTTGTTCAAATCCACTTCAACGGTCGTTTGTCTGTCGAAATAGTGGGTGTGCAACAGTTCATGCGACTTGTGACCGCACGGCTCGCCCAGGAATTCCTTGTAGATGGTTTGGATGGACGGGTTCTCGTGAGATTTACGGATCGGCATGTCCTTATCAGCTTGATAGATGGCCTCCCAACGAGCTTTGATGATGTCGCCGTTGCCGTGGTGCAGAGGTTGACCACCGCCGTCGATACAACCGCCGGGACAAGCCATGATCTCGATAGCGTGGAAGTTGCACTTGCCAGCCTTGATGTCTTCGAGCAGCTTGCGGGCGTTCTTCAAACCGTGAGCGATACCGATGTTGAGCGGCAGACCGTCAACGTCGATGGTGGCGCTACGCACGCCTTCCAGACCACGGAGTTCCTCGAAGTCGATCTTCGGGAGGGGCTTCTTGGTAATCACCTCGTAAGCCGTACGGACTGCAGCCTCGATCACACCGCCGGTGGTACCGAAGATGACAGCAGCACCCGTAGATTCACCAAGCGGGCTGTCGAACTCTTCGTCCGGAAGTTTCGTGAAGTCGATGTTGGCTTGTTTGATGAGGGCAGCCAACTCGCGGGTGGTGATGGAGAAATCGACGTCGGGATTGCCGTTCACCTTGAACTCGTCACGACCGCATTCGTATTTCTTAGCCAAGCAAGGCATCACGGAAATACAAACCATATCTTCGCGCTTCACACCGATCTTGTCGGCGAAATAGCTCTTCGCGATGGCACCGAACATCTGTTGAGGAGACTTAGCCGTGGAAGGCAGATCTCTCATATCCGGGAACTGGTGCTCGAAGAAGTTCACCCATGCCGGGCAGCAGGAGGTGAGGATCGGAAGCGGAACGCTCTTGTCGCCACCGAGGTATTTGGTCAGACGGCCGATGAGCTCGGTACCCTCTTCCATAATCGTCAAGTCAGCGCTCCAGTCAGTGTCGAACACATAGTCGAAACCGAGAGCCTTGAGAGCGGCGGTGAGCTTGCCGGTCACGATGGAACCGGGCTTCATGCCGAATTCCTCACCGAGAGCCACACGCACGGCGGGAGCCACTTGGACAACCGTCTTCTTGGTAGGATCCACGATGGAGCGGATCACCTTAGCGGTGTTGTCCACTTCGGTAAGAGCGCCCACAGGACAAACGGCGACGCACTGACCGCAGAACGTACACGGTGAGTGGTCGAGGTGTTGGTTGAAGGCGGTGGAAACGACTGCCGGGAAACCACGCTCGATAGCGGAGAGAGCACCCACGGTCTGCATTTCGTTACACATCATTTCACAACGACGGCACATCACACACTTGTTCATGTCGCGGATGATAGAGGGAGAAACCTCGATCTGGTAGCTGGACTGAACGTGGTCGGGACCGACGAACGGGTTGCTGCGGATGCCGAAACGGATAGCTAATGCCTGAAGTTCGCACTTGCCGCTCTTGGAGCATTGCAGACAGTCATTCGGGTGGTCGGAGAGCATGAGCTCGAGCACCGTGCGGCGAGCATTGATCACGCGCATGGAGTTGGTGCGGACCACCATGTCGGGCATACATTCGGTGACGCAAGCGGGAGCCAGGTTACGACGGCCGGCAACCTCCACGACACAAATACGACATCCACCGGGTTTGTTGTGGACATCCATGCCCTTGAATTCAAAGTGGCAAAGGGTGGGGATAGAGATACCCAGCTGCTTTGCGGCGTTCAAAATCGTAGTACCTTTCGGCACTTCAACTTCTCTGTTATCTATTGTTAATTTAATTGTATCCATATTGTTCACCTTTCACTAAATAATACTAATTGCACCGAATTTACATTTTTCAATACATGTACCGCACTTGATACACAGCTCTTGGTTGATTTCATGAGGCATCTTGACCGTGCCCTTGATGGCACCGACCGGACAGTTGCGGGCGCAAGCCGTACAACCTTTACATTTCTCGGCGTCGATGACATACTGTTTGAGGGCCTTGCACTGACCGGCAGGACATTTCTTTTCAGTCACGTGAGCCACATATTCATCCCAGAAGTTGTCGATGGTGGACAAAACGGGGTTCGGGGAAGTCTGACCCAGACCGCAGAGGGCCGTGTCTTTGATGACTTGGCTGAGGTTCTTCAGCAGGGCGAGGTCTTCCATGGTGCCGTTACCCTTGGTGATGCGGTCGAGGATTTCGCTCAGACGCTTGTTACCGATACGGCACGGCGTACATTTACCGCAAGATTCTTCCACGGTGAAGTCGAGGTAGAACTTGGCGACGGAGACCATGCAAGAGGTCTCGTCCATCACGATCATACCGCCAGAACCCATCATGGAGCCAGCAGCCACGAGGTTATCGTAGTCGATGGGGGTGTCGAGGAACTTCTCGGTCAAGCAACCGCCGGAAGGACCGCCGGTTTGCACGGCTTTGAACTTCTTGCCGCCCTTGATGCCACCGCCGATTTCGTAGATGACCTCACGAAGAGTGATACCCATAGGCACCTCGATCAAACCGACGTTGTTGATCTGACCAGCCAATGCGAACACTTTCGTACCTTTGGACTTTTCAGTACCGATGGAAGAGAACCACTCCCAACCCTTGTTGATGATGACAGGGATGTTGGCGTAGGTCTCCACGTTGTTCACGTTAGAGGGTTTCTTCATATAACCCGAAACAGCCGGGAACGGGGGTTTGAAGGTGGGCTCACCACGTTGACCTTCCATGGAGTGGATCAAAGCAGTCTCCTCACCGCAAACGAATGCACCGGCACCGTAACGGAGGATAATGTCGAAATCGAAGTCCGTGCCGAAGATGTTCTTACCGAGGAGGCCGTACTCACGAGCCTGGTCGATAGCGATCTGCAGACGGTGGATAGCCAGCGGGTACTCAGCGCGGATA
>JAGCVQ010000015.1 GCA_017962275.1 Bacteroidales bacterium
ATTCTTAACTTACGATAAAACCTGTCTCTTTTTTTAGCGAGGCAAAGGGACAAAAAAAAAGGATACGGAGCTATGGAAAAATGAAGGTGGTTTATGGTTTTTGGTTTAGGGGTTAGGGTTTATGGGTTAGGGGGTTACATGGTTAGAGGGTTACATGGTTAAAGGGTTACACGGTTAAAGGGTTACACGGTTATTGGGTTAGGGGTATAATGTAGGGGCGAATGATTATTCGCCCCTACGGAAATGATTATTCGCCCCTACGGATTATTTGATTTTAACGCAACGATAGGAACATCGGATCGCATTGGTGTTATAGTCCTCGCCGGTGCTGCGCAGACCGAAAATCTCGTTTCCGGAAGCGTCATATTCGATGACCAACCGGTCGTTCGCGTTGGCGGCGCCGGGGAAGCCCCATCCCACCACATAATGGTTGTCGCTTTTCACCACGGAACCACAGGCTTGGGAAAAATAATCGCCGCCGTTCACTATCGGGCCGCCGCTACTCACCGCTCCCGTGTTCGGGTCGATGGTCAGTTTCAGAGGACGGGAGACCTGGGTGGGATGACCGTTGCCGTTGTCGAACATAGTCAGCTCATTTCCGTGCAGCCGCACATAATGCTGTCCGCAGAAGCACTGTTCGCCCGGCAGGTCGCGACCGGAAATCTGCCAGATGACGGCCCCCGTCGTGTCCACGCGATCAATCTTCATGATAGTGCTGATCTGGCGGAAGGAGCAGAGCCAGTTGCCGTCGGGCAGCACCTGGATGGCGTTGAAATGCACATAGTCTTTGCCGGCAGTCGTCTGGAACGCCTCGTCGAGCATGTTCCGCATATCGGGATGATCCACACTCCACCAGTCGAAAACCACCTTGCCGTTTTGCACCTCCTGCAAATAGGCCGATGCCAGCAAAGTGCCGTCAATGGTGCGATCGACATAGCTGGAGACGATGTAGTGGTTGAGGTCGAACATATAGAAATCGTGCCCGTCGATGGGGTCGCCGTCGTGAACATACGGTCCGGAAGCCAACAGCTGGATGGTTTTCAACACGTTATAGTGATCGTCCATGATGACGCGCATCCCGGGATTGTAGCCCGAAATCACCAATGCGCTGAATTTGGGATCGCGGGCGTGGTAGCTGTAGTATGTTCTCCCGTTGATCTCGTGCTTTTTGAAATCCCACCAGCCGGTATTGTTGGTGGACCCTATCTCGTCGGGGTCGCAGCGGTAATAGAGGATTTTTCCGTCGTTGTCGTATTTCATGATCAACCGCAAGTGCACGAACGAAAGGTAAAAATCCCCTTCCGAAGTGGCTTTTCCGGAAGCCGCGATAGGCGGGATGTTCGCATTGAGGGTGTTGATGAGGATGGTGCCTTCGTGGTCGCCGCTGCGGTATTCGATGGGCAGCTGCACTCCCGCCGCAATCCTCGTCACCGGCACTTTGACCAAGCCGCCCGTCGCCGATTTCCCGGCAATGCGGAGCTCTTGGAACATCGAGGCGTTCTCCACCTCAAACTCGGCGTCGAACTCGGTGTTCAACGTGATGAGGTTGATCACAGTGTCGTTCTTCAAAGGGATGGAATACTTCTCCCCGTTAATCTTGATATTCAACACGTCAGTTTCATCAGGATGGTTGCATCCCATCATCATGAAAACGGTTGCTATCACCAGTGCAAAAGGTAAAAATCGCTTCATATAATGCTGATTTTAGGGTTAATAATTCGAAAGGCAAAGATACATTTTTTTTGTTTATGGGTTAGGGGGTTAAAGGGTTACATGGTTAAAGGGTTACACGGTTATAGGGTTATGGGGTGTAATGTAGGGGCGAATAATTATTCGCTCTACGATGATTACCGTATTAATGTCACGCTCCCCGTTACCGTCTTCGCCTTGTCGTGGCGGGATTTATATTGGACAATCACCACATAGACCCCTTCTATTGCGTTCGCGCCGTCCCAGCCGAAGGTGGGCTCCTCCGTGCGGAACACCAAGGTGCCCCAGCGGTTGTAAATCTCCATGCTGTAACTTTCGATCTCTTCGGGGTGGCTGAAGACGGGCAGGAAGATGGTGTTCTTGCTGTCGTCGTTTGGGGTGAAGGCGTTGGGGAGGTAGAGTACATTTGAAGCGGTTTCCTCTGCGGCGGTGGTGTCGGGTTCGGTGCCGTCGAGGGTGAGTGTCAGAATCACGGTGCTGTCACAGCCATATTGGTTGTTGAAGTACTGGGTGTAAACGCCGTCCTCCGTGTAAGTTATGCCGTTCCAGACGAAACTCAGTCCGGCATGTTCCTCGATTTCCACCACGTCGGGCGGGAGAAGGGTGAGGTGCAGGGTAATCTCGCTTTCGCAGCCGGCCGCGCTGAGCGTCTGAGTGAGGATGGTGTCCTCAATGCCGGCGGTCTCTTCGGCGGTCAGCACGAAACCGTAGCTGTTGTAGGAAGCCCCTTGGCATATCGTGTCGTAATAGGTTTGCGGTTCGTTGGAAATCACGATCACGGCCACCGAAGCCGAGTTGCTACAACCGTATGCGTTAGAAACTGTTACGGTGTAGTTGGTGGTCTGCAAAGGAACATCGGAAAAGTGCGGTTCAGTGGAGCCTGTGTTCCAGCTGTAGGTAAGCGTGGTATCGTAGATGTTTTCGTTTTCCGGCGGCGGGAAACTGCATACGGCCCTGACCCTTGCACTCATAGTCTTGCTAACTTTCATCGGGGTTCCAGTATAATAGGACCAGGATTCAAACGCACCGGCATCTTCTGTAAAAGGAAGTAACCACGCCTCGCTGCCGTTTGACTCTGTGCTGGTCCAATAGATGTCCTGCCACGAGTAAGTAGTGGAAGAATGCTGTGTCTGCATGGGTGTTCCTCCTGCGGCAGTCAAGGCGGCCTGGATAAACGGCAGTTGCGCGTAAATCAGGCTGAGTTGCCCGGCGGCGGGCAGGTACCAGCCGTGGTTGAAATCCACAACCCCAGCTGCATAGTTGGTTCCAGTACCCACGTAATTGCGCATAGCCAAGGTGTTGGTGTAGCCGGATGTGTCTGCAAATGCCATCTGAGGAGGGGCATCGTAATTGGGGAGTGTGGGAATGTCTCCTCCTACTGAACACCACGCATGTGAGTTCGGGGCATCGTGAAGCGCTACCGCCCATCCACCTCCGTCCGCCGCCACAAAGAAGACAATACCTTGGGAACCGTCTTCGGCAGTGTACAAATCCCCCAAGTGGTAGGTCTGTCCGAAGCAGAACATGGCGGCGAACTGCAACATAAAGTATATTATGTGTCTTTTCATCTTTTGGCTTGCATATCAGAAGTTTCGGACGGCCCTGACGGGCATTTGAGTGTTCTTCTCCCCTGCCATTATCGTTTGGTTGCTGGAAAAAAACCAAGCCAAGGAATCGGTATTTTCCGTGGAGGACCAGTATCGCCAATAGGAATTCATGGGGATGATGTTGACGCCGACGGTTTGCAGGGCGTTGTTCACCATGCCGAGAGCAGCGTAAAGGTGGTAGAGTTGCGCGGCAGAAGGCAGATACCAGCCGTGGTTGAAATCCACCGCGTAGGCTGCGGGAAATTGGGAAGCATCCCCGGAAGCCCTGATATTGGCGGTGTTTTGGTACCCGTCAATATCCTCTAATGATGAAAAGGAAGATGCATAGTTCGTCAGGGAGGGTAGGTCCCCAGTAGTGGTCCCCCATCTGCGGGGAAGGGGCTCTTCGTTCAGACTGACCGCCCACCCGTGCAGCCCAGAGGCATCCACATGGAACACGACGCCCAAGGCCACTTTGCCGCAGGGCCAGTTTTGCGGATGCACGATAGTGTTGTCCGTACATAGAATGTCCCCTATCGCGATATTCAGCATTTGGGATGGCAGTGTTACGGAGGCCTGCGAACCCACCGCATACAGATTCGTCTCGCTCCCGACACAAATGATGGCTGGATCAGCTAACGCCTCCACCGAAGGCGTCTCGGCCACAAGCAATTGCAGGACACTGACACTGTCGCACCCTTGTTGGGTCGTGCCATTCAGAACATGGACGTAGTAGCCCGCCGTGTCATGTACGCCAAGCTGGTATCCATGCTCTGTGTAAGGGCTTCCCGTGCAGATCGTGTCACTGAGCATGTTGGAATACGAAGATCCGACGACAATATCAAAAGGCAACGTGGCATTGCCACAGCCGTTGTCGGCCGTGAGCGAGATCTGTACGGAAGAAGGGGCGTCCTGCGTAAAATAGAGCTGTGCATTCGAGGTGCCCTGCCCGATATAGACGATCACTCCTTCTGGAGCCGTCCAATAGTAGTTGGTGGAGGCTGGTGAAGGTGCATTGGGCAGATAAAAGGTGTCCAGGGAACCGCTGCATACCACATGCGGACCCGTGATGGTTTCGGACATCGAAAAGCTGTGATTCACAGTGAGATGCAATACTGTCACGGAGTCGCAACCGTACGGAAGCGGAACTCGGTTGGTGTCTGTGAAGGTTCCTTGCGTGAGCTGGCTGTAATGGAAACCGTATTCATTGTAAGTCATCCCTTCGCAAGCCACGTCGTAGATGTGATGGTATTGGGGATGCACATGCAGATACAACGTGTTGACGCCCTCTTCAATGCAGTCGGAAGCATTGTAATAGGTGTTGGATGTGACGTAATCCCCCGGGGTCGAATAGACCGGCAAGTTAAAACCGTGGTTGTGGTAGTCCATTCCCTCGCATATCGTATCGTAAAAAACATAGTCTTGCGGGAAAGTGTCCTGGGTGAATGTCACAGATTCTAAAAACTGACATCCGGTGACAGTGCTGATGGCGCACGTGGCCACCGTGTTCCCCTGTATGGTGTATGACGTGGAGGATGCATGACTGCCGTTGTTCCAGGTGTAGCTCTCAAACCCACTGGGGGCGGTGATGGTGACCTGTTGGCCGTTGCAACCCGTGACAGTCAGTTTGTTGCTGATGCAGCTGGCAGTAAAATAGGCGTATCCGTAATGGGCACCGGCTGAGCAGTCGAAAGTGGAAATTTGAAACTTCACGGTCTGCCCCGCATATTCCGACAGGTCGAAGCCGTTCGTGGTCCACGGCCGCCACATCACATGTCCGTGAGCCTGAAATCCGGGGATGGTGGGCGACGATATGACGTTGTATTCCATACATCCGCTCAAAAGCTCGTCATTGGCATCCAGCATCTGGATGAGGAACCGGGGCTGCTCTATTTCGATATGATGGGGATCTTCCAGGACAACTGCATATTTCAACAGCAAAATGGGATAGTCCGGATCCACTGTGAAGGTGTAGATGAGGGACTCTGTTTCCGCGCCCACCTGTTCGTTCCCTAACTTCACCACAGCGTTTTCCCCGTTCGGAAGCAGCGGCAGCTGGCCGCCTGTCCGCGAATCCGTCCCCTGCTGTGTGATGAGCGTGTGGCGCCCCGGCACGATGCCGACATTGAGCGCGGAATCACTGATGTGTCCATAATACCCCGTCACCGCACTGCTCGTCAAATCCATAAAATCCAGGCACTGCGATTGGGCAGTGAGGGCCAAAAGTCCCCACAACAAGACACTTAGTATGGATTTTTTGAGATGCATATTCTATTATTTAATAACACTGCAAAAGTACATTTTTTTTGATGGGTTAGGGTTTATGGGTTACACGGTTAGAGGGTTAATCTGTAGGGACGAATAATTATTCGCCTGATGGTTACCAAACACAATAATTTCCGGTTTGTCACGTTATATGGCGTTTTTTTCAAATATCAAAAATCAAGCATTATGAAAAACAAGTCAGTTGTTATCGCGATCATCGTCAGCATCGGGTTCTTTTTGGCGGCAATAGCCGTCGGCATTGCCTACTATATGTCCAAAAAGCCCCAGAAAACCGTCTCCGTGGTTGGTTTGGTGGAGAAGGACTTCACTTCCGACCTCATCGTCTGGGAGTTCGACTATTCTGCTGAAGCCTCGGATATGAAAGAGGCTTATACTAAGTTGAAAGAACAGAACGAAATCGTGAAGGCCTACCTCAAAAAAGCGGGCATTCCTGAGAAAGAGATTGATTTCAAGAAGATTACCACCAGTCCGACCTACAACAGCTATTATGATGAAAAGGGTCATTGGCGGCAGGTGCAGACCGGGTATGAAGCCCACCAGGTGGTGCGCATCGAGTCCCGCGACATCGAAAAAATCGAGACGCTCACCCGCGACATTGCCGAGCTGTATGACCAGAACATCATGATCAATAACAACAATCCGGAATATTATTACACGAAGCTGTCCGACCTGAAACTGCAAATGTTAGCCGAGGCTTCGCAGGACGCCCGTAACCGTGCCGAGACCATCACCAAGAGCGCCGGCGCCAAATTGGGTGACCTCAAGAGCGCGAACATGGGCGTGTTCCAGATCACCAAGCCCAACTCCTCCGAAGAGGACTATACTTGGGGCGGCGCTTTCAATACCTCCTCCAAGGAGAAACGCGCCAGTATCAACATGCGACTAACTTATTATGTGAAGTAGGCAAAAAGGCAAAAGGCAATAGGCAATAAAAAAGCCCCGTGGAATCAACCGCGGGGCTTTTTCTATACGAATTCCTTGCCGAAATCGACTTGGATGTCGGTGACGTATTGTCGGATCTGCTGCTCTTCCGACTTCTTGCATATGAGTAGCATGTCGTTGTTTTCCACCACAATGTAGTCCTCCAGGCCTTGGATGACGACCACCTTGTTGCGCGGCATGTTGACGATGCACTTTCCGGAATCGTACATCTTCACGTGGTTGCCGACGACGGAGTTGAGCTTGTCGTCCTTCTTGCGCAGTTCGTAGAGGGAACTCCAGGTGCCGAGGTCGGACCAGCCGAAATCAGCGGCATAGACCTTCACGTTGTCGGCTTTTTCCATCACGCCGTAGTCAATGGATATTTTCCGGCAAACCTGATAGATACGGTCGATGAATTCCTCCTCTTGCGGGGTGTTGTACAACCCTTCGCCCTGTTTGAAGAGGTCGTCGATGTCGGGCAGGAACTCAGCGAAAGCCTTGCTGATGGTGTCGAGCGACCACATGAAGATGCCGGCGTTCCAAAGGAAGTCGCCGCTTTCGAGGAAGCTCTTCGCCATCTCTAACTCGGGCTTTTCGGTGAAAGTTTTGACGGCAAACACGGACGGATTGCCCATAAAGCCCTCATCCTCATTGTATTGGATGTAGCCGTATCCGGTGTTGGGGAAGGTCGGGCGGATGCCGATGGTGAGCAGGCACGGGTTCTCGGCAGCCAGGGCAAGTCCCTTGCTGATGACATCCACGAAGATGTCCTCTTTCTGGATGTAATGGTCGGAGGGGGCCACCACGATGACGGCGTTGGGGTTCTTGGCCTTGATCTTGTAGTTGGCGTAGGCGATGCAGGGGGCGGTGTTGCGGCGATAAGGCTCCAGCATGATCTGCTCCTCCGCGATGTCGGGCAGCTGCTCCCGCGTCTGGTCGTGATATGCCTTGTTGGTGACGATGTAGATGTTCTCCTTCGGGCAAATCTTGGCGAAACGGTTGAATGTCTTCTGGATCAGGGTCTGACCGTCGCCCAGCACGTCGATGAACTGCTTGGGCGTGGTGCTGTTGCTCATCGGCCAGAAACGTGCGCCCACGCCGCCGGCCATGATGATACAGTAATAATTGTTATTCAGCATGTCGTTTTTTGTTGTTAAAAGATAATTTGTAGAGACGGCGCATGCACCGTCTCTACAAACGGGGATTAATTTTCGTTCAATGCTTTGACGCCCGGCAATTCCTTGCCCTCCAGGTATTCCAGCATGGCGCCGCCGCCGGTGCTGATGTAGGAGATGTAGTTGCCGAGGTCGTATTTGTTGACCGCCGCGATGGAGTCGCCGCCGCCTACGATAGAATACGCACCAGCCAAGGTGGTGGCCGCCACGCTCAACGCCACAGCGCGGGTGCCTTCGCTGAATTTCTCCAGCTCGAACACGCCCACGGGACCGTTCCACAGAATCGTCTTGGACTCCTTGATGACCTTCGCGATGTTCACGCGGCTCTTCGGACCGATGTCGAGGGCCTCCCAGTTGTCGGGGATATTGTTGTCCTCGGTCACCAGAACGTTGGCGTCGTTGCTGAATTTGTCGGCGCAGACGCTATCGACACGACAGACGAAATTCACGCCGGAAGCCTTCACTTGGTCGAGGATCTCCTGCGCAACGGGCAGCATATCCGGCTCATACAAAGAATTACCGATGGTGAAGCCCATAGCCTTCAGGAAAGTGTAGCTCAGACCGCCGCCCACCACGAGGTTATCGACCTTGGGGATGAGGTTCTTGAGGATGTTGATTTTCGTGGAAACCTTGGAACCGCCGATGATAGCGGTGAAGGGACGCTCCTGACCGTTGAGGGTCTTTTCGAGGTTCATCACCTCGTTGTAGAGCAGGAAGCCGGCGAAGGCTTTGCCCGGGAAACAGCGGGCCACGGTAGCTGTGGAAGCGTGCTCGCGGTGCGCGGTGCCGAAAGCGTCGTTCACATAGACATCACCCAAGCGGGCAATGGCCTTGGCGAAATCGACATCGCCCTTTTCCTCTTCCTTGTGGAAGCGCAGGTTCTCCATCAGCACGATGCTGCCGGGTTTGAGGTTCTTACAGAGGGCTTCGGCCTCAGCGGTCAGCACATCGCCGCCGAAAACGACCTCTTTGCCGAGGATTTCGGACACCGTCTTCACGATGTGGCGCAAGGAGAACTCGTCCTTCGCCTCGCCTTTCGGACGGCCGAGGTGGGAGAGCAGGATGGCGGAGCCGCCGTCGGCGAGAATCTTGCCGATGGTCTCTTTCGTGCGCACGATGCGGGTGACGTCGGTCACGTTGAAGTTCTCATCCAACGGAACGTTGTAGTCCACGCGGATCAGGGCTTTTTCGCCGCTGAAGTTATGTTCTTGGATTGATTTCATAATGTTTGGTATTTAGTGAAAAGATAATTTCGATAATATCAGTCTGCGGGACGCAGACGGCCCCTATACCGCCACCTCCGCTTTGATGTGCGGGTGCGGGTCGTAATTCTCTAACGTGAAGTCCTCGTATTGGAAGCCGAAGATGTCGTCGACGGCGGGGTTGATGCGCATCTGTGGCAGCGGACGCGGCTCGCGGGAGAGCTGCAGCTTGGCCTGCTCCACGTGGTTGGAGTAGATGTGCGCGTCGCCGAACGTGTGTACGAAGTCCTTGGCTTTCAGTCCGCAGACTTGCGCCACCATCATCGTTAGCAGCGCGTAGGAGGCGATGTTGAAGGGCACTCCGAGGAAGACGTCCGCGCTACGCTGGTAGAGCTGGCACGAGAGTTCGCCGTTGCTGACGTAGAATTGGAACATCGTGTGGCAGGGCGGCAACGCCATCTGGTCCACATCGGCGGGATTCCACGCGCTCACGAGGAGCCGGCGCGAGTCAGGATTGCGCTTGATCTGCTCTATCAGACTGGTAATCTGGTCGATAACGCGGCCGTCGGGGGCTTCCCAGGAACGCCATTGCTTGCCATAGACGGGACCGAGATCGCCGTTCTCATCCGCCCACTCGTCCCAAATGGAGACGCCGTGGTCGTGCAGGTACTGGATGTTCGTGTCGCCCTGGAGGAACCACAGCAGCTCGTAGATGATGGAGCGCAGGTGCAGCTTTTTGGTCGTCAGCAGCGGAAAGCCCTTTTGTAGGTCGAACCGCATCTGGTAACCGAAAATGCTGTACGTGCCCGTGCCCGTGCGGTCGGCTTTGTAGTGACCCTCGTTAAGGATCGTGCGCATCAGATCTAAGTACTGCTTCATTTTGTAGTTAGTAGTTAGTAGTTAGCAGTTAGCAGTTAAGCGGGGACTTCCAAGCTCTCCAGTACATCGAGCACATTCTCCAAACGGGTCTCCTTGACCTTCTCGATCTGGCCTTTGTCGCAGAGGGTGGCCATCTCGGGATCAATGGGAAGTCTATCCAACAGTTTGATGTTGAACTCTTTGGCCACCTCGTCAGCGTTGCTCTTGCCGAACACGGAGATCTTCTCGCCGCAGTGCGGGCAGGTTACGTAGCTGTAGTTCTCGATGAGACCGAGGATGGGGATGTTCATCATGCCGGCCATGTTCACGGCCTTGCTCACGATGAGGGAGACCAGCTCTTGCGGGGAGGTGATCATCAGGATGCCGTCGAGGGTGATGGTTTGGAAGACGGTCAACGGTACGTCGCCGGTGCCGGGAGGCATGTCAATCAACAGATAGTCGATGTGTTCCCAGATGACTTCGGTCCAGAATTGCTTCACCATACCGGCGACCAGCGGACCGCGCCAGAGGACGGGCGACTTCTCGTCGGCAATCAGCAAGTTGCTGGAAATCACTTCGATGCCGGTTTCCGTGACGGCGGGATAGACTCCCTGCTCGCTGCCGCGCACCATTTCGTGGAGGTTGAACATTTTCGGGATGGAGGGACCGGTGACGTCGGCGTCGAGGATACCCACGCGGTAGCCTTTGCGACGCAGCGCCACGGCCAACAGGGAAGTGACGGAGCTCTTGCCCACGCCGCCTTTTCCGCTCACCACACCGATCACTTTCTTAATATCGCTTAATGCATTCGGTTTCTCGTGCAAATCTCTGTTTCCACAGTCTTTCTGGCTGCATTCCTGACAATTGTGATTACATTCGCTCATAATTTCTTGCTGTTTTAGGAGCGGCAAAGATACAATTTTTTAGGGAACAGGCAACAGGGAATAGGCAATAGTCCAAAACCGCCAAAAGCTAACACCCAATCGCCGCCAGCAATCCCTCGCACCCCTCCTGCACGTCGTCCCAAGTGGCCTGGAAGTTGCCGGTGTACCACGGGTCGGCCACGTCACGCGGGTGGTCGGTGTAGTCCATCAGCAGCGAGATTTTGTTGTCAATATCTTGTCCGACAATGCGTTGTATGTTCCGCCGATTGTTCTGGTCCATGATGATGATGTAGTCGTAGTATTCGTAGTCGGCACGGGTCATCTGACGGGCGGTCTTGCCCGCGCAGGAGATGCCGTGCTCCTGCAGCATCCGGCGGGCGGGCGGATAGACGGGGTTGCCGATCTCCTCGCGGCTCGTCGCGGCGGAGGCAATCTCGAACTGCGCGGCGATCCCCCGCTCCTCCACCTTCCGCTTCATCACAAACTCCGCCATCGGACTTCTACAAATATTCCCGTGACAAACAAAAAGAATCCGTATCTTTAAATCTTTAATTTTGGTCATAATGCTTGCTGTTTCGGAAAATCACTACTAACTGCTAACTACTAACTACTAACTCTCCTGTCGTGCCACCACAATTGCAAACTGTTGAACAGGTTCTGCCAGATGATGTAAAATGCCAGGAACACGGACGACAGCGGCTGCAGGTAGGTGTTGGACATCCAGATGCCCATGGCGGTGTTCTTCTGCCCAAGGAGCTGACCGCCGGCCACGGTGTCGCCGTAACGGTGCCCGAGCCACTTGCCGAGGCCGAACTGCACTGCGCACATTACCGCCGAGAAGATAGCGCCATAGAGGATAACATGCTCGTTCCCACGACCTTGCAGGAAGATATAATGGATGGTGTTGCCCAACGTGATGAACAGCGCGACCGCCCAAAGGTAAAAGGAGAGATTGCGGTATTGGCAAAGCCAGTTGTTCACTTTGGGTGCCCACAGCTGCAATGCTATCACGAAAAAGAACGGAAAACCGAGCGTGGGGGTGATGCGCTTCAGAATCATCAGGAACGACTGCCAGAAGGTGAGTTCCGGGTGTACGCCGATGATCGTGAAATAGAGCGGCGCGACCACAGACATCACCAAGTTGCAGAACATGGTGTAGGTGGTGGTCGTCATGCGGTCGGCGCCGAGCATCGAGGAGATGACCACCACCGACGCCGCCACCGGACAGAGCGCGCACATCATGAACCCCTGTGCCATCGTCTCGTTGCCCGAAACCGCCCGCACCAGCAGATATAGTCCGGCACTGACCACTAACTGGAAGAGTATCAGCCAGAAGTGCAGTATGGAAAAACGGAGATGCCGCAAATCCACGGTGACGAAATTGAGCGTCAAGATGGCGAAGATAAACCAGGGCACCAGAAAGGAGAGGTGGGCGCTGACACTGTGAAATATCAGTGCCAGCAGGATGGCGACGGGGAGAACGTAACTGCGGTATTTCTGCATGACAATACTCTATGGTTCTGCGGATTAACGGCTTGACACTTGTATCGCCGCGCCGCCGCCGGGAGCCAGCTCCACACTTAACTTTCCATCTGCGGGAACGGTCATCGTTTTCTTCTGATAGTCAACGCCTTTGCGGTGCGCGTTCGGGCCATCCACAAACATTGTGACAGTGCCGGAGGTGATGCCTAATGCTTTGAGATCGAGCTCGATAGTACGGCGATTCCAGTCGGTGATGGTGCCGATATACCAGGTGTCGCCTTTGCGCTTGGCGGTGACGATGTATTCCCCGACCTTGCCGTCCAAAATGCGGGTTTCGTCCCAAACGGTGGGCACCTTGGCGATAAAATCGGTGCATTCCGGCTCCTGCATGTAGGCCGTGGGCGCATCGCACAACATCGCGAACGGCGCGTCAAAGATCACGTACTCAGCCAATTGCCGGCAGCGCGTGCCCTGACTCATCGGCTCGTTCCAACTCGGGAAATAGCACCACTTCGCGCCGTTGCGCATCGCGCCCTGCGTGAAGTCCATCGGACCGGCCAGCATTCGGATAAACGGAATCGTGACCTCGTACGTCACCATGTCCGTTTTGCTATCCACCCACTTGCACTGTTCCAACCCGAACACGCCCTCATAGTTCAGCACATTGGGGTAGGTGCGGCTCAGTCCCGTGGGTTTGTACGCCCCGTGGAAGTCGATGAAGAGGTGGTATTTGGCGGCCATGGCGGCCATCCGTTCGTAGAAGTTGACCACAATCTGGTCGTCGCGGTCCATGAAATCGACCTTGAATCCTTTCACGCCCATCTCGGAATAGTGCTTGCAGACGCGCTCCATCTCCTTATCCATCGCGGCATAACCCGCCCACAACACGATGCCAACTCCTTTTGATTCAGCGTATTTCACCAGCATCGGCAGGTCGATTTCGGGCACCACTTGGAAGAGGTCGGCCTGCTTGTTCACCGCCCATCCTTCATCCAGAATCACGTACTCAATACCCTTATCGGCAGCAAAATCAATGTAATACTTGTAAGTTTCGTTGT
Source organism: Bacteroidales bacterium (assembly GCA_017962275.1). Taxonomy (GTDB): domain Bacteria; phylum Bacteroidota; class Bacteroidia; order Bacteroidales; family WCHB1-69; genus F23-D06. The sequence continues at coordinate 13,163 of JAGCVQ010000015.1, forward strand.
TGATGCCCGCCTTGAAATCCACGCCCCAGATGTTCCAGTTGTTCCACCAGTCCCAAGCCACCTTGCCGGGCTTAATCCACGAAATATCAGCCACTTTGCTCGGTTCGGAAAGCAAATAGACGAGGTCATTGTTGGCCAAATCCTTGTCCTCCGTAGCAATGGCGATCACGCGCCACGGGAAAGCTCTTGTGCCGGCGGTTTTGGCGATGTAATTCTCGCGCTCTTTCACGACATACTGCAGGTTGTTGTGTCCGCCCTGCTCCCACGTCTTCGGCAGCGGCGCGAAGTAGCCGATCATCGAATTGCCATTTGTATGTTTAAGGTACATGCCGGGATAGTCGTGCAGGTCGGCTTCGGTGATGACGGCCAGGCGGGATTTCAAACCATTGAAGAATTTATCAAAAGATTGATAGGTCTGTGTTACCAACATAGGCAGGAAAGCAAGTCTGTCGTCAGCCATATCGCGGAGAAACGTATCCACGTAGGTGTTTTCAAAAGAGGTACAGTATTGTTCGGAGAAGTCCCCGCCGATAGCAGGTTTGCGATTCACATACGGGATGAAAGCTTCTGTGCCATTGCGTTCACCCATTGAAGATCCTTCCGAAAAGTTGAATTCTGCCATTTCGTGTTTAATGACCAGCGTGTCTTTCATTTTCGTCACAAAACGGTAAGCTATGCCAGAATTATAAACTCGGAATATTACTTGATAGTTTCCTTTAAAGCTGATAGTCAGTTCGTTGTATTTGTCTGTGATTTCCGTTTTGCGATAAAAGGGTGAAGCCACTTTCTGATTCATGGTACGCTTTTCGGTCTTTGTAACTTTGGGATTACGCCCTAATACGGTACCATCTCCCAATTCCAGCCCTATGTTGGACGGATTCAAGAACGGTTCGTTTGGCTGATCAGCCGTGAAAACGGAATATTGCAACTGTCCCGATGTCCCATCAATTTTGACAATTAGTTTACCGTCGGGAGAGGTTAATTCTTCTTTTTGCGCGGTAAGGGTGAACAAAAGGCCGCAAAACAGCAGCAGAAGGAGATGTTTTTTCATAATGACAGGTTTTAGGCGGCAAAAATACGGAATTTACCGATATACGGAGAAACGCCCATTATCGCCTCGGAGAGGCGACACGCACGCAGAGCAATTAACACCATACAAGCCGACAGGCGTAGTGTGGTGCTAAAACGGCGACACAAATGTGGCGAACGCTTCACCCTGCATATCCTTCTCCGAGGTGATCGGATTCTCCACCTGCCAATCGATGTTCAAATCCTTGTCGTTGAACAAAATACAGCCCTCGGAGGCCTTGTTGTAGAAGTTCGAGCACTTGTAGGCGAAGACGGTGTCGTCCTCCAAGGCGGCGAAACCGTGTGCGAATCCGGCAGGCAGGTAGAACTGGCGGAAGTTCTCGGCGGAGAGCAGCACGGAGACGTACTGGCCATACGTGGGACTGCCCTTGCGGATATCGACGGCGAAATCGAGGCATGCGCCGCGCAGCACCCGCACCAACTTGGCCTGCGCATACGGCGGCTTCTGGAAATGCAGCCCGCGCACCACCCCCTTCTGCGAGCACGACTGGTTGTCCTGCACGAAATCGTCAGCAATTCCTAACTCTTTGAATCTTTGCTCGTTATAACTCTCGAAAAAATATCCGCGGCCATCTTTGAATACCGTCGGCTCGATGATTAATAGTCCTTCGATTGATGTTTTGATTACTTCCATTTTTATGTTTTTATCATGCTGGACGTATGCGATACGCCCCCTATCTGTTTTTTATTCCACTATGAACGAATGAACCATTGTTGTCGTTGCTCGATTACCCGTTTGTAAAGGCGTTTCATTTTGTCGTTAAGGAAACTGCGGTCGATGAGATTATATGTTTCGGGTTGGATGACCGAGAACAAATCCAGTACCCTGTCGGCACGTCTTTTCGGTAATGCTATGCGCTCGGCGAAACGTTCGAAGTCAATTCGGCAAGGATGTCCTGTCCGCAGCATGGCGTCGCTTGGTTCAATATCGGGTGAGAGACCGCCTTTAAGGGCAAAGTCATCGCCCTCAAGGTGGATTCTGGTGTTGATGAGATCGTATGCCGGTGCGAGGAAATACTCCCCTTCGTGGCTGATGAGCGAGAAATTCTTCACGTGGGCATCTCCGTTGGCGAACATATAATTGAAGACAACGAGCTTGAAGAACCGTTCCGTTTCTATCACCCAGGAAGGCACAAAAGCACGGATGGCATCGGCAATCATAGCGTAGTTCCCGTTATACTTGAAATTACTGTCGCTGCCCTGTTCTGTCATGCCGAGCAGCGAGGCGAAATCCTCCATCGGGCATTTCGTCAGGTCAGGGTTCACATCAAATCGCTTGGTGACGTAAACCGGATGTCCTTTCGGGGTGAAACACAGTGCGTTAGAAGCTGTATGGATGCCGTAAACCTGAGAGGCGATTTGCATGGTCAGATGCTCGTTGGCGGGAATCTGCTTCCGTGTGGAGATATAGTTGAGCGGCGCAGGCTTCAAGATGAAGGTGGACTGCTCGCCGGGGCGCGCAAGCCGGAACTGCCCCTGATCCACCACCGCCGAAAACTTCTCTTGAGCGCCGGAAATGGACATCTTGCCCATATTCTCCCGCGCATTCGTCACGTCCTGCTCATCTTCGAAATCAAAAACGATGATGTGCGACACCGCTTGGCCGTCAAACAGCTTCTTCACCGCTGAAGGCGAATAGGTGTCAAAACCGGACTGCAAAGTGGCTGGACAAACGGTCAACTTCTTCATGCTCAATCCTTTCTTAATGTTACGTTTCCGATGCAGTCAAGATTGCAAATCATCTCCAACATACCGAAGAAATCCTCTTCGTCCACCTTGTGCGCGATACACATGGCTTTGCGATTGGCTCCTTCGGGAAGCAGGTTGGTGAAAAAGGAAAATATACGTTTGGAACGATATGGTTCGCTGCGTTTGGGCAAGGTCAGGGAAATGGGAGGCAGTTGGGGATTTGCGAGGTAAAAAGCGTCATACGCAAACTCGTAGTCATTCCGCGCATGCTCTGTCAGTCGTCCCGCGTGGATATTGTCGGCATATACTTCAACGGTTCTCATCATCAAATCAGTTTTGATTGGTGTTGAACGAGTCTTTCCGTCTGAAAATCATCTCCAACCCCAACACATCCAACAGTTTCTGCAGGGTGATAAGGGAGGGATTGGCCACACCGCGCTCGATGTCCTTGACCGTTGCGATGCCCACACCGGAAAATTCCGCAAGATCCTGCTGCGAAATTCCCAACTGCGCCCGCCTCTCTTTGATGATTGTTCCGACGTTTTTATCCATAAAGTATGATATGTTATACTCCGGCGGCAAAAGTACGATTTTTTTTCATATAGGGGTTTGGAAAGTATGAAATGTTGTACTTTTGTGCAGTGGCCGTAAGGCCGCTGCGGGTGCCCCTACCCCGGCCTTCGGCCACTCCTTCCTGAGGAAGGGGAATTGTCCTTCGGCCGCTGCTGCCTGCAGTGGCCAGAAAAAGACTTCCAACGTCACACGTCAATCCTCTGAATTGTCCGCGATAAATGTCTGATATTCCGACAGGAACTTCGCTTTTGAGACGAAGCCGATGTACTTTCGGTCGCGGGTGATGACGGGCATGTTGAAGTTGCCGGTGCGCTTGAATTTCTCCAGCACCACGGCGGCGGTGTCGTCGTCGTAGATGAATTCCTCCGGTTCGATCATCAGATCTTCAACGTGAATGGTGTCGTATAGTTCCTGTTTGAAGATGGTCTCGCGGTGGTCGTCCATCACCAGAAGTCCGGAGAAGAGGTCGTTCTCGTCGATGACCACGAAGAGGTTGCGCTTGCATTGGGCGATCACCTCCGTGTATTTGCGCAGGGTGCTGTGGACGGGGATCGTCAGGATGTTGGTGTCGATCGTATTTTGCCAGGGCAGCTTACGCAGGGCGTATTTGTCTTTGTTGTGGGTCCGGAGGTTATCCTTTTCGGCCAGCGGCTGCGTATAGACGGAGTATTTTTCGAACGGATTGACGCAGAGGTAGGAGCAGGCCGCGGTGACCATCAGCGGAATCAGTAGCGTGTAACCCGTTGAGGATTCGGCGATTAGGAACATCGCGGTGAGCGGAGCCTGCATCACGCCGGTCATCACGCCGGCCATGCCCGCGAGGATGAAGTTGACGTAGGGCAGGTCGATGCCGAGGAAGACGTGCGCCACGTGCGCCACGAGGAATCCGACAAATGCGCCGATGAAGAGGGTGGGGGCGAAAACGCCGCCCACGCCGCCGGCGGTGGTGGTGAACGTGGTGGCGAAAACTTTCATCAGGATGATGCCGATGACCGCCAGCACCAACATTCCTTCGTGCCCCATCAGCTTCAGCAACGGCGAGTTATTGAAGACGGAGAGCCATTCGCCGTGCAGCAGGTCGTTGACGTTGTTGTAGCCTTCGCCGTAGAAAGCGGGGAAAAGGTAGATGAGCAGACAGAGGGCTAACGAGCCGATCAGCGCCCGCACATAGACCTTCTTGATTTTGCGCATCTGCTTCTCCAACCAGCGCGAAGTGCGGAGGAAATAGACCGAGATGAAGCCGCAGAGGCAGCCCAAGATGATGTAGAACGGGATGTTGGCCACCGAGAATCCTTGCGTGGCACCGATGGTGAACATCACGTCTTGCCCGAGGAAGAGCACCGACATCACCGTGCCGGTGGCGGCTGAGAGCAGTAGCGGCAACAGTGCGCTGCCGGTAAGATCGAGCATCAGCACCTCGAAGGTGAAGACCAATGCCGCGATGGGGGCTTTGAAGATGGCGGCCATGGCGGCGGTGGAACCGCAGGCCAACAAGAGCGTGGTTTGTCGCGTGTTGAGGTGGAAAAATCGCGCCACATTGGAACCGATGGCGCTGCCGGTGAGCACGATGGGGGCCTCCAAACCTACAGAACCGCCAAATCCTACGGTGATGGCACTCGCCACCATGGAGGAATAGACGTTGTGGAACCGCAGCTTGCCGTCGCTCTTGCAGATGGCTTTCAGCACGATGCTCACGCCGTGGCTGAGGTTGTCGCGCACCACGCGCCGCACGAAGAGGAGCGTGAGGAAGATGCCGATGGGCGGGAAAATCAGGTAGAGATAGTTAATGTCCGTCACCTCGAACGCCTGGCTCAGCATACGTGTGGTGAAATGCAGCAGGTTCTTGATGATGATGGCTGCCGCAGCGCCCAAAAGGCCGATGATCACACTGAGAACCAATACGGTAGTCCTGTCCGTGAAATGTTTTTTCACGAACCGTCTGAACCGCGCCACCGCATATAGAAATCGTCTGTTTTTCATACGACAAACTCAGGGCGGCAAATGTACATTTTTTTTGGAACGAGAAACGGTTGAGTAATGAACTTGGAAAGATTTTCACACGTCACACGTCTTACGTCATACGTCAAAAAAAAATGTATCTTTGCGGCTTAATAATTTTAAAATCCAAAAACTATGGCATTAGCAATTAACAATGAGAATTTTGAGACCCTGATCAAAGGCGACAAGCTGGTTGTCATTGACTTCTGGGCAACCTGGTGCGGCCCGTGCCGGAGCATCGCTCCCATCGTGGAGGAGGTCGCCGCCGAATTTGAAGGCAAGGCCGTGGTCGGCAAATGCGACACCGACGAGAACGGTGACATCGCCATGCAGTTCGGCATCATGAACATCCCCACGCTGGTCTTCATCAAGAACGGTGAGCTTGTCGATCGTCACGTCGGCGTGATCAAGAAAGACGAGCTGGTGGCGAAGATCAACCAACATCTGTAAACAATTAAAATTCAATAAAGTATGAGTATAGCTGCTATTATTTGTCTTGTCGGCGCACTCACCATTGTGCCGTTCATCATTTATTATGTGAAGGAAGCTAAACATCACCCGAAAGGCCTCATCGCGGCAGCTTTGAGTAACATGGGCGAGCGCTTCGGCTACTACATCATGAACGCCGTGCTGCTTCTCTTCTTAGTGTCAAAGTTCGGTCTTCCCGATGGTACGGCCGGTGTCATCTATTCCGTGTTCTACTTCGGAATTTATGTCTTGAGTTTAGTGGGCGGTATCATCGCCGACAAAACCCAGAACTACAACAAAACCATCCAATGGGGTTTGATCATCATGGCCATCGGCTATGTGGTGATGGCTATCCCGTTGTTCAGCAAAACGGCTGAAGGTGCCATTTTGGACAGCGGTGCAGGCTGGGCCACCATCCTGACGATCACCTGTATGGCGCTGTTGTTCATCGCTTTCGGTAACGGTCTGTTCAAGGGCAACCTGCAGGCTATCGTCGGTAAGCTCTACGACGAATTCGAGGCCGAGGCCGCGAAGGAAGGCGAAGAAGCTTTGGCTGAGGCTAAGAAACGCCGCGACTCCGGTTTCCAGATTTTCTACGTCTTCATCAACATCGGCGGCTTCTTTGCCCCGTTCATCGCTCCGTTCCTGCGCGAGTGGTGGCTGAAGGCGCATCACCTTGTCTATAACGCCGATATGTCCGGCCTCTGCCACCAGTTCCTCGCGAACGGTCAGGAGACCCAGAAGTTCACCGAGACCATGGCCGCTGTGCTGCAACCCGGTTACAACTTCACCGATACGGCTGCATTCTGCTCCGACTACATCACCGTCTTCAACCAAGGCGTGCACTTCTCTTTCATCGCCTCTGTGATTGCCATGGCTATCTCATTGGTTATCTTCTTGGTGAACAAGTACAAATTCCCGCAACCCGCTAAGAAAGAGCAGGCTCAGGTGATTGAATACACCGCTGAGGAGAAAATGGCTATGGCGAAGGAGATCAAACAACGTCTGTACGCTTTGTTCGCCGTGCTGGGTATCGCTATCTTCTTCTGGTTCTCTTTCCACCAGAACGGTCAGTCTTTGTCCGTGTTCGCCCGCGACTTCGTCAAGACGGATGCCATCGCTCCTGAAATCTGGCAGGCGTTGAACCCCTATTTTGTCATTATCCTCACCCCGCTGATGATCATCTTCAACAAGCGAGTCACGATGTCCACCCCGCGCAAAATCGCTTTGGGTATGGCCATCGCCGGCAGTGCGTACCTTTTCCTGATGATCTTCTCCATCGTCAAGAATTATCCTTCCGGTGAAGAGTTCCGCGCTATGGACATCGCTCAGATGGCCGCCGCAGGTCTTGCCAAAGCCGCTCCTTGGGTGCTGCTCGTGACCTACTTCCTGTTGACCGTTGCTGAGTTGTTCATCTCCCCGCTGGGTCTGTCGTTCGTTTCCAAAGTGGCTCCGCGCCACATGGTGGGCTTGTGCCAGGGCTTGTGGCTCGGTGCTACCGCCATCGGCAACCTGATGATTTGGCTCGGCCCCGTGATGTACAACGCCTGGCCGATCAAATACTGCTGGGCCGTCTTCGCAGCGGTTTGCTTCGTCTCCATGGCCGTCATGCTCGGTATGGTGAAGTGGCTCGAAAGAGTGACGCAGTAATCGGAACTCTTACCATTATTATAATAGAGAGACCTGTCGGAGGATGGGTCTCTTTTTTTGTGAACAGTGATTAGTGATTAGTGAACAGTGATTAGTGATCAGTGAGTGGTGATCAGTGATCAGTGTGCGTGTGACGATGCGGGGTTGTCCAAAAAATTGTACCTTTGCCGCAATATTTTTGGACATTATGAGAAAGCATCACCTTAAAACATTATTGCTCATCGCGCTTCTTTTTGGAACAGCGATAACCGCCGACGCCCAGTGGTCCGTGGGCGTCAAAGGCGGGTGGGACTACACCTCCATCACCCGCTCCAACGCAGGACGCATCGATGAAACCTACTCGCCATTAAGCGGTTACGATGTCGGCATACAGGCCCGCTACGGCTTCACGAACTGGTTTGCCCTCCGCGCCGACCTCAGCGTGATGCGTCGTTCCCACCGCATGGACCGTCATCTCGATTACCTCGATTCGCTCTACACCGAGCACCACAACCTCTACCTGATGCTGCCCATCCTGGCCGACTTCTCCTTCGGCGGCGCCCATTTCCGTGGCCACGCCATGGTTGGAGGTTATGTCGGCTACTGGCTGCAGGATCACATCAAGGGCAAAACCTACTGGATGACGGACTATGTCATGTATTATAACCCCTTCGATGAGAAGCGTCCCTTCACGCAAGAGGACCGCCGTTTCACCGCAGGTATTACTGGAGGTCTGGGCTTAAGCTACCTCATCGACGACCACTGGGGCCTCAACCTCGACGCGCTTTACTACTACGACCTCGTCAGCCACCGCCGCAGTTCTGCGCACCTGCAAGACCCGAGGTACCTGAATACGTTGTCGGTGACGTTTGGGGTTACGTATCAGTTTTAGGTTCAAAGTTCAAGGTTCAAAGTTCAAAGTTCAAGAGAACACATTATATAAACATAATTCCTTAAGCAGTCCCGGAGGGACAACATCTTAATAACCCCACATAAGGCGAAGCCGCAATGTGGGGGCCCGCAGCGAAGCCGACGAAGGAGCGCAATATGGGGGTCAAGACAAAACATAGAAAAGTATCAATATGAAAAGAATCATCACAATAGCAGCCGTAATCACTCTGCTTTTCACCTCCTGCCGCAAGGAGGCCGATTACATGCCCTACATCGGGGAGAACGGTAAGTTAGCCTACAGCACCTATACCGAACAGTTCGATTACCTTTGGAAAGTCCTCAGCACGGGCTACGTCTTCTGGGATGTCGATACCACGGATTGGGATGCCGCATACGAGCGCTATCTCCCTAAATTCCAAGAGCTTGACGCCAAATACGAAAAACAGGGTTATGTGCCGACGGAAGAGTTGAGATCGCTCTATACCGGTTTGGTCGGCGGTCTGCGCGACCACCACCTCTCCTTCCGGGTCCGGAATCTGCATCCGGCGCCCGATGACATGAGCTCTGCCGTGAGCGTAACTCCCTACAATTTGGAAATTCCCACCCGCGACTACTATTTCGAGTCGGCATCCGATGAAAATGCCCGAATACAGGGCTTCCTGCAGAATATTGAAAATCAATACACTGTTGAGGCGCACGAATCGTGTGTGGCGTATGAGCCGAACTTGGGATTGACGGTGACATACCATTACATCCTTTTCAAACTGTCTGACGGTCGGAAGGTTCCCTATCTGTGGCAGTCGTCGGCCGGTATCACCCCGATTATGCTCCAGAACGGCGAAGGGGCACAGCTGCTCGACCATTACTTCCGGGCCATCGTTGAGACGCCCCGCGAACAGCTGGCGGGCATCATCCTCGACAACCGCTGCAACCGCGGCGGCTATCAGGATGACCTCGACTACCTCATCGGCAACTACCTCAATGAGAAGACGGAGATTATGAAAACCCGCTACAAAGAGGGTCCGGGACGGCTGGAGCATTCCCCGTGGACGCCCTACTACATCTTCCCGAACTCCCGCTACCACCGTGACATCACGGCGGAGAACATCCCCTACGTGATTCTTTGCGACATCAATTCGGTGAGCATGGGCGAAATTGAACCGATGACCATCAAGGCGGTGCTGCCCACCAGCCATACCATCGGCGAGCGCACGCACGGCGGCACGGGTCCGCTGCAGCCTGCCGACTGGATTGACCTTAACTACGGCGGTCCGTTCGGGACCAGCAACTTGTCGAACGGCCACTACGTCTATACCTCCTCTTTCGAGGCGCAGATCAGCGGCAAGGTTTGGGAGGGCATCGGTCACACCCCCGACGAGATTATCTTACGCAAAGACTACAACGGCGACCTCCGTCCGCAGCTGGACGCCGCCTTGCAATACATCCTGAGCCATCCGGTGAACAATTAAATCGTATGAAGAAGATCTATAGAGCGCACATCCTCTTTACGAGGGAGCGCACCCGTTTCGAGGTGCTGGAGAACGGCTATGTCGCGGTGGATGCCGACGGGCGTGTGACGGGCGTGGCAGCGGATCTGGCGTCGTTGGATGCTGAGGATGCCGAGGTTGTCGATTTTGGCGACCGTCTGCTGATTCCCGCCATGAACGACCTGCACGTGCATGCCCCGCAGTATCGCAACCAGGGTATCGCCATGGACATGGAGCTGCTGCCGTGGCTCCAGAACTACACCCTCCCCGAGGAGATGAAATACGCCGACACAGCCTATGCCGAGCGGATGTACCGCCGCTTTGTGCGCGACCTGTGGCGTGTCGGCACCATGCGTACCTGCACCTTCGCCTCTGTCCACACGGAAAGCACCCGCGTGCTGATGCGCCTCTTCCAGGAGGCCGGCATGGGGGCGCTGGTCGGCAAGGTGGGCATGAACCGCAATTGCCCGGAAGGTCTTGTCGAGTCGGTTGAGGAGATGGTGCGGGGTTATGAATCTCTGATCAATTCACAATTCACAATTCACAATTCACAATCGTTGGTGCGGCCGATCATCACGCCGCGTTTCATTCCGTCGTGTTCGCCGGAGATGCTCCGCGCATGTGGCGAGTTGGCGGCCAAGTACCAGCTGCCCGTGCAGTCGCATCTTTCCGAGAACAAAGCTGAGATCGCTCTGGTCCAGAAGTTGGAGCCGGAAAGCACCTGCTACGGCGATGCTTACGACCGTTACGGTCTTTTCGGGCAGACGCCCACCGTGATGGCTCATTGCGTGTTCACGGAAGGGGAGGAAATCGCCCTGATGAAACGGCGCGGGGTGATGGTGGCTCATTGTCCCACGTCGAACCTCAACGTGACCACGGGCATCGCGCCTATTCGGCAATTCCTCGACGAAGGGCTGCGCGTGGGGTTTGGCAGCGACATCAGCGGCGGCCACGACCTGAGCATTTTCCGGGTGATGGTCTATGCGATCCAGATGAGCAAGCTGCATTACCAACGGGACCATGCCCGGTCGTTCCTCACCCTGTCGGAGGCCTTCTGGATGGCCACGAAGTCGGCGGGGAGTTTCTTCGGCCGTGTGGGCAGTTTCGAGCCCGGATACGAGTTCGACGCCCTCGTCATCGACGACCGCGAGCTGAACCACGACCACTATTCGCTGTTGGAGCGTTTAGAGCGGTTCATCTACCTCGGCGACGACCGCCAGATCGAAAGGCGGTTCTGCCGGGGAAAGGAGATTGGGGAGCCGGAATGGAGGTGCTAAATGCTGCTACAAAGCCCAGAAACTGACTTGTGCGATATGCCAAACGAGTTGGATTACCATTGTAACCGCTCAAGTCGGTACTCTTTATCATGCTTCAAAATGTAATAGACGGCATTGTCGTCGGTGGCAATCAGTTTGTAGAAATATTCGAAATCATTGGTGAGGGCGGGTTGACTCGGCGTAGGGTAAGGTTTCGCAACATACAAAACCTGATTGTCTAAGGAGTTGTTTTCCACTTTGGAGAGGACGACGGCGGTCTCACCGGCGCGGTTGTTGTTCAAAACCGTCCACAAGCGTTGTGGACCGTTGGTGAAATTGTTCTTGTGCTCATTGTAAAGGAAATAGATGTTGCCGTCGTGGGTGAAAACACCGGGCGTGTTCACCACGCAATTCATCTTGTAAAACTCCTTTGTCACCGTTGCGCGCGGAAATGTGCTGACCTCGGTCACGTCGCCATCCGGGGAGAGCATTATCTTATAAAGATTACGAGAAAAATAACCATAAATCCAATAGGAAGGACCGCCTAAGGATATTACTTGGCCTATGATGTCCCGATAGTTCAATTCCCCGACCAACAGGAGTTTTCCGTCCGGAAGCTCTTGAATCTCATGCATGTAGGGCAGAAAACTACCGATGCTGTCATGATAGACATCGCCGTTGTAGATGCAATCTTCCGGACTCACGGGCAGTTCAATGAAGGATTCTGTCGTTTCGATGCCACCGTCCTCGGAGACGAAATAGGTGGACAGCATTTCTGAACTTTTGCGGCCGTGGCACACCACACCGCTGACAACGAGCCTTCCATCCTTCAGCAGCGATTTGGCGCAACGGTAAGAGGACTTCGGTCCAAAAAACTCCGTGGTGTTCGCTATGCCGCTTTCGTTATAGACTGAAATGTGCAGGGAATCTTCCGCCTTGCGGTCCAGATTTTCGTTGCAACCGTATTCAGCAAGGTAAACAACGCCGTTATTAGACACAAAAACAGGCGCATAATAGTTGATCAGATAATGTACGTTTTGTCTGTGATGCCAAAGCAATTCCCCGTCACTGTTAAAGAGAGCCACATCTTCAATATGGCTTATGTCGCTTTTCGATTTTGGTTTGAGGACGGTCAGGATCGCGAATTTCGAGAGGTCCGGGGAGTATGCGAACTGCTGGAAGTATAAATCGTGTTTCTCGAAGGGCACGGAATACTTTGGCGTAAAGGACATCTTTTTTACGGTTCCGGCACCGGCGGGAACCGTTCCTTCCACGTAATCCAACGATTTTGTCTTCTTGTTGGTGCGCTCGCTGATGAGATGCACGACCCCCTCCGTCATATAGGCGAAGCGGCCTTCAAGGTCGTCGTCAAACTTCTGCACATCCGTTTGTTGGGTGGATTTGTTAAAGTGATAAATATAGAGATCGTCAAACCCGAAGGCAAGATCGCGGGAAACGGCGCATATCACGAGTTTGTCGTCATTGTTTTCCAACACCCATGTCTTGGCGTCGCGCCCCAACGAGATAGGCGTCCCGTCAAGGGTCGTGTTTTGGGCGTTCACTTTCATGGCGGAAGATGCAAGGAGCAACAATAAAGCCGGAATCCATTTTTTCATAACGTTGAATGTATTGATTTATAGACTTATATACACGTAAGCTGATGTTCAATAGCGTTTAAAACGGATAGAGACGTTGCGTGCAACGTCTCTACATTTGAGCGGAAAACGAGACTCGAACTCGCGACCCCAACCTTGGCAAGGTTGTGCTCTACCAACTGAGCTACTTCCGCTTGGGAAATCGGCGGCAAAAATACACTTTTTTTGATATGGTCCGACAGCCTGCGAATTTTTTTTTGACGCGGGATTCTTTTGTCAAAACAGGAGGCTTTCCTATTTTTTTTTATTTTTGCAACGGATAATCAAATCGACTAAGTATGAATATTATACGATCTCTCTTTCGGTTTTCTTTGCTGATGGCCATCCTCTCCTTCGCTTGGGGCGGGGTAGTGTCCGCACAGCAATCCGGACAGCTTTACGTCAAGGTGAAGCGCGTCGAGGGACAGGGTAATGGCGGAAACTGGCTGAACCTGACCTCTGCCTCCCGCGACAGCATCATGGCGGGCGCACCGTGGAAAGTGCAGCAACCGGAATACGAGTATGGTACCTCGCCCGTGCTGGTGCGCGTGATTGACCCGACAGCGTTGCAGGCGTATGACTACCTTCTCAAAATCGACCCCGTGGCCAACAGTCTGGACAGCTCCCTCGTGGACGCTTCCGCTCACTGGACGCTGATGTGGTGCCAAAACGGTGCGCCGATGGGAAGTTATGTTTCGCAACATTCCATCGGGGAAGGCCGCGAGGAGGTTGTCGATGGGCACGGCATCGCCATCACGGTGAAGAACCGCCCGTTTATGATTTATGACACACTGCTTGATCATTATATAGGTGGTAACCGAACCTACGCCAACAATGCCCAATATGCCCAACCTGACCTGATCGGCTCGGAAGTGAACTACGAATCACCGGTCCGTTGGTTAGCCGGACTGGAGGATGTGAATGTGCATGCCCCGGGCAACTGGATCCGCGCCGGGCACAAATATGACTATCCGGATGTGGAGGTGTATTCTTGGATTGAAGATTGGGTTCCCTATCGCCGGTGGCGCAAGGAGGATTGTTTCAACACCTATAAAAAGAATGGTGGATGGGAAGTGTTACGCGGTTTTGCGGATTATCACGGACAATTTGAACATGTAGCCGGAGGCGTATGGGCACCGTACGTGCTGGCTTCCCCCTACGACGGAGGACCGAGAGCCTGGTGCCTAAACAAAGATGTCTCGTTTACTGGAGATTTCGGTCCTTTTTCTTATTATGATCCTCGGTATCCTTCCAATCCTAATAACATTTGCGGATACAATCAGACTCTTACCAATCTTTACTCCGTGGATATCGTTCTCACCCCCGACACTTCGCTTTGGACCAGGGCATTAGTGTTGGAATCGGGCTCAAGTGACAACGCCAATACGTTTGAAGTTACCCAGAACTTTCATAATCAAACCTATCAGAATATCCGGCATGAGCCCAAAACCTGCCCATCCGTCGATAAGAACGGGAATCCCGATAACAGCGGCACTACCGGATTCGGGTGGTTCCCGGGGTATGCCATCAATGTGGAGACAGGGGAACGTCTCAACATCATGTTTGCCGAGAATTCCGAAGATGAGTATAACCACGGCAATGATATGCTTTTCAACCCCACCAATGTCTTTGCCTTCCAAAAAGATTCGGTCGGAAACTACCTGTTGGATGGCAATGGCAATCCCATCCCTATGACTGTGCATGAATACGATTCCCTGTACGAGACGTTTTACAGCAGCAATCCCTTTGGCGAGCCACTCTATGGTGGAAGACATTATGTGTATATTTGCGGCAGTTCAGGTAACACAATCAACACTTTCTATCGAAACGGCAATCTCCAGCGGAACTACAATAATAACGGGAATATTGCTTCGACAGGATATGTTCAATCACATGGCGGTACGTTTATGGGCAGTGACAGCACGGAATATCCTTGGTTCGACTGCGGTGTCTATGATGAAGGGAAGTGGCTGGAGGAGAAGTTTGGAAAGCTGACGGAAATGACGAATCATCAGACTCTATTTTGCAAACAGCTGAAAATGCAGGTGTTCAACAACGTGATGTGGACGGGCATTCCGATGCCGGCGGAAGGGATGGAGGACCATTGGTTGGACAATACCGCAACGGTGAAGATCAGGGTGACAAGACCGTACATGTTCTACTCCTCGGCGGTGGGTACAGGACCGGAAGTGCCCGCCAACGCAAATGCTCCGATGTTTTCGTTCACCACTCGGAATTATGACTTGGCTCAAGGTTATTCGCACTTTAATTTGGATGATAATATATTGACAGACAATCATATCGACATCAACAATATCGACGCGGTGGTAAGTCCGTGCAGCGGCGGGTGGTTTAGCGATCCCTCAACACAAGAGTCCTCCTTCAAATATCCCAAGGGGGTGAACAGAAGTCCCTATTTCGCCTACTCTTTCTGGATGGGCGGTTTGGATGCTCAAGATTCCTTGCACTTGTTCGCAGAGACGTTCCATAATAACGGATACGATACGTGGCCGGGACCGCTCTCAACCCACGATGCTTCTACGGATGAGCAGACCGTCTCCCAATGGAACCGCACGTTCAAAATCACCCGTCGGGAGGTGCTGGAGTTTTTAGCTGGTTATCAGGATCCGGATTATACGATTCCGCAGCATATCCTCAATTGGCCTGCGCATGGCGATACCACCAAAGGGCAGGCTTGGTTGCTGGCTCCCTTCACCGATGTGGATGGCGACGGGGTCTATAACCCCATGCATGGAGACTATCCTGACTTTCCGGGTGACATGGCGCAGTTTGTCATCTTCAACGATAGTTATGGAGAACATGCGGAAAGCGTAGGCGCGCCTTTTGGAGTGGAGGCACATGTTTTGGTGTATGCCTACGATACTCCCGAGGACACGGTGATGAACAACACCCTTTTCTTCAACTACAAGGTTTTCAACCGTTCGCAAAACGATTACCATGACACTTACATCGGTCTATGGAACGACTGGGATTTAGGCTATGGCTATGACGACTACCTGGGTTGCGATGTGGAAAAGAATGCGGTGTACTGCTACAATGGATATGAGGAGGACGGCGAAAGGGGTGATGTTGGGCAGGCATGGACGTATGGCTTGGATTGGCCGGTGCAGACACTCCAAATACTCTCTGGACCGACGATTCCTGCTGACAATCTGGACAACCCCGCCTACTCCGATGGTGCTGACTGTTCTTTGTTTGTCGGCAACGGCTGGAACGAGTACGCTATCAATGGGGTTGGTTTTGGCGACGGCATTCCAGACAACGAACGCTATGGCCTGACGGGCTTTATCTATTACAACAACACCACGGCTTCAAACGGAAATCCGAATACCAGCAACGACTATTATCACTTGATGCGCAACCGTTGGTATGACGGTTCGCATCTCAAATACGGGGCTAACGGTCATCCTTCCGACGGAAACAGTGGCATCGACTGCCGGTTCGTCTATCCAGGCAACAGCTATCCTTGCGACTTCGGCACGTATGGGGTGGAATTGCCTGACAGTCTGTTGTATGCGGGAGAAGGGTGGACGGAATCGTCGGCAGGAAACAGTCCGTACGACCGTCGCGGTATCGCTTCGATGGGACCGTTCAACCTCCATACGGGCGAGATGCAGGAGGTATCCTTCTGCATGGTGACACTTCCCCACCATTATGCGGTGAATAGCAACGGAATCACGATGGACAGCCTTCATCGTGTGAACCCCGAATACCATAGTCAACAGTTCGTGATGCCGGTGGTTTACAATCTGTACGAGACCCTTTGCGAGGGGGAGGATTACGACTTCTTTGGCGAGATGTGCCATCAGTCGGGACTCTATTCCCATGTCGTAAGGAACTCGCAACACTCCAACGAGGTCGCGGATACGGTTTACCAATTGCATCTGACCGTGGTCCCTCGCCTCACATTGCTTTATGCAGGCGTTTTGCCGGGGGCTGGCTATCACGACAACGGATTTGACATTTCGGAGCAGGAAACGGAGAACCCCGGGACTTACGTTCATACGTTGTCTGAATCCACTTCGGAAGGTTGCGAACACGTGACAATGCTCTTTTTGGATGTCCAAACCATTCATCCGCCGACACCCCCTATCAAAATCTATCCCAATCCGACCACTCAATATGTGTTTGTGGAGTTGGATGCGATGGATGAGCAAGACCGGGTGCTGGTGTATGATCTGCAAGGGAAGCTGCTGCAAAGCAATCCGTTTAACGATACGAAAATCCGGATCGATTTGACAGAATATCCATCGGGCCTTTATATCGTCAAGGTGGGCGACCGTTTCGGGAAAGTGCTTAAGAAATAGAGGGTTGATGGTGGTGATGCTCGGGCGTAATTTTTTAACCGTCCAATCCGAAATTTTTATATCTTTGGCACCTCAAATTTTTGTGCAAAAAAACTAACCTAATTGGATATATGTCAGAACAGATAAAAGGGAAAATTTCCCAAATCATCGGCGCAGTTGTGGACGTTCACTTCGATGAGAACGTCAAGCTGCCCAACATCTACGATGCGCTTGAAGTGCGCAAAGAGAATGGCGAAAAATTGATCTTGGAATGCGAGCAGGACATCGGCGAGAACACGATGCGCTGCATCTCGATGGATTCCACCGACGGTCTGCAACGCGGCATGGAAGTGGTGGCCACCGGCCGTATGATCACCATGCCGACCGAGAACATCAACGGCCGTCTGATGAACGTCATCGGCGAAAGCATTGACGGTATCGGCACTATCGAGTCCAAAAAGCGCAGCGACATCCACCGTCAGCCGCCCACATTCGACAACCTTTCCACCACACAGGAGGTTTTGTACACCGGCATCAAGGTCATCGACCTGATCGAGCCTTACGCCAAGGGCGGTAAGATCGGTCTGTTCGGTGGCGCTGGCGTGGGCAAGACCGTCCTTATTATGGAGATGATCCACAACGTCGCGAAAAACTATGGCGGCACGACCGTGTTTACCGGCGTCGGTGAGCGTACCCGTGAGGGCAACGACCTGCTGCGTGAGATGCTCGAATCCGGAGTTATCCGTTACGGTAAAGACTTCATGAAGAGCATGGAGGAAGGCGGTTGGGACCTCTCGAAGGTCGATATGGCTGAGCTGGCCAAATCCCAGGCCACCTTGGTTTTCGGACAGATGAACGAACCGCCCGGAGCACGTGCCCGTGTGGCTCTTTCCGGTCTGACCGTGGCAGAGGGCTACCGTGACGGCGATGAGGTTTCCGGCGGTCGCGACATCCTTTTCTTCGTCGATAACATCTTCCGTTTTACCCAGGCCGGTTCCGAAGTCTCCGCATTGCTCGGACGTATGCCGTCCGCCGTGGGTTACCAGCCGACACTGGCCACGGAGATGGGTACCATGCAGGAGCGTATCACCTCCACCAAACGTGGTTCTATCACCTCTGTGCAAGCAATCTACGTGCCTGCCGATGACTTGACTGACCCGGCACCTGCCACCACCTTCTCCCACTTGGATGCCACCACGGTGTTGAGCCGTAAGATTTCCGAGCTGGGTATCTATCCCGCTGTCGATCCGCTTGATTCCACCTCCCGTATCCTGTCGCCCGACATCGTGGGTGAGGAGCACTACAATACCGCACAGCGCGTCAAAGAGTGTCTGCAACGCTACAAAGAGTTGCAGGACATCATCGCCATCCTCGGTATGGAGGAGCTTTCCGAAGAGGACCGCAAGACTGTGCACCGCGCACGTCGCGTGCAACGTTACATGTCGCAGCCGTTCCACGTGGCCGAACAATTCACCGGCATGCCTGGCAAGTTCGTCAACATTGAGGATACCATCAAGGGCTTCAACATGATTTTGGACGGTGAGCTTGACCATCTTCCCGAAAATGCCTTCAGCTATGTGGGTACTATCGAGGAGGCCATTGAGAAGGGTGAAAAAGAGTTGGCAGCCGCAAAATAAGGAGTTATGAAGTTAGAGATTATCACTCCTGCAAGCACGTTGTTCACCGGGGAGGTCTCCCTGGTGCAGCTTCCCGGCATCGACGGTCTGTTCGAGATTCTGAAATCCCATGCCCCGCTGGTCTCCGCATTGAAGGAAGGCCGTGTGAAGGTGGTGGACGACCAGAATCAGGAGCAGTTCTTCGACATCCGAGGCGGCGTGGTTGAGGTTAGCCACGACAAAGTTCTGCTGCTGGCGGAATAGTGTGTGCGAAGTATGACTTACAAGGCGACTCCCTACGGGGTCGCCTTTTTGCATCCTCACACTGCGGCTGTCGCCTTGTGTGGGGTTATTAGCACTCCGTGCGTCTTGTCCCTTCGGGACTGCTTAAGGAAGACTTTATAAGAAAATTATTCCGACCTTTCGTGTATTTCGGGTTTTATCGAGTCCTCAACGCAGAGGCTGCCGATGCGAGTTCTCCGTAACGCGGTGAGGTGGGCGCCGCTGTTCAGGGCCTGGCCGAAGTCGCGGGCGATGGCGCGGATGTAGGTGCCCTTGGAACAACGGATGCGGAAGTCGATTTCCGGGAGTTCGAAACGGGTGATTTCGAACTCGTAAAGGGTGATGTTCTTGGCGGTCAGTTGCGCCTCTTCGCCGCGACGGGCAATCTCGTAGGAACGCTCGCCCTGGTGCTTCACGGCGGAAAACATCGGCGGAATTTGCTGAATCTCGCCGGTGAACTTTTGGGCAGCGTCCTCCGCCATCTCTCTGGTGATATGTTCGTAAGGATAGGTGGCGTCGATTGGCTTCTCCAAGTCGTAACTCGGGGTGGTCGCGCCCATCATGAAGGTGCCGGTGTAGGTCTTCTCCTGCGCCTGCAGGGTATCGACCTGCTTGGTCATCTTGCCCACGCAGATGAGTAACAGCCCGGTGGCCAAAGGATCTAACGTGCCGGCATGTCCCACCTTCACACGATGTCCGGCGGCACGGCTCGCCATCTTTCGCACCTTGCCCACCACATCGAAGGAAGTGCATTTGTAGGGCTTGTCAATCAGCAACAAGTCACCTTCCGGATTGATTGACAAATCCGGCGGAAGTTCGAAGGTGACATCGTGGATCATCTTCTTGAACATGGACTACGCTAAGCTGAAAATAATGGCTAAGAGGCCGACAATCAGACAGTAAACGGCGAACCAGATCAGTTTGCCCTTCTTGACGATGTTGATCATCCATTTGCAGGCTAAGCAGCCGGTAACGAAAGCGGCGATGAAACCCACGAGGAGGGCGACGGGGGAAATACCGTCCATCGCGGTGCTGAACCCCTGTTCGGCGATGTCTTTCACGTCTAACAAAGCTTCACCAAGCACGGGCGGAATCACCATCAAGAACGAGAATTGCGCCATCCGCTCTTTCTTGTTGCCTAAGAGAAGTCCCGTGGCGATGGTGGTTCCCGAACGGGAAAGGCCCGGCAGCACGGCCACGGCCTGTCCGATGCCGATGATGAAGGCGTGCAGCGGGGAGATTTCCTCGCGTTGGCGGGGCTTGGCGTAGTAGGAGAAAGCCAACAGCGCCGCCGTGACTAACAGCATGATGCCGACAATCAGCAGGCCGGAACCGAAGATTTCCTCCACAGCATCTTTGAAGAAGAACCCGACAATGGCGATGGGAATCATGGAAATCAGGATGTTGATGGCGAAACGCGTGCCCTCATTCAATCCGTCATAGCTCTTCCACGACTGTTTGGTGAACAGGTCCTTGAAAATCCAGACAACCTCTTTCCAGAGAATCGTCAGGGTGCTGAGCACTGTGGCCACATGCAGCACCACAATCATCGTCAGGTTCGATTCACCCTCCAGTCCGAAAAGATAGGACAAAATGGTGAGATGCCCGCTGCTGCTGACGGGCAGAAATTCGGTCAATCCTTGCACAATGCCAAGGATCAGTGCTTCCAACCAGCTCATAAAGAGGTATTATTCGTTGTCGGTTTTGGGAGTTTTCGGATGCCACATGATGGCCACGATTTCGGTCACCAGACCGAGGAAAATCAGGATGGGGGCCACCACCAAACGGCGGGTGTTGAAGATTTCGCCGTCGAAAACTTCATCGGGCACTTTGCCGCCGCTCAGACAGATGTAGCCGATGAGCAGCAGCAGGGCGCCGACACCCATCAGGATGTAATTCATTTTGCGGAAAAGAGGCGGACGGTTGCCTCTCTCGTTGGGCATGATTTCGTTATTGGAACTCATAGTATTTTGGTTGTTAATTATTTACAGGTAAAGTCTTTCGTCGTTGATACGGATATAGCGGTTCACGGAGAAGGCGGAGATCAGCATCGTGAACAACATGCTGAAAATCAGCACGCCGGCGAGGATGATGACGATGTAGAGCATGGCGGAGAAATCAACAAAATCGGGGGCCATGTTGTTGCCGTAGAGCAGCAGCAGGGCGAGCAGGATGACCGCGATGATGCCGCCCCAGACGCCTTGCAGCAACCCTTTGGTCACGAACGGCTTGCGCACGAAATTCGGGGTCGCGCCCACCAACAGCATGCTCTTGATGCTGAACCGTTTGTCGAAAATGTTCAGCCGGATGCAGTTGGCCACCAGAAGCATGGAGATAATCATAAAGACCAGGCATATCGCAAAAATCACCCATTGGATCTTTTTGAAGTTGTTGCTGATGGATTTAACGATAAAGTCTGGATAATCAACGTCTTGCACAATCGGGTAGCGTTTGAGCTCTTTGGAGATTTTGTTGAGGGAGTCGGAGTTGGCGTACTGCGGTTTCACGTTGAGGATGATGGAGGCGTTGATGGGGTTGGAGATGACTTCGGTGAAGTTGCTGCCGACAATCTCCTGGGCGATACGGGTGTTTTCCTCCCGCGACGACACCCGCGACGACTCGATGTAGGGTTTCAGCTTGATCTGTTTCTCTAATGCGTCAATGTCGGCCTCTTTGATGTCGGAATAGAAAAGCACCTCCATCTCGATCTTTTGAGACAGATTCTGAAGGTATCTCATGGAAAAAAACGCAAAGAAGCAGAGTGCCCCGATGAAAAACATGGTGAGGGCAATGCTGAATATGGAACCGAAAGTCGAGAGCCGGAGCCGCGCTTTCGTGATGCTGTCGATGGTGTCCGGATAGTTTGCCATAACTGGATTATTGAGCGGCAAAAGTACAAAATATTTGGTTACGAGTCGCAACTATATCGCCCCTCGATACCAGCTGCTTCGTTCTAGCGTCGGTTCACTGTCGCTCCACTGTCGCATCACTGTCGCTCCACTGTCGCTCGCGGCCGAATCATGTCCGAAGCATCTGCGTGTCAACTACCCATTTACAGCGAGGCAGAGTCGTGGGGGAAGAGACCGAAGATGGCGGAACCGCTGCCGGACATGGCGGCGTAGAGGGCGCCGTCGCGGTAGAAGGATTCCTTAATTTCCCTTAATCCCGGATGATTCTCAAATACCGATTCTTCGAAATCGTTGACCACCAGACCGTCCCAAGTTCTTACATCTTGTTGTAAGACAGTGGGTAAGAACACGTCGGTCTCTTTCGGAGTGATGCCGGCGTAGGCTTCTTTGGTGGAGACGTGGATGTCGGGTTTAACGATTTTTAACTGATATGAGGACAAATCCAAGTCGATGGGGGTCATGATTTCGCCTCGGCCGGTGGCATACATCGGCTTGTTGTAGAGGAAAAAGGGCACGTCGCTGCCCAATTGCAGGGCATAATGGAGCATTTGTTCCTCCGTGACGGGCAGCTGAAAGGCGTTGACCAACAAGCTGAGTGTAAAGGCGGCATCGGCGGAGCCACCACCCAGACCTGCACCCGTGGGGATGCCCTTGTCAAGCGACAAATGCACGCCTTCAATGCCGTAATCTTGCTGAAGCATACGAAATGCTTTGACACACAGATTGTTTTCGGACGGTCCTAAATCTTCCTCACTCTCCAGTTCGAACTCGAATTCGGATGAGCACGGAGTGAGGCTCATGACGTCATGATAGAAGCCTGTCGGGTAAAAAACCGTTTGAAGGTCGTGGTAACCATCCTCGCGTTTGCGTACAATCTGCAGGCCAATATTGATTTTGGCGTTTATAAACGCATATCTGGGCTCGAAAATCTTCCTCATATCTTGATGTTGTCGAAATTCTTGCCGAAAACGCTCGCGGTTTTCGAGATGGTGATAAACGCATCCGGATCGATCTCCTTGATGATGCGGGTGATGGCACTTTTGTCGGTCTTGTGCGCCACAATCAGCAGCACGTCGGTCTCCTGTTGGTTGTAGGAACCGTAACCTCTCAGGAAGGTGGCGCCGCGTTTCAGTTGGGTGTTGATGTGCTGTGCGATTTCGTGGTTTTTCTTCGAAAAGACCATGAACTGGTAGGTCTGCCGGTAACCGTCGATCACCAAGTCGGAAACGATAATGGAGACCAGCAGCACGACAAAGCTATAGACTAATCGTTGCACGTCGTGGAGCACGAAATAGGAGGAGCCCACGATGAGGATGTTGGAGAACAGGCTGACGCGCCCGTAGGAGATGTTGCGGTATTTGCCGATCATCAGAGCGATGATGTCGATGCCGCCGGTGTTGCCGCCCCAGTTGATGGCCATCCCGATGCCGCAAGCCGCGATGGCCGACCCGATAATGACGCTCATGAACATGTCGTCCACAATGGGCTTGGGGAACAAGGGTTGGAACACGGAGAAAAAGGCACTCATCACCACGGTGCAAATCAGCGAGTTGACGCAGAATTTGGTGCCCAACACCTTCAATGCGATGGCGATGAGGATGGCGTTGAGCACAAAGGTGGTGATGCCGATGGGGAACTTGGTGGCGAAATAGATGACAGAGGCCATACCCGCCACGCCGCCGCCGGACACCTCGTAAGGCGTCAGGAACGCCGACCACCCGAAGGTGAACAGCGCCAGACCCAGAAAGATGAAGAAGTAGCTCTTCACTTCCTGAAAAATCACTTTCGCTGTCAGTTTTTTCTCCATAGTATTAGGCAATAGGCAAAAGGCAAAAGGCAATAGGCAAAAGGGGGTTAGGATTCTGGTTTGTTGTTGGAAACCAGGTCGTTGAGCCATTCTTTGAACAGGGTGATGTAGGCGCCGTTGAAGATGTGGCGGAACATGTAGCGGTCTTCGTCATAGTCCTGCCGGATTTCTTCGGGATGCACCAACGGCATGATGGGGTGGGCGTTGCGTTTCATCCGGCGGAGCTTGCGCTTGGCCTGCTTCCGGAACCCCACGTTCGTCACGAGGTTCAGATAGGGGGTGATGCACAGCCCCTCGTGCGCCCAGATGTGGAAGTTGTACTGGTAGTCCCAGTAGGTGGCGTTGTACTTCTTGAGGGCGTTGAACCGGTTCATCCAATAGACCTTCTGCTTCTGCTGCTTCATGTACGGCTCGATCATCTTCTCGAAACCCTCTTTGTCGTACTGGTCCATCGACAGCGAGAAGTCCGACCAGCGGTTTTTCCAAGTGGCGAAGCCCCAGGTGGAGGCGTAGGCGGAGAAGAAGTAGGAGGATTCCCCTTTCTTCATGCGCTTTTTGTACCGTTTCCGGCTGCGGTGACGCCAATAGAAACCGCCGATGCTGAAAATCCGCTTGTCGGTGCGGTATTTGTCGAGAAGCTGCTCGCAGAAGGGGAAGAAGTCGTAGCCGGGGACGGTGTCCTCAAACAAAATGATGCCTTCTTCCTCCTGTTCGAAGAACCACTTGATGGCGGTGGCAATCATCCGGGACTTACCCAGATGATTGTCCTGCCATAAGGTGTGCAGCTGGCACGGCCACTCCGGTTGGATGATGGCGCGGGTCTGGTAGGTGCGCATCCGGTCGAGCGTGGAGCCCTCCTTCGCCGCATCCCCCGCCACATACAACTGGGTGGGCTGCACCGTGCGTAAAACTTGAAATACGTCGTGCGTTTCCTCTATCCTATTATATAGTATGAGTAAAACGGGAACTTTGAACATCGTTATGCTAATTCGTGAATCACAAGACCGGAGCGGAGTTTCGGTTCGAACCAGGTCGTTTTCGGGGGCATGATGTTGCCCGTGTCGGCGATGTCGATAATCTGCTGCATGGAGACGGGATAGAGGGCGAAAGCCACCTTCATCTCGCCGCTATCGACACGGCGTTTCAGTTCGCCAAGACCGCGGATACCGCCCACGAAGTCGATGCGCTTGTCGGTGCGCAGATCCTTGATGCCCAGAATCTTGTCAAGCACCAGGTTGCTGAGGATGGTGACATCCAGCACGCCGATGGGATCGCTGTCGTTGAAGGTGCCGGGTTTCGCGTTCATCTTGTACCAATGGCCGTCGAGATACATGCTGAATTCGTGCAGCTTGCTCGGTTTGTAGATTTCCGTGCCCATATCCTCCACGGTGTAGGTCTCGCTGACGGCGTTGATGAACTGCTCTTTGGTCAGGCCGTTGAGGTCTTTCACCACGCGGTTGTAGTCGATGATGTTAAGCTGGTTGTCGGGGAAGATGACGGTCATGAAGTAGTTGTACTCCTCCTTGCCGGTGTGGTTGGGGTTGTGCTCCTTCTTCTCCTGGCCCACGAGAGCGGCGGCGGCGCTGCGGTGATGGCCGTCGGCGATGTACATGGCGGGAACCTTGGTGGCAAACAGTTCCACCAACTCGTCGATGAGTTTGCGGTCGTCGATAACCCAGAAGCGGTGACCGAAGCCGTCTTCCTTGGCCACGAAGTCGTAAACGGGCTCCTTGGCGGTCACGGAGGCCACGATCTCGTCAATGCGGGCGACGGCGGGATAAGCGAAGAACACCGGTTCCACGTTGGCGTTGGTGATGCGCACGTGTTTCATGCGGTCTTCCTCCTTGTCCTTGCGGGTCAGCTCGTGTTTCTTGATGATCTTGTTGACATAGTCCTCGCTGTAGGCGCAGGCCACGATGCCATACTGCCATTTGGCGTCGGCGGCGGTGGGGTTCATGCTTTGGGCATAGACGTAGAGTTTCTCCTCCTTGTCCTGCACCAGCCAGCCGTAGTCCTTGAAGCTGTTGTAGTTCTTCACCACTTGGAGATAGACCTCTAAGGAGTGCTCGTCGGTGCCGACGGGCAGGTCGATTTCGGCCTTGGTGACGTGCAGCAGGCTGTAGGGGTTGCCTTCGCACTCTTTGCGGGCCTCTTCGGAGTTCAGCACGTCGTACGGACGGGAAGCTAACTTTTCAACGATTTCTTTCGGAGGACGGAATCCTCTAAAGGGTTTAATAACTGACATATCTTTTTGGTTTATTGATGAATATAAAAACTAAGTTTGAAATTCAAGCACTTAAAACAAACGGCAAAGATACATTTTTTTTGACATTGAGAGCTGGCATCGTTCGGTTGTCGATACCCCGCACACGCACCGTCTCCTGAGGGGGGGCTCGATAAGAGACAGATGTCATGCCGGAACTCCTTTACAAAAAAGTTGTCATAGTTGTCCCGTGTTGTCGTCAAAAAACAACCTCTTTCCTCCCCGACTGGAAAATAATTGTATCTTTGCGGCGCAAATCTTACCGTTATGAAATATCCCATCGGCATACAGACATTCGCGAACATCATCAATGAGGGATACCTCTATGTTGATAAAACCGCGTTGGTGTACAAGCTGGCAAACGACAGCAAGTACTACTTCCTCAGCCGTCCCCGCAGGTTCGGCAAAAGCCTGCTCGTCACCACGTTGGAGGCATATT
The DNA here is from genome assembly GCA_017962275.1 of Bacteroidales bacterium. Taxonomy (GTDB): domain Bacteria; phylum Bacteroidota; class Bacteroidia; order Bacteroidales; family WCHB1-69; genus F23-D06. The sequence goes on from JAGCVQ010000015.1 coordinate 39,500, forward strand.
TCCAAGGGCGGAAGGAGCTGTTCGAGGGGTTGGCACTCAGTGAGTTGGAGACGGAATGGACCCAATATCCCGTGCTGCATATTGACCTCAACGCCGAAAAATACTCGGAAAAACAGGCGTTGACTTCCATCATGGACAGACATTTGCACCTTTTCGAATCTGTTTATGGGCAGAATCCCGTGGAAAAGACACTCGCCGACCGCTTTATCGGAATCATCCGCCGTGCATACGAGCAAACGGGACAGCAGGTGGTGATTCTGGTGGATGAATACGACAAGCCGCTGTTGGAGGCCATCAGCAATCCCGAACTGCAGAACGACTACCGAACCACCCTGAAA
>JAGCVQ010000016.1 GCA_017962275.1 Bacteroidales bacterium
CCGACGGCCTTAGTGTGGGGTTATTGGGATAGCGTGCCTCTGGCACGCCGTCCTAGAAGGGAGACATTGCGGGTACTCGGCCGGTCTGAAGGTCGGAGGGGGACTTTTTCAGCGGGCTCAAAATTTTGCGTCTCTACAAGGCGGAATCCGAAAATAATTACCGTAACCGTTTTATTCCCAAATAATTACAGAAAATTCTTCATTCCCTGTTGCGCAATCGAAAAAAAGTGTATTTTTGCAGCCTCAAAAAAAGGCGGGGTAGCTCAGTTGGTTAGAGCGTCGGATTCATAACCCGGAGGTCTCGAGTTCAACTCTCGATCCCGCCACAAAAGAAGGCGACTGCAACAGTCGCCTTCTTTGTTTTTTTTGTATCTTCGCCAGTCATTTTTTTAACATCCGAAATAATTGAAAGTCTATTGTAATATGTTGAAAATAAAGAACGTATTGATGATTATGATGGGTGCGGCCCTTCTCTTTTCGGCTTGCGACCGCTCCAAGAAAACCCCAAAGGAGAACCCTCAGGCCACCGTTGCCCTGCCGGCATTCGACAATGACTCCGCCTTCGCCTTCGTGAAAGCGCAAACGGACTTCGGCCCTCGCGTGCTGGGCACGGTGGCGCACGAAAACTGCCGCGAATGGCTCCTCGACAAGCTCCGCGAATATTGCGATACTGTTTACAACCAGTCGTTTACGGTGAAAACCTACGATGATAAAATCTGGCCCTGCGCGAACCTCATCGGCAGTTTCGCGCCGGAGAAGGCCGAACGCATCGTGCTGGCCGCGCATTGGGATTCCCGTCCTTTTGCCGACCACGACCCCAATCCCGCCAACCGCGAAACCCCGATCGACGGGGCCAATGACGGGGCCAGCGGCGTGGGCGTATTGCTCGAAATCGCCCGCCAACTGCATGAGAACCAGCCCAATGTGGGGATCGATATCGTCTTCTTCGATGCCGAAGACTACGGTCCGAGGGAGAACGAGAGCGTTCCCGGTGACTGGTGGGGCTTGGGTGCCCAATACTGGGCGAAAAATCCTCATGTTCAAGGCTATGCGGCGAATTACGGCATCTTGTTGGACATGGTGGGCAGTCCGAACGCGCAGTTCATGCAGGAGCAGTTCTCCTTGCGGGATGCGCAGGACGTGGTGCGCAAGGTGTGGTCCACGGCCTACGAACTCGGTCACGGCCAATATTTCCAGAACAAGCCCGGCGGCGTGATCACCGACGACCACTACTATGTCAACAAATACGGCACTTTCAAGATGATTGACATCATCCACTACGACGCGGCTTCCGGCACCGGCTTCGACCCCGTGTGGCACACGCTGAACGACAATATCCAGCACATCGACAAGAACACGCTCGGGGTGGTGGGTACAACCTTGTTGCAAGTCCTTAAAAACGAATAATTTGAACTATGAAAGTATTTAAATTCGGCGGCGCTTCGGTGAAGGACGCCCCGGCCATTGAAAATCTGAAGAACATCCTGCAACGTTATGAAAACGAGCAGCTTGTGGTGGTGATTTCCGCCATGGGCAAGACTACCAACTTCATGGAGAAGCTGTTGGATGCTTATTATCACGAGCCTGAAAAGGTGGAAGGTCTTGTGAACGAGTTGCGTGCGAATCATGAGACTGTGGCTGAGCAACTTATGGGTAAGGATAATCCCTTCCTCATGCACTCCGACCGCCTCTTCACCCTGCTGAACGAGCAGTTGCAGCGGCCTACCTCCGACAATTTCGATTACGACTACGACCGCATCGTGAGTTTTGGGGAACTGCTTTCCACCACGCTCATCGCCGTCTATCTCGACACGCAACATCTTGAAACCAAGTGGCTTGACGCACGGCAGCTGATTCGTACCGACAACACCTACCGCGAAGGTCATGTGGACTGGACGGTGACGCAGAAACTGGTCTGCAACACTATCAAACCCTATTATCAGGACAGGACGCACGGCATCGTGCTGACGCAGGGCTTCATTGCGGGCACGGCGGAAAACCAGACCACGACCCTCGGGCGTGAAGGCTCCGACTATTCCGCCGCCATCATTGCGAATACCATTGATGCTGAGTGCGTTACCGTTTGGAAGGACGTGCCCGGCATACTCAACGCAGACCCGAAACGTTTCCCCGATGCTGTCAAAATCGATACGCTGACCTATCACGAAACGGTGGAGTTAGCCTACTACGGAGCGAGCGTTATCCATCCGAAAACGCTTAGACCGCTGCATAACAAGCAGATACCCTTGTTTGTGAAATCTTTCTTCCATCCCGAAATGGAAGGCAGCAAGATCACGCAAGAAGCTGAGAATGTGGAGGTTCCGTCCTTTATTGTGAAGGACGACCAGCTGCTGATTTCGGTTTCCCCGCGTGATTTCTCCATCATCGGGGTGGAGAATTTGTCCAAGATTCTCGACATTCTGTCGGAATACCGCATTAAAATCAACCTCATACAAAATTCTGCGCTCACGTTTTCAGTTTGCACCGACAATGTACCGTTGCGGTTGAAACCTTGTCTGGAGGCGTTGCAGAAAGAGTTCATCGTCAAGTTTAACGACGGCATCCGGTTGGTGACGATCCGGCATTACGACGAGGCGGCTGAGGCGACTGTATTGCAGATGTTTGAAGGAGAGGATGTTCTGATCCGGCAGAGCAATAGGCACACGATACAATTGGTGTTGAAAAAAAATATCTGATGCCCGACTTGATTTTTTGAAACAAAAATGTATTTTTGCAGCTTGATAATATGGCTTAGAAATATAACGAATCAAACATCAATTAATTAATACCAATTTTATGAAAAAATTATCTTTACTTCTTTGCATGAGTGCGTTGGTGATGTCCTCCTTCGCACAGCTGCCGGGCGGTACGTATGCCCCTGCGTTTACCGGTTATGAAATCAACAAAACGACCGGTAGCATTATCACCAACAATCCCATCGTGCTGTATGATCTCACCGATGCGGGTTATACGGTGTACATGGATGTTTTCGCCACATGGTGCGGTCCGTGCTGGAGCTTCCACACTGGCGGTTATTTGGAGAATCTCTATGCTCAGTATGGTCCTACGGGTACCAACGAGGTGCGCGTGTTGGCCATCGAGGGTAGCAATGGCAACTATGCTTCTTTGAGCGGCACTGGCCCCGATGCGGGCGGTAGCGCCACCCAAGGCAACTGGCTGAACGGCGTGGAGTATCCCGTCATCCCCTTGAAGATGGCGCCCAACACCACTCAGTTCGACAATGACTACGCCATTGCCTACTTCCCCACCGTCTATATGGTTTGCCCGAACCGTCTGGTTTATGAGGTGGGTCAGCAGAACACCGCCGGCCTGTATGCCGCAAAGAGCACTTGTCCGCAGTTCGACAATACGCAGGCTAACAACGCTTTGATTCTCTCTTCCGGCGGCCTTGACGCGACCTACTATTGCTCCTGCTCCGCCAACCCGACCGTTGACCTGCAGAATGTGGGTTCCGCGACGCTGACTTCCGCGACGCTGACCATCAACTTCGATGGACAGACCTCCACATACGACTGGACGGGTTCCCTCGGCACCTACGAGAAGGCTACGGTTACCCTTCCGCAAATCACCTCCAGCGTTGACGGCGAGCACACCTACACGGTGACGGTCAGCACGGTGAATGGCGTGGCTGATCCTGACACTTCATGGAACACCCAAACGGCTACTTTCAATGTGGCCATCAGCCCCAGCTCCTCAGCGATTGATGAGGATTTCTCCAATGGTATCCCCTCCACTTGGAGCAACTCTGACGGCTTGTTGGAAACCTACAACCTTAATGGCTCTCACGGCAACGCTGTGGTTTTCACTGCATACAACTATGATAATGGCACGATTGCAGAACTCAATCTGCCGTTTGAGAATCTGTCCACTCTCACGAACCCCGTTTTAGTCTTCGAACTGGCGCACAAACGCTATAGCTCCAACTATTCAGAGAGACTGCGCGTGCTGTATTCCACCAACTGCGGTGCTACTTGGCAGTCTTTGTACAGCAAGTCCGGCAACAATTTGGCTACCACTACTGGAACCACTACCAGCAGCTACATTCCCACCGATGCTCAATGGCGCGATGAAATCATTGACCTCTCCGGCATTACGGACAATGACGATGTCATCATCAAATTCGAGTTCAGAAGCGGTTGGGGCAACAATGTCTGGATCGACAATGTGAAGGTGATGAACGGCACGGGTATCGAAGAGATTGCCAACGATGTGAATGTCTATCCGAACCCCGCTACCGACATGATCAACATCACCACTCCGGACAATGTGCTCCGCGTGGAGATCTTCAACATGCAAGGCCAGCTCGTGAAGGCTGAATCCGGCGAAGTGAACACCATTTCGGTGAAAGACCTCGCCAACGGTATTTACACCTTGAAACTGACGACCGACAACGGTTCTTCCGTCCACAAGATTGTGAAGAAGTAAGTTTGTTGGAATTTACGATAAGAAAAAGACCGGCAGTGATGTCGGTCTTTTTTATTAGGCAAAAGGCAATAGTTAAAAGGCAAAAGGCAAGAGACAATCGGAGAATGAACGTGTAGGGGGATTATTCGTGAACGATTCTACGGATGATTTCGCGATTGTCGGTGGTGAGGATATGGAGGAAATAGGTGCCGGCGGGAAGATCTTTGACATTGATCGCGGTCGGTTGTAGGGGAGAATAATTATTCGTCCCTACAATTCGGCCGTGCATGTCATAAAGGACGATGTTGGCAATTTCTGTGCCGACTGCCATCTCCACGGTGACGAAATCCCGCGCCGGATTGGGATATACGGTCACCTTGCTCTCGTATTCTTCGAGGCCGACAGCCTTTGCCAATTGAACATCTTGTGTAATCCGCTGACCGTCAGCCACGGTCGTGACAATCGTTTTGGGCAAGTAGCCCTCGGCGGAGTAGGTGACCGCGTACTGTCCGCCCTTGATGGGACGGTGGTAGTCGCCGTGCGGCAGGGAAGTCTCCACATAGGAATGGTCGAGATCGTGGTTGGCGATATAGACAAGCGCTTCGAGCGGCTCGCCCGTCAGCGAATCGGTTACCGTGCCGTGAATGCCGTGGTTCGCCTCGCCGATGAAGTTCAAAAGGGAATGGTACGCGTAACCCCAATAGTTCGGCAAATAATTGGTGGATAACACCTTGCTGTCGCAAACTTCGATGGTCACGTGGCGCGTGCCAAGGTACCAGTTGTGGTAGTCTTGCATGGAACCGGTGATGACGTACCAGTCGCCACCCTCGGTGACACCATTGCCCTCTTCCGTCATGTAGGTGCTGTGGTAGTGCTGACAAGTGTCGGCGTACTGACGGCCAACGTAGTTCCACCAGTCGGCATCGGCGTGACTGTGCTGCCACGAGGTCCAATAGTCCCATGGGTAGTTGAAAACTTCCGCGCCGCCGTGGAGATTGGCGGCCAAGGTGAAGTCGTGCGCCTGCATGAACTGCATCATCGCCTGCACCTCCGGTTCGTCCTCGTTTTCTTTCGTCGGGTTTTGTCCCGCCCACGGGAACGAACGGTTCAAATCGACGCCGTGATAGTTCGAACGAATCGAAACGTTCTGGGAGTTAATCTGGTTGTTGGAAGTGTAATAGGTGCCATCGGGGTTGTGGAGCGGGCAAATCCATATATCCACGTTGTTGACCAAATTTGTGACGTATGTGTTTGTGTTGTAGTTGGTTAACAGGTAGTCGATGAGCCGGAGCATCATATAGTAACCGACCACTTCGTCGCCGTGGATGGTGGAGATGTAGAAAACGGACGGTTTGCCTCCATTGTTGTTGAGATTGTTGCTGATATGGGCGCAGAGGATCTTGTGGTGGTTCGGGGTGTTGCTTAAGATGGTGTCGATTTCGCACAGTTGCGGGTAGCGCGTGCGGAAGGTGTCCATCATGGCCGTGTAGGTGCTGTAGGTCGGGTACCGGTTCCAGCTGGCGGTCATCTGCTCGTAATTTTGCGCCATCTGCACGTAGGCACGGGTCTGTGGCACGGTTGTATAGGGAATGTTTTTCGCCAAGAAGTTGTCGAAATCCCTGTACGAGAGACAGATGCGTGTGTTGAAGGTGCCGTCGGCGTTGCGGTCCACGCGATCTACGGAGAAGTCCCGCGACAGCGACTGGAGCGTGGCCGCGTCCAGAACGGTCTCGATGTAGGTCTCGGGGTAGGAGAATTGCGCGTTTTGCGCCATAGCGGCGAAGGCTATGAGAGTGGCGATAATGGTGATAAGGTGTTTCATTTTTTATGTTTTTTCAGGGGCCCCACACTGCGGCTATCGCCTTGTGTCAGGCCCCACACTGCGGCTGTCGCCTTATGTGGGCCCCACACTGCGGCTATCGCCTTGTGTGGGGTTATTAAGATGTTGTCCCTTCGGGACTGCTTAAGGAATTATTGTCTTTTTTAATGTTTGGGTTTTTAGAAAGATATGTTATAAGTGTGGCCGCTTTCTTCGGGCCGATGACGGCGGCGAGGTCGGATTCGGAGGCGGCGGTGATTTTCGCGACGCTCTTGAACTCTTTCAATAGTTTGGTCTTGAGTACCTTGCCGATGCCGGGGGCGTCGTCTAAGATGGAGGCGATGCTCGTCTTGCCGCGGCGTTTACGGTGATGGGTGATGCCGAAACGGTGTACTTCGTCGCGCACGTGCTGCAAGAGTTTCTGTGCTTCGGAACGTTTGTCGATATAGACGGGCACGTCGTCGCCCACCTTGTAGATGTCCTCTAACCGTTTGGCGATGCCCACCATCATGAGGCGGTCTTCGATGTGGAGGGCGATGATGGCGTTCCACGCGGCATGGAGCTGTCCTTTGCCGCCGTCAATGACCACGAGGTCGGGCAGCGGTTTCTCCTCTTCCAACAGCCGGTGGTAGCGGCGGTAGATGACCTCCTCCATGGAGGCGAAGTCGTCGGCGCCGACCACGGTCTTGATGTTGAAGTGGCGGTATTCGCTCTTGGCGGGTTTGCCGTCGATGAAGCAGCTCATGGCGGCCACGGGCTCCTCGCCTTGGGTGTTGGAATTGTCGAAGCACTCGATGCGCCTCGGCAGCGTCTTCATGCCCAAGGCCTCCTGCAACGCGATCAGGACGCGCTGGTTGCGGCGGTCGGGATCCACCAGATCCTGCCGCTTCTTCTTTTCCAGCATGTAGAAATGGGCATTGCGGGTGGCCAGTTCCAGCAATTTGCGCTTGTCGCCGCGCTGCGGGACCTGCAGATCCATGTCGTCGGGGGCGATTTCCGGCGTGAAAGGCACCAACAGGGTGGGGGACAAACCGCCCACACGCTCCCGGATTTCCAAGATGCCCGCCCAGAGCGCGTCTTCGCGGGTCGTCTCCATGCGGTTGTCGATTTCTAGCGTGTGCGCCTGCACTACCGCGCCGTCGATCACCCGCATGAAATGGACATACGTGCAGTGGTTCTCCCCATCTTCTTCCATTCCGAAAACATCCATGTCGGTCAGCGAAGGATTCACCACCACCGACTTGCCGATGAAGTTCTCCAATGCCTCGATCTTGCGTTTCACCTCGCCCGCTTGTTCGAATTTCAACTCGTCGGCATAGCGCATCATCTCTTCGCGCAGCTGCCGGGTCACCTCTTTGCGGTTGCCTTTGATGATTTGGACCGCCTTGTCGATGTTCGACTGATACTCTTCCGCCTTGATGAGCCCGCAACAGGGGGCCGCGCACTTCTTGATCTGGTATTGCATGCAAGGACGGTCGCTGTTGCGGAGGATTTTGCAGTTGCGCAGCGGGAACATTTCGTGGATGAGGTCGAGCAGCACGTTCATTTGCTTTACGGAGGAATAGGGCCCGAAAAGCTGCATGGTTTTGGGGTCGGGGTGGCGCGTGGGGAATATCCTCGGGAAAGCCTCCCGCGTCACGGCGATCCATGGGTAGCTCTTGTCGTCCTTCAGCATGATGTTGTACTTCGGTTTGAACTGCTTGATCATGCTGTTTTCCAGCAGCAGCGCTTCCCATTCGCTATCGACCACCACGGTCTCGATGTCCCGGATTTTCGTCACCAACATCCGCACCTTCGCCGAGTCGTGGTCCTTGTTAAAGTAGGACGATACCCTCCGTTTCAGCCGTTTCGCCTTCCCGACATAGATGACCACACCCTTGTCGTCGTAGAAGCGATAGACACCTGGCTTCTCCGGCAAGGATTTGAGAATCAGTTTGATATGGTCGGGGGTTCCTTTCATTTGGCTTTTGGCTTTCGTTTGCCCCACATTGCGCTCCTTCGTCGCTTATGTGGGGTTAATTGCGCTTCGCGCGTCTTGCCTCTCCGAGGCTGCTCAATGAAGCTGTTTTTTATATGGGGGTCGCTCGTAACTACTAACTGCTAACTACTAACTACTAATTACTAATTACTCCCTTGGTATTGGCATCACAAACAGGTCTTCGGGTTTGCGGGGACGGTAGATGTCGAGCCAGCGGAAACCCTGCAGTTTGCGGTCTTTTGCGTCCATCTGTTCGTCAGGGTGAACCTGGCCGGTGGGGGAATCGAAATAACGGATCTGCTGTATGTGGTTGCTGTCGAGGTAGATGCGCATCTCGCTCGTGATGGAGGTGTTGACCCCGATGAGGGAGCTGTCTTCTTCCTGCACATAATAGACACATTCCGCATTCCCCACAATGTCAACACGTTGCAGGTTCTGGTTTTCCAAATGGCCGATAATGTTCAGCCCTTTGATTTGGTTGAACTCGGTATCTTCGAAAAGTCCGCCTACAATGAATCCCGACTTGCAGAGTTCGATGGTGGAATGGATCGAATCGAGCATGGTGAAGCGCACCGTGTCGCCGGTGAGCTGGTAGTTGTCGGACCAGAACACGGGGTTGTAATACATCACTAACAGGGAATCTTCCACGTTGTAAACCATTGAGTCGCAGGCACCTTGGATGTCTTTGTGCTTGAATTTGGTGTGGAAGAAGGCACGCAGCAACGTGGGGTTGGAGGCGGTGTCGAAATCAACAAATAGCGTGTCGCAATGGAGGAAGAGCGAGTCTTGGTTGTCGTCGATATAGACGAGCAGGTTGCTGTCGGTGGCGATGGAGGTGCCGCCTTTCTCATGGTGTTCAAGGTAGTTGCCCATGACGATGAGGTGGTTGGCGGTGTCAATGAAGCGGGCATTGCGCCATGCGCGTCCGAACTTCAGCTCTTGGTCGTAATAGACGCTGTCGGCAAAAAGTTGTTGCTTCTCGCCCAGGAGCTGCACGTTCCCATAGAGGATGGAGACGTCGCTCTGGGTGTTATAGAGGCCGCGGTCGGTGAAGATGGTGTTCTCCTCGTTCACGAGGTGCGTGGGCGAGATGAAATAGGCGATCTTACTGCTGGCGTTGTAGCGGAGGGAGTCGCAGTCCATGGTGTAGCTGCTGCTGCGCAGGAGCACCGAATCGTGAAGATAGGCGTCGTCGGTGTTGGTGTAGTACTTGCCGATGACGCTGGTCAGCGTGTCTGCATCGTTGTAGATTTCTCCGCCGGTGACGTAGTAGCCGCAGTCGATGTTGAGGTCGTAGAAGAGGCTGTCGGTGAGTAGGTACGATTTGCCTTTCTTCAGACGCACATCGCCGGCAATGACGGCCTGGCGGATGTCGCCGTCATAGGTGGCGCGGAAGCCGTAGAGGTGGATGGAGTCGCTGATGACGAAATGCACGGGGTTGCCGTAGGCGATGATGTAGTTGTCCGCCTCGTAAAGATAGGCGCTGTCGCAGTAGCCTATCACGTTGTCCTGCTTGAATTTGACGTTGCCGATGAGCCGCTGGGCACCCGGGAAAGCATCCTCATCATAGTAGCCCATATCCGCCCGATAGAGAATCTTGCGGTTGCCTTGTCCGTGTATTGCGCTGATACACAGAAAGCTGAGTAACAAGATGAAGGACAGTCGCTTCATGGATTATTTCAGCAGGGTGGAGTCGGTTTTGTCGCTGATGATGCGGTCCTCGCGGAAGGTGATTTCGCGCCACACCTCGCCGGAGGGGGTGTAATAGACCTCGGGACCGTCTTTCTGGTTGTGCTTGTAGTGGGTGGTGCGGGCGGGAAGACCGTTCTTGTCGTAGAAGGTGACCTCGCCGTCGCCGTTTTGGAAGGTGCCGTTGCCCACCGGGATGCCGCGCTCGTCGTAGTAGTTCCATTCCCCGTCGAACAGGTCGTCCTTGAATCCGCCTTCGATTTTCACGCTGCCGTCGAGGTGGTAGGCCGTGTGCGGACCGTTCTTCCTGCCGTGAGTGTAGGTGGTCTCCTGACTTTTGCAGCCGTTGGCCGTGTACATCACCTCCACGCCTTCGATAGAGTCGTTCTCATAGACACAATAGGTGTCGAGGGCGCCGTTTTTGTAGTAGCGGTGGAACTCGCCGTTGCGTTTGCCGTTGCGCATCTCCACCTCCATCTCCACGATGTTGGGGTTTTGGTAGTAATAGACAGTCTTGCCATGCTCCTTCTTGCCTTTGTATTGGATGACGGATTGGATGCGGCCGTCGGGGTAGCGGGTCGTTTCCGTGTGTGTGCACGACACGGCGCACAGTGCGATGGCGGAGATGATGATAATTCGGGTCAGGTTCTTCATAATACCATATATATATATTGGGGCGGCAAAGATACATTTTTTAGGCAAAAGGCAAGAGGCAGGCAATTCCGAGAAATAAAAAAAACACGGTGAAAACCGTGTTTTTCGTGCTTGAGTCGGGGTGAGAAGACTCGAACTTCCGGCCTCTACGTCCCGAACGTAGCGCGCTACCAACTGCGCCACACCCCGTCTGTTTTGCGGCTGCAAAAATACACTTTTTTTGAAATAAAATGCCACTTTGAAAATTTTTGTATTTTTGCCGTCTCTGAAAAAAATGATTTTTTTTTGCCACAAAAAAGATTTTTTTTCGTTAAGGGATAAAATTAATGACAATGAGAAAGAACATATTCGCAATTTTATTGGTTTTCATCCTGTCAGGATTGACATATAATGCTTTGTGTCAGTCGATTATCATGGGCTCTGCCGCGTTGGTGAATGACATCGACGACAATGTGCGGCCGTTCTATGACCCGGGCGGTGTTCCCGGCGAGATGGGAGACAACCAGGATCCCGATGGCTATTTTGCCCAGAATTTGCGCGACACGATGACGCTGCGTACAAACATGTCGGGCACCATCCTGTACATCATTTTCGAAGAATTTGCCATGGACAATGGCGACACGCTCTATATTTTCGACGGTCCAAACGTCAACTCCCCGCTCTTGGGTGCATACAGCATCGTGCAGAGCCCGGGTGAGCTTTACGCCTCCGACCGTACGATGACGTTCGTGTTCCATTCTGACAACCAAGAAGTGCTTGGACTTAGGGCGGGTTGGCGCGCGCAGGTTTATGCGTACTCTACTACGCCCTCCGTGTACAATTGGCAGTCCGACAATAACATCGATGCGGTAACCTGTAGTACCCATTTCTATGATTCAGGCGGCCCGAATGGCAATATGACTTCAGTGGATGCGAACACTGACGGACGGTATGCCAGTTTCACCTCGCCGGTCGGTTCGCACGTGAAATGCGAATTCACCCAGTTCGCTGTGAACGGGGTGATGCAGATCTATGACGGTCACTATTATGACCCCAACAAGCGCCTTATCGGGCAGTTTTGCACCTCCACGCTGGACGCGACCACAGGCAACAAGCCGCCTACATTATTCTCCACCGGCAATGCGCTCACGTTTGTCTATAAGGGAGCTGGCGGTGACCCCACCAAAGCCGGTTGGGATGTGGAAATCTCCTGCGTGCCCGAGCTTTTCGAAAGCCCTGACGGCAGTGCATGCCCGTCGGTCACCAACGATATAGACTCCCTCTATGCCGACATTTTCGACCCGGAGACCAAAACCATTCTTTGGGATTGCGACATTCCCATCATCCTGCTCAAGGCCGGCGTCATCGCTACGGGGCAATACACCAGTGACTATCGCGTGGAACAAATCCCCTACGACGAAGACAACATGCTTTTCGCTTACAATGAGGGCAATCCTATCGGGGCTACTTCGGATGACAGTTGGCTTTCGGGGGTTCAGCTGCCGTTCACGTTCACCTTTTTCGGCAAGCCCTACACCACGGTGTATCCCGGAACCAACGGTTTGATCTCAATGTCCCCGCAATCGGGATATTGTACCTATTCTTATAGCCAGCCGTCTGCTTCACCGCCCTATTCGGCAATCCCCTACGTTTATAAAAATTGTGTTTATGGCGTATATGAAGACATCGACTGTCGGTATTATATCAACAAGAATGACGGACTCGGAATGGGTAACGTGCGTGTGGGAGTGCTGGGAGTCCCGCCGTGCCGTGCGTTTGTCTTCAACTACCTGAATGTGGGGTTGTATGGCCATTCATCTGCCTCTCAGACACAACCCATTAATTACAACACCTATCAGATGGTGCTCTATGAAGGCACCAATATCATAGATGTATATGTGAAGCATCGTCAATGTTGTGCCACAACGAACTCTTCAGGAGAGGGTATCATTGGGTTGCATAACACCACATCGTCGCAAATCCTGTTGGCACCGGGACGTGGCATGTCGAGTTGGTCAACCGACAACGAGGCTTGGCGCTTCACGCCGGTGACGCCGTTGGACGAGGCGGGTGAATTGCGCTGGTTTGTGAATGACACCAACAGCGCGGTTTATAGCCGCGACAAGGTGATTACGATCAGTAAGCCCGACACCACGGTCACCAAATACATCTCCGTCTATCAGTTCACGAACGCTTCAGGACAGCATTTCACCCTGATGGACACCACCACCATCTTGGTGCAGGTGCCGAATGTGCATCTCTCCTCCACTTCCGGCAACAACTTTATCTGTCCGGGCGATCCCGCCACGCTGTCGGCTACCTTCACGGAATATCCTGATATCCACCCGGAATCCTATCTTTGGAGCACTGGCGAAACCACGGAGACCATTACGGTGAATCCGTTGGAGAGTTCCACCTATACGCTGACGGTCACCTTCGACAACGGTTGTGACAACAAGGACACCGTTCGGGTGAAGGTCACCGAACTGGAACTGCCCGAAATCAGCGGCACCTCGGTTGTTTGTCAAGGCTATCCCGCCACGCTGACGGCCACGCATCCCACCTCCAACTCTTTCCATTGGAGCAACGGACAGAACGGGGCTACGATCACGGTCACGCCGCAGGTCACCACTTTGTACACGGTTTCTGCCACGATGGAAGGCAACTGCACGGTTATCGATACGTTCACCGTGACCGTTCTGCCGCTGCCCACGCCGTCGTTCGTGGCCAATCCTACGGAAATCTATGTCGAGAACAACATCGGCACGGTCACCTGCACCAGCCTCACCACGCCCTCGGATTGCCACTTGCTGTGGAATTTCGGCGATACCTTCTCCAATGTCAACGAGGTGGAGAATGTGGCAGAGGTGACCCACGATTACACCCATTCGGGCTACTACACCATCACGCTGACGGCCATCGACTCAGCCGGTTGCGTGGATTCCATCAAGACCCGCGTGTCGGTGGAGGTGCCCTTCTTCTTCTACATCCCCAACGCCTTCACGCCCGACGGTGATGGCATCAACGAGACGTTTGCGCCGAGCGGCGAAGGTGTGGATCCTGAACAGTATTCCATGCAGATTTTCGACCGCAGCGGTGTGCTGATTTACTCCACCCGCAACCCCTACGATTACTGGGACGGCCGCAACAAATACGGTCAGATGTGTCCCGAGGGCGTCTATATCTTCATCATCCGACTGGTTAATCTCAACGGCGACGACAAGGAATATACCGGATCGGTGACGCTGGTGAAGTAAGACGTGAGACGTGGGACGTAAGACGTCTGATAAAGACTTAAAATGATTTAATGATGACGGGAGCAGCGGTTGCAGCTCCCGTTTCATTTTGCTATTGATTCGGTGGCCTGTAAGAAATTGGCGAGATCGTTGATACGCAGCATTTCTTGCAGTTCCTCGTCAGGCATTTGGATGAAGTCTGCGTAATAGTGCCACAGCTCTTTCAGGTTTGCGAGGGTGCCGGATTCGCCACGGATGGGCAGCAATTCTGTCACCAAATCGTGGTGGAAGGCCTTGAAGCGAGAAATCCGGTCGCTGGTGGGCATCCCCTTGATTTCCTCTGCCAAAAAAGGGTTGCGCAGCAGCCCCCGGCCGAGCATCCAGCCCGCGACATCGGGAAATCTTTCCGACAGCCGTTGATAATCTTCCACGGAGAAAATGTCCCCGCTATAGACGATTGTGTGTGTGGTGCGTTTGTGAAATTCCTCGAACAGATCCCAGTGCGGCGTGCCTTCGTAGAGGTCGTCACCGAGGCGCGGATGGATCACGAGGAAGTCGAGCGGATAGTTGTCGAGGCGATGGAGAAGCTCGCGGCCTTCGTCGGGCGAGTGCAGTCCAAGGCGCATTTTCAAAGAGAGACGGAAGTTCGTCTTAGAGGTAATCTCCTTCACGATAGCCTCTACCCTGTCAGGGTGGGGCATGAGACCGCAGCCTCGCGTATGGCGCACCACCGGCGACGACGGGCATCCGATGTTGATGTTAAAGTCTTCGTATCCAAATTGTTCGTTCAGCATCCGCATCGTGTCGGTGAAGGCTTCGGGACGGTTGCCCATCAGCTGCGGCGTGAGCGGCAACGCGGTGTTCAGATCAGGCGAAATATCCTGCCACACCTTCAAGCGGAACCTTCCGGCGGGTTGGGCGGGCAGAAACGGCGACATAAAACAATCTATCCCGCCAAAATGACGGGATAGGGTGTTTCGAAATGTACGGGAGGTAATCCCGTGCAGTGGAGCTAACCAGATTGTCGGCGACATTAGCGGATCATGATTTTGCGGGTGTACGACGTTCCGTCGCTGTTGATGTGGAGCAGGTACATGCCGGGAGCGTACTTCCCGGTGCTGATGGAAGTTTCACCAAGGGCTCTGCCCGTCTGCAGGGTCTTGCCCGTGATGTCGGTCAGCATCCAGTCGTAGCTCAGCTCATTGTACGGATGGATGTAGAGCTGGTCGCTGGCGGGATTGGGATACACTTTCCCGGGGAAGGCGTTGTAGCTGTTGATGTCGTCGCCGCGATAGACAAGTCTCACGTCATCGACATAGAGCACTGAGCTGCTGTTCATCTGCGTTGCCGACACAAAGATAACCATGATGGAGTCGCAAAGAGCTCCCGGGGTGTTGAAATCCACGCCGATCTGCTGGTAACTCGTGGCATCGTCTGTGCCGAACAACTCGAACGTGTAGTCCACCATTTCCCCGTTTCTCTTGGTCATGGCGAACATGGCCATCTGGTCGCCCTCCTGGGGAACGTATTTTCTCCAAGCGGTAACCGATTGCGGAGTCGAGTCGCAGGGAACACCTTTGGAGAAAATCTTGAAGAACGAGGAGAGGGAGTTCATGTCCAACGAGTCGAGATTACTCAGAATGGTGGCAATACCGGCGGAATCTTGCAAAGAGTTGAAGATTTCCGAGGCTTCGTCAATAGGCATGGTGAATCCGTCCGATACGCCTGCTTGCAGGATTCCTGGCAGATTCATCGTGTAGCTGATGGTGGTGCTGGTGACGTCGGCGGAAGCGATGCGGACGGCGGAACTGCCGGTGTGTGCATCGGATGTCTGTCCGCCAAAATGAACCTCTACGTCAATGGTCATGTTGCCGGTGAGGATGCCGTTGATGTCAATGGTCCAGTTTACGGGCTTCCCGTCAGACCATTGCTCAAAGTGACTGTTCGCAATGGAGTTCTGCGCCTGCAATCCCATCAGGCTGATCAGCATAATGCTAAGTGCTGCTAATTTTCTCATTTTTGTTGTTTACTGTTTACCGTTTACTGTTTACTGTTGTATTAGAGAATCGTGATGGATCCTTTGTGGTTGGAGGAAACACCTTCATAATCCACGATGTAGAGCGTGTAGGTGTAGGTGGATCCGACGAAGAGCTTGCCGTTTTCGGTGCCGTTCCATTCAAAGTCTTTGTTGGTAGTGTGATAGACGATATCGCCGGCGCGGTTATAGACGGTGAATTCGAGTTCGCGGATAAGGCTCTTCTGCGGGATGGAGAAGTAGTCGTTGATACCGTCCAAGTTGCTTGGGGTGATGGTGTTGGGCAGGTTGAGGAAGGGCTTGCAGGCCGGAATGGTGATGGTGCCCGGCGGATCGGAAATACAGCCCTCATCATCCACGATAACCACGGAATAGTTGCCCGGGGTGGTGATGGTGATGCTCGGGGTGGTCTCGCCGGTATTCCATTTGTATTCTGCCACATCGCTGGTCGTCACCGCCGACAGGGTGGTGGTGAACTCATCGCAGTAGTCGAGGTCAAACGCGACGCTCACTTTGGGTTTGCGGATGACCAGCGTAATGTCAGCGACACTGTCACAGCCGTTCCAAGCCTGGTTTTCGTAAATGACGCGGCGTGTGCCTTCGGTGGACCATGTCTGGCTGTCGCCGAAATACTCCGGATCGAATACGACAGGCAGTTTTTCTTCGCAAGTATAAATGGTGTCTGCCCCGAAGGACTTCTCTAACGCACTCATATCCAACTGTATCTCTCTCTCCAACGTGTCGGTGCATTTTTGCTCCTCGTCCCAGATGATGGTTCGGATCGTGGCTATTCCGTTCTGATCCACGGTGGTGGAGTCGAAAGTGTAAATGGGGTCGGTGTTGTTTTCGGCGAAGAGGAGGTAGGTGCCGTATCGTTTCACATACCACTGGATGAGTTGAGTTTCCTGTGGTATGGTGTCTTCCGTAGCACCGGCCGAGGTGGGCGGCACTACCGAGCAAATATTGCTGGTGTCGTGGAACTGCACGGTCAGATTGCAATTGTCGTACAGCTGTTCGAAATCTAAGCCGGGTTCAAGATAATAAGATTTGACGTGTGCTTCGTAAATGAAAGGCGCACCGGTGTAGGAGAGCATCTCGCAGCGATAGTAGGGCCACAGTCTGGCGCTGTCGCGGTTGATGTAGATATCGTAGCAGCTGTTGGAGGTGATGCCGGCGGGTGGGTTCTCCCAGTCCAAAATATGGTTTTTGGCGTCAAGGGAGTCGTAACCATAGTGCCAAACGTAGGAGCCCTCTTCACGGAAGCCGGGGGGCACGCTCAAGGATACGTCCTGATCGCCGCAAGCATCCACTTGGATGGTGCCGGGAATCATCTTGGCGGTGAACATGCAGTAAGCCCAGTGATAAGTGGCGGAGCAGGCATACACGCGGATGCGCAGCTTCACCGATCGGTGTTGGCGTGCATGGCCGCTCAGGTCGAAGGCGAGGGGCTTGTATTCAAACCAACCAACGGTCTGGGAAGATTGTCCTGAGGTCTGGCTGGAAGGGCATTTGCGGAACGGGAACGTCGTTGGGGTGGCATCCGGATGGGCCCAATAGTAGGTGGTGATACCGTACACATCGGGGCCGACAGAGAACGATTGGCTGGCCTGGTTGCCATCGGGACATGCCATGAACCGGTTGTAAGGCCAGTTGGTATTGATGTTGCCGTTCTGATCTTTATAGTAGCCACTGGGAATCAGCTGGTTGGTCTGTCCATCCAATACCTCGATATAGAACTGAGGGTTTTTCGTTCCCGAGCCGTAAGCGCAGTGGGAGGTGACATCCTCTTCGGCGAAAGTGAACATCACTAACAAGGTGCTGTTTTCCACCGTGGGGTAGAACCAGTACTCGATTTGAGAGTGGTTGGTACACAAACAATTCTGTGAACAGTTGTTGCAGCCTACCATCACGGCCGTGTCCAACGGGGGCAAACTGGTGTTCATCGACCAATCCGGCGGAAGGTTGGTCTCATGCACGTAAGGGGCTGAGTTGTTGTTGCCAAGACCGTAGCAGCGGCAAGGGTCGTTGCCTTGTGTGGTAATCAGCTTGTGGGAGACGTAGGAACCACTCGAGTTAATACCGACCGCGTTGATATCCGGCGGCCAAGGTGAGCTGCTCGATCCGTGTGTCAACCGGACGTAAGGTGCCGTCAACGTGTTGAAGTTGAGGGGGCCTTGCGTGGAGTCCCATGCGGTGTATTGTGCATAGCCTATGGAGATTGCCAATAGGCTGATTGTCAATAGGATGAATATTTTTTTCATATCAAGATGTTTTTCTTACAACAATACCATAACGAAATTCTTCCGCAATTGTGGCAAATATTTTTCAAAAAAAATCACGTTGCAAAGGTACACAATTTGTTTATTCGCTGGGTATTTTTTTTAGGGGTTCAAAGTTCAAGGTTCAAAGCATTCAATGGTCGGCGAGCCAGCGCATGACAGACACGATCTGCGGTTCCTCGTATTTTTTCGACAGTTCGGCGAGAATCTCCTTATGGGTCATCCCTCTCTGTTGAAGATCTTTTATCTCCTTGGAAATCAGTTCGAAATCCTTGTTCCGCACTCGGTGGATAGGATTCCGGCGGCAGACATCGCACTCGCCGCAGGGGGTGCTGTCCCATTCCCCGAAATATTGCAGCAGCAGCTGGCTACGGCAGACGTTGTCGCATTTCACGTAGTTTTCCACCGCATCAAGTCGTTCTGCGGCCTTTTCTTTGCGGAAATCGTAGATTTTCTTGTCGAAATAGAGATACTTTTCGTCGATTCTGTCTTTCAGAAAGACAATGAGCGGGATGTTGCTTTGCGGTTGGTAGGAGAGAATCTTCTCGCTGCGTAGTTGTTTAAGTTGCTCAATAACAGATTCTTCCGAAACCTCCAGCCGAGAGGATAACAATCGTTCGTCAATGTTTACGAATTGGGTGAACACGCCGGAGTAGGAACGCAGGATGGTGGTGATAAGCGACTCGTATTCAGGTTTTTCCTTGTAGTATTTCATCAGTTGGTCGCCGGTGATTTTGAACTGCAGTTCCGATTTCTCGCGCAGATGCTCGGATACGAGAATCACCCCGATGTTGTTGAGCAGTTTCAGTGCGTTGAAATACTGGGTGGCGTTCATCTGCACGGCGCGGGCGTGCTCCTCCATCGAAAACGGGAAGACTTTGCCCTCGCCGGTGCCCAGTTCGATATGGTGCGACTGACACAGTTCCCGATAAACCTCGCGCACGCGGTCGAGTTCGGGAAATGTGAACGTGAAGTTGCGCTTGAGCTGGGCGATGTCGTAGTTGTCGTACAGCAAGATAGCCACTGCGGGTTTTTCGTCTCTTCCGGCGCGGCCTGCCTCTTGGAAGTAGGCCTCCAGCGTGTCGGGCAGGTCGATGTGCACCACGAAGCGTACGTCGGGCTTGTCGATGCCCATGCCGAAGGCGTTGGTGGAGACCATCACGCGGGTTTCTCCTTTCATCCAGCTCTGCTGCTTGCGGTCGCGCTCACGCGGGTCGAGACCAGCGTGGTAGTGGTCGGCGGAGATGCCGTTATTTCGCAGAAACTCAGCGGTTTCCGCCGTCTTCTTGCGGTTGCGCACATACACGATGCCCGAACCCGGATAACGGTTCATGATCCGCAACATCCGGCTGTTTTTGTCCTCTTCGTTCACCACGAAATAGGTGAGGTTCGCCCGTTTGAAACTCTTCTGGAAGACGTTTTCGGTCTTGAATTCCAACCGCAGTTGGATATCCTTGACCACCTCGGGTGTGGCGGTGGCGGTGAGAGCGAGCACGGGCACTTGCGGGAACACCTTGCGGATTTTCGCGATTTCGAGGTACGGCGGGCGGAAATCGTAGCCCCACTGCGAGATGCAGTGCGCCTCATCCACGGCGATCATGGAAACGGGCATCCGCTCGAAGTTGACCTTAAAGTTCTCGGTTTGAAGGCGTTCGGGCGATACGTAGAGAAAGCGGTATTCGGGGTCGAAGAGGCAGTTGTCGATGGTGGCCTGGATTTCGCTTGCGCGCATTCCCGAATAGATGGCCCCGGCCTTGATGCCGCGGTCACGCAGATGCTCCACCTGGTCCTTCATCAGCGCGATGAGCGGGGAAACCACGATGCAGAGACCGCCCATCACTAATGCGGGAACTTGGAAGCATATTGACTTGCCGCCTCCCGTGGGCAGCAGCGCCAATGTGTCGCGCCTTTCCAACACCGACACGATGATCTCCTCCTGCAACGGCCGGAAGCTGTCGTAGCCCCAGTGTTGCTTGAGGACGGCGCGGGCGTGGTGTCGGAAGTCGGGGTTCATAGAGTTTTCGTTGTAGTCCCCACACTGCGGCTATCGCCTTGCTGGGGTGTGGTCCCCACACTGCGGCTATCGCCTTGTGTGGGGTTATTAAAATGTTGTCCCTTCGGGACTGCTTAATGGAATATGTTTATTATCAATCATCATACTCTTGCCTACTGCCTATTGCCTCGTTTGTCAATTTCCTCTTGAATTTTTGCGGCGAGTTCGTAATTCTCCTCGTCGATGGCGTTCTGCAGCAGGTCTTTGAGCTCTGACAGCGACATGGTTTCCCATTCGGTTTCGGCGGTGGGGGCGGTGGCGCTTGGCTGGAAATCCATGAAATCGGTGGTCTCTTGGTAGTCCGATGATTTCTTGGCGATGCGCATCAGTTCCTCGAACAGCGATTTGCGGAAGAAGACGGGCAGTTTGGCGTGCAGGGCGATGGCCACCGCATCTGACGGGCGGGCATCGACATTGAAATAGGTGCCCGTAGGCGACTGGATGACGATGGAGGCGTAGTAGATACCGTCGTGGAATTCATCGATGGAGACGAACTCGAGGTTATAGTCGGGAATGTGGTCGGTGAGCAGGTCGGCGAAGAGGGTGTGCGTGAGCGGTCGCTGCGGCATCCGTCCGTGCTTCTCGCCCAAGATCGCCCGCGCCTCGTTCAGCCCGATGATGATGGGCACGTAGCGGGTGATGTTGTGCCGGTCCGTCAGAATCAGCGAGAACGCCTCCGAGGCATGTTCTGCCGCCCGCACATCCAGCACCTCCACTTCGATGTATTCTATGTCGTTGATTCGCATGTTTTTACGATTTATGACGTGTGATATCTTACGTCTCACGTCTCACGTCTAACGTCTAAAATACGCCACTGCGTTCGCGAAGATGTCCTGCACTTTGTTCCCCTCGATGTTTTTGTAAAGGTTGCGGCCCTTGCGTTCGCTGTGACCCATCTTGCCGAGGATGAGACCGTTGTCGGAGACGATGCCCTCGATGGCGTAGAAGGAGCCGTTGGGGTTGTCCTCGGGATCCATGCTCACGTTGCCGTTTTCGTTGCAGTATTGGAAGGCGACTTGACCGTTCTCAAAGAGCTGTTTCGCCAATTGTTCCGATACCACGAACTTGCCTTCGCCGTGGCTGACGGCAATATTGTGGACATCGCCTTCGGAGAAGGATGCGAGCCACGGGGAGTTGACGCTGCCCACGCGGGTGCGCACAAGGCGCGAGATGTGGCGGTTGATGTTGTTGCGGTAGAGGGTGGGGGAGTCGGGAGTCACCTCGCCGAGCTTGCCGAAGGGCAGCAGACCGGATTTGACCAGCGCCTGGAAACCGTTGCAGATGCCGAGCACCAGACATTTGCGGTCGAGCAGGTCTTCCACCGCCGCCTTGACCTTCGGATGGTTCAGCACGTTGGCGATGAACTTGCCGCTGCCGTCGGGCTCATCGCCCAAGCTGAAACCGCCGGAGAGCGCGAGAATTTGCGACTCGCGGATGGCCGCCGCCAATTCGTCAATACTGTGCTCGATGGCTGCTTCGTCCAAGTTCTTGAAGACCAGAATGCGCGTTTCGGCACCGGCATCTTCGAAGGCCTTTGCGGTGTCGTAATCGCAGTTGGTGCCGGGGAAGACGGGCAGAATCACCTTCGGAGTCGTTACCTTCTCTACCGGTTTTGCGTTGAACGTCTTGGTATTACGAGCAAACTCCGCACCCACGGAAACCGTTTCGTTCGGGGCGGTCTGCGGGTAGAGCTTGCCGTAGAAGCCGCGCCAAGCCGACAACAATGCCGCCTTGTCGAGCTTCTCGCCGTTGACGATGAAGTTGTCAGCCACGTTACCCAACTCGATGGCAAACGGAGCGTTCAGTTTCTCGGTGGTCTCCACAATGAAGCTGCCGTAACCATAACCGAACAACTCCTTGTCTGTCTGAATGTCAAAGCCCAATTCATTTCCGAAGCTCATCTTGGCCAATGCTTCCGCAATGCCGCCGAACTGCAGCGTGAAAGCGGAGACAATCTTCTGATCCAAAATGTGCTGACGCATGAAATCGAAGATTTCGCAGGTGTGCTGGATATTCGGGATATTGTTCTCAAGCTTATTTTCTATAAGATAGATGTAATTACCTTTGTGTTTGAATTCCGGCGAGATGATGTGGTCGGAATTCTCCGTGGTGATGGCGAAGGAGACGATGGTGGGCGGCACGTGCATGTCTTTGAAGGTGCCGCTCATGGAGTCTTTGCCGCCCAATGAGGCGAGACCGAACTCTTTCTGCATCCAGAAAGCGCCCAACAGTGCGGAAAGTGGTTTGCCCCAGCGGTTTGCATCTTTGCCGAGCTTCTCGAAGTATTCTTGGAAGGTGAAACGGATCTTGCGGTAGTCGCCGCCGGCCGCCACGATCTTCGACATGGCTTCCAATACCGCCATTACGCCGGCATGATACGGCGAGCGGATGGCGATAAACGGGTTGTAACCGAAGGCCATGATGGAGGCGAGGTTCGTATGTCCGTGACGTACAGGTAGTTTCTGTGCGCTCACCTGTGCTTCCGTCAGCTGGTTTTTGCCGCCGAACGGCATCAGCACTGTGGAGGCGCCGATAGTCGCGTCGAACATCTCAATGAGACCCTTTTGGGAAGCGACGTTCGGATTGGTGAGACAACTTTGCCACTTCTCCTGCATGGTATTTCCTTGGATGACAGAAGGTTTCAACACGTCTTCGGCTACGGGGGCGATTTTGGCGGTCACCTGTTGGCGCACGCCGTTGGTGTTGATGAAGTCGCGGCTGAGATCCACGATGGTCTTACCGCGCCACGTCATGGTGAGACGGTTGTCGTCGGTCACCTTGGCGATGATGTTCGCTTCCAGATTCTCCTCGCGGCAGTATTGGAAGAAGGTCTCTACATCTTCGGGTGCAACCACCACGCTCATACGCTCTTGCGACTCGCTGATGGCGACTTCCGTGCCGTTCAGACCTTTATATTTCGTGCGCACCGTATCCAAGTCGATGGTGAGTCCGTCAGCTAATTCACCGATGGCCACGCTGACGCCGCCCGCGCCGAAGTCGTTGGACTTCTTGATGAGCTTCGTCACTTCGGGACGGCGGAACAGGTGCTGGATCTTACGTTCTTCGGGGGCGTTACCCTTCTGCACCTCGGCGGCGCAGGTATCGAGCGACTTTTCCGTATGCTCCTTCGAGGAACCGGTGGCGCCTCCAATACCGTCGCGGCCGGTGCGGCCGCCGAACATGATGATGATGTCACCGGGCTGCGGACGCTCGCGGCGCACCTGATTCTCAGGAACGGCACCCACCACGGCTCCGATCTCCAGACGTTTCGCTTGGTAGTCAGGGTGATAAATCTCGCGCACGCAAGTGGTGGCCAGACCGATTTGGTTGCCGTAGGAGGAATAGCCAGCGGCAGCGGTCTTGGAAATCACCGACTGCGGAAGCTTTCCGGGCAGCGTGGCGGAAATCGGAGCGTTGATGTCGCCCGCGCCCGTCACACGCAGTGCCTGATACACATAGCTACGACCGCTCAGCGGGTCGCGAATGGCGCCGCCCACGCAGGTAGCTGCCCCGCCGAAAGGTTCGATCTCCGTCGGGTGATTGTGCGTCTCGTTCTTGTACATCAGCAGCCAATCCTCCTCTTTGCCATCGACATCCACCTTCACGCGGATGCTGCAGGCATTGTTTTCCTCCGAAATCTCCTTGTCGGGGAGGTTGCCGCGTTTGTACTCGTATTTGCCGTTGATGGAAGCCAGGTCCATCAGCGTGACCGGACGTTGCGTCTCTTTGCCGTACATCTCGTCGCGCACGGCGAGGTATTCCCGCAACGCATTCTCTATCTGTTCTTTGTAAATGTTTTCACCTTGCACATCAATGTCCGTGATGGCCGTTTCGAAGGTCGTGTGGCGACAGTGGTCGCTCCAATAGGTGTCTAACAGCTTGACCTCCGTGTCGGACGGATCACGTTTCTCATCGTTGGCGAAATATTGCTGGATGAACTTCAAATCCTCTAACGACATGGCCAACCCCATTTTGCCATGGAAGTCACGCAGTTGATTTTCGGTCCAGGTTCTGAACCCGTCGTAAATCGGAACGTCTTGAACTTCAGGATTTTCGGTCAGTTCCAGACGGGACATGTCCTTCTCGCGGGCTTCCACCTCGTTGATGCAGAACTTCTTGACCTTCAGCCACTGGTCGTCGGTGAGGTTGCCGTCAATCACGTAGAGGTTCGCGCTCTTGATGACCGCTTCCGTCTTGGGATTCAGCAGTTTAAGACACTGCATGGCACTGTCGGCGCGTTGGTCGAACTGTCCGGGCAGGAATTCCACAGCGAAATACTTCAGTCCCTCCAACGGGAACTCGTGATAAACGTCGTCGGTCACGGGTTCGGAGAAAACCACGGTCTCCGCTTTCGCGAGCAGGTTTTCCTCTATATTGAAAATGTCATAGACCTTCAGATGGCGAAGGTCGGTGATGTTGAGGTTAAAATTCTGATTCAAAGTGGCTTTCAGACTTTCTGCTTCGACCTGAAAACCGGGTTTCTTTTCAATAAAAATACGAGTATCACGCATACCAAAGTAATTCTAAAAAAACGGTGCAAAAATACGAAATTTCATGGTAAGCCCCATACCCAAGAGCACCTTTTTCACCATATTGTGAATCGCGTTCCTGTCATCGCAGTCGCCGCCAAATATGATTTCTGATTATTACTCGCAGGCCTAACGGCCGAAGCCCGCACCCAGCCGCCGCACCACTTCTACCACGTCAGCACTTTCAATCAGCGTGAAACAAAACAGTTTCTTGCCCAAATCTTTGAATGAAGCCCCGAAAGTGTACAATATGCGGTCGTCGAGGAGAAGGAATCTGTCATGCACGGAGGAAAGCACCCGTAACCGCACAGGAGGATATTGCATATTGTGACGTTCGATGTCCAAGCGGAAAGCATTGGTCAAACGACTTACGCAAACTGTAGCGGTCACCCCATCCGCTCTCTTCGTCAACTGGGTCAAGACGCTGTCATCGGCATAATTATCAATCAGAACAATGGATTTTTTCGCACTTCGAATCAAATCCGACACAAACTGGTAGGCATCAAATATCTGTCCATCGAAAAAAATGCCTTGTTTTGGCGGAAGTGCGGTTTGAACCATCGTCTGAACCTGATTTGTAAGCTTTGCCACTTGGTTTTCAACTTGGTTCATTCTTTGATAGATGGCATAACCGCGATATAGATACTCTTTAAGCACTTGTGTAGCCCAGATGCGAAATTCTGTACCTCTTTTGCTCTTTATCCGATATCCGACCGAAATAATCACATCAAGGCTGTAGAAAGCTACAGGCTTGTCTGAATTTGCAATTTGCAAAAAATGCAAATTGCACTCCTTTTGCAACTCCCCTTCTTCGAATATATTGCGAATGTGGCGGGAAATCACTGATACATCCCGTTGAAAAAGCAACGTCATTTGCGTCTGATTCAACCATACGGTTTCTTGCTCCACCAG
>JAGCVQ010000017.1 GCA_017962275.1 Bacteroidales bacterium
AACACCATGCCCACCATGCGTGCCTTCGGCAAACGCATGCTTGAGAAAGGCATAAAACCCGAATACGAATGCTTCGAGATGGGTCACCTCGACACCATCCTCACCATGGCCCGCAAGGGCGAGGTGCCTGGTGCCCCCATGCAGTTCAACTTCGTGTTGGGCGTTCCCGGCTGTACTCCCGCCACGGTTGACAACCTCTGCTGGTTGGTGAAGAACATCCCGGCCGGCAGCACCTGGACGAGCACCGGCATCGGCCGTCACGCCTTCACCCTCGCCGCTCCCACCATCGTGATGGGCGGCAACGTGCGCGTGGGCTTCGAGGACAACCTCTACCTCGAGCGCGGCGTTTTGGCGAAATCAAACGGCGAACTCGTCGATAAGGTCGTGCGCATGGCCAAACTGTTAGGCCGTCCCGTGGCCACCTCCGACGAGGCCCGCGAGATTCTCGGGCTGAAGAAGAGGTAAGACGTGAGACGTATAACGTTGTACGTAAGACGTTTAAAGCACTCTGGGACGAAACTCAGAGTGCTTTTTTATTCATGAAATCATGAGATGATAAGTCGGAAAAACAATGAAATTTTTTTTTCAAAAAGTGTTGGCGGTATCGGAAAAAAGTGTATCTTTGCCGCCGATTTCAGACAGACGATCTGTTAGCTCAGTTGGTTTAGAGCGCTTGCTTGACAGGCAAGAGGTCACTGGTTCAAATCCAGTACAGATCACTAAAAAAAAAGACTTGCTATTGCAAGTCTTTTTTTTTATCGTTTGATGTTCCGTGCGTTCAGCACGGCTCGGTAGCGGGCGGCATTGCGGGAGTGCTCGTCGGCGCTGGCCGTGAAGTTATGGTAGCCCGAGAAATCCTCCTTGGCACACATGTAGAGGTAGTTGTGGTGACGGTAATGCAGCACGGAGTCCATCGTGGAAGCCTCCGGGATGCGGATCGGGCCGGGCGGCAATCCTTTGTACTTGTAGGTGTTGTACGGCGAATCCACCTGCAGGTCGGCGTTCAGGATGCGCTTGCGGGCAAAGTCGCCGATAGCGAATTTCACCGTCGGATCAGATTGCAGCAGCATGTCTTTGTGAATACGGTTCATGTACAGGCCTGCGATAATCGCCTTCTCCGACGGCCGCATGTTCTCTTCCTCCACAATCGAGGCGAGCGTGGCCACCTGCACCGGCGTCAGACCGATTTCCGAGGCTGTGGCTTTGCGCTTGTCCGTCCAGAACTGCTCATAATAGCCATGCATTCGGTCAAGGAAATCCTCCGCCGTGATGTCGTAGTATAACTCGTAAGTGTTGGGGATGAAGAGGCACACCGCTGTCGTGTCCGACAATCCGAACTGCTGCATATAGTTTCTGTCATGGAGCAACGTGGAGAGTTCCTCCGGCTCGAAAAAGAACTTGTTGCCGACCTTCTCCACAAATTGGTCAACCGTACGGACATTGTTAAAGGTGAACTTCACGGGATAGTGCTGACCGCGACGGAGCAACCGTACCAAATCCAGATTCGTGCGACAGTCGGAAATGTCGTATTTACCGATCCGCATGGTCTTGTATTTCAATGCTTTCGCGGTCTTCCGGAAGGTTTCCTCGGACTTCAGCACCTCATACTTGCGCAGCGTGTCCATCACCTGCTCAAACGTCGCGCCGGGCGGCACCACCACGGTTACGTCGCAGTTCCGCACATTTTGCGCCATAAATGTCCTGAAAAACAAAGCGGCGACGACGCACGCCAACAGGAGCATCCCCGCCAAAACGCCAATGATTATCTTTTTTTTCATTTTGTGGTCAACCATTTCAAACATTGACTACTGCAACGTCGAACATTGTCCATATATTGTCATTTGATGGTAGAGACGCAAAATTTTGCGTCTCTACACACGGACAATCACCCTTAATGCATGGGTATATTTCTGAATATCAGCATTGAAGATACCGGTCTCATCGATGCGGTCGATGCGGACCTGGCCGCTGGCGTGGATGATTTCGCTGTCGTTGAGCATCATGCCGACGTGGACCACCCTACCCTCCTCATTATGGAAGAAGGCCAAGTCGCCAAGACGCGCCTCCTGCACGAAATCGAGCGGTTCGCCGCAGGTCACCTGTTGCGAAGCATCGCGGGGCAGCTGCACCCCGACTAACGAATAGAGCAGCTGCACAAAGCCGGAACAATCGATGCCCATCGGCGTTCGGCCGCCCCAGAGATAGGGAGTTCCGAGTAACGACATGGCCAGCTTGCGAAGCAGTTCCATCCGTTCCACACGGGGAATGTCCGGTTCGCCATCCGCAGGCCACCAGGTCTCGGCGGAAGGTATCGGGAAACGTTCTGCAAAAGGACTTTTTTCCGGAGCCGTCACCACCAGCGCACCCATCGTCAACAGGTTCGGGACACGTGCGCCTGTGGTAACGACAGGGGAACTCAGCCGTAACTTGTCGGCCTTCAGGTAACGGTCAAAGACCTCGTCTGCGGGGTTGAAGCATTGCTTCCGCTGGATCCAGCCCTCGTAGCTGTCGTGGTGGGTCTCCACCCGCAACCACTCGTCGTTAGTCTCCAGCACCCTATACGTCTCGCCGAACAGGAGCTGGTTCACCATCTCCGCCCGGTGCGACGGCTCCGCCCGCATGGGAATCACCGTCAAATGACAAACACCTGTGTTCATTTTTGCTGTTGGCTTTTGGCTATTAGCTATTAGCTATTGGCAGTTGGCTATAAACCTTAAAACGGAAGATCGTCTGCGCCGCCGTCGTCCGTGAAGGTTTCCTGCGGGATATTGGGCAGCGTGCTCATATCGGGCTGGGGCTGGGCAACGGGGTTGGGCTGTTGAGGCTGGGCATAACCTTGCTGGGGAGCGGGGGCATAGCCTTGCGGTTGAGGCGGATAGGCAGGTTGCTGCGGTTGGGCATAACCTTGCGACTGCTGGGGAACATAGCCCTGCTGGGGCTGCGCGTAACCCTGCTGCGGATAAGCCGGCTGCGCATATCCCTGCTGTTGCGGAGGATACATCGGCTGTTGCGGGGGCATGTAACCCTGCGCGGGAGCACCGGCGGCAGCGGCAGGCGTGGCGGGTTCCACCTTCCATGCCTTAACATCCGTGTACCAATTGCCGTTGAACTCACGGGACTCCAAATCGAAGGAGACCGTAATGAGAGCCCCCTCCTGGAACTGGTCCAAGGCACGGGCACGGTCGCCCCACAAGTTGGCACACACCTTCCGGGGGTACTGTTCAATGGTTTCGATGACAAACTCGGCTTTCGACCAGTTATTACCTGAACTGCTGACACCCGACTTCACGGGCAGCTTCTGAATCAATTTTCCTGTAATTTCCATATTTATTGCTTGTTTTTCTTTTCTTTACGTTCTTCTTTTCGTGCTTCCCTACGTTCTTCTTTACGTTCTTTTCTACCAAAAATGGTGACGTTGATGTATCTGGAGGGATTTGCCTTGATATCCTTGACGAGCAAATCCAGACTTCCGATGGTGTTGTTCAGACTGTTGAACAGCGAATCGTTTTGCATGAGCTGTCCGACGGTGCCCTGACCGTTCTTCACACCGGCGATAAGGGCGTTGGCGTTATCCACCGTATTTTGGGCGTTGTTGACGAGCGTGCGGATATTCGCCTGGGCCAGGGAATCCGAGATATTATCGACATTCGCGATGATGGCATTGAGTTTCGGGGCCGCATCGCCGAGGGTCTTCGAGAGCACCTCAAGCTGGGAGACCACGTTGTTGACCTTGCCGCCATTGTCGGCCAGCAGTTTGGAGAGGTCGGCGGTGGTATGTTCGAGATTCTCCAACGTATTCTTGATCATCGTACCGCCGTTGAGGGAGTCTTCCGAGCGGAAAGCCAGCTTCAGGTTCTGCCCGATGGTATCGACTGATGCGACAATGCTTTGCAGCTGGGCCACCATGTCGCCGACACCGTCCAGCATGCCGCCGGCGAGGTAGCAGCCGAGGGTATCGCCGCGATGGGCCAAATCGGGTGAGCTGCCCAAGTGCAGATTCACCACCATACCGCCCAAGAGGTCTTTTTGCAGCACCTCGAACTTCGAGTCGCGGGGAATGTCGAGTTTCTCGGTGATGAGAATCTCGGCGCAGATGCGCACGGGGTTGGTGCTCAGCAGTTCGATATCCGTCACCTTGCCGATGTCATAGCCATTCAACGAGACATTCGCGCTTTCGTGCAGCGACCCCACGTCCTCGAAAACGGCGTAGTAGTAGTTCTTCTTCCCGAAGACATTGATTCCTTTCAGGAAAGTGGTGCCCAGGTAGAAAATCAACGCCGCGGCGATGCAGAACAGCGCCACTTTGATGCTCCTGACCTCTTTCTCAGAGTACGGTTTTTTATTTTTATTATCCATCGGTTTCAAATCACAACGAACGGCAAAAATACCATTTTTTTGAAAATGCTCTGATCTCCCTGCGTTTTTTTTATTCCTCCTTAAACTTGAACACTTCCTCTGCTCCTCCTCTACTCAAGCTCTACAGTGAAAAGCAGCCTTGTCAACACGGAGACACCTCTCATTGATGTTGTTCGCGAATGTCTGTATGCCGATGGAGGGAGGGGCAACTTCCAACCCTTCCAACTCCCTGCCGTCCACAACTCTGTTCTCCGCAAACGCATACGAGCTGTTCCACGGGAACTTTCCCGCCAGTGGGTCCACGCTCCAGAACCGCCCGATGCAGGTGTCGTGCATGCGGTATTCGAAGGCGTACAAAGCCCCGTCTCCAAGCACCTCATTGTCAGCCTCCTGCCCGTTGAAGAAGTACCGATACCCCCCGTTAGCAGGACGGGAAAATTGGGACGGATATGTGGTTGAGAAAAACATGGCGCGAAGATGGGATTTTTGGAGATAGGAGAACAACTTTGACAACTTGGGACAATCTTTAACTATTTTACAGAGATAGCAACCTGCTGACCGAGTGAAGAATTAGAAATAGGACGTATTGAATCCACTTCAATAGACTGGGGGTAAAATATGTAATCAATTGTGCAATGATCAAGAATCTTAAATGTCATATAAAACAGAACGTCTGGATTGCCACCGCATTTTGTGATCGCACAACAATTTGTCTTTTTCAGATTCGAGTAGAGTGTTTGTACCTTGTGATAATCAATTCCTCTGAATTGTAATTTCTCTTTCTGGTCTTGGGTTATTTCAATGCCAGAATCTCCTATCGGGAATACAAGTTCCGTCTCGTTTTTTGTAGAAAAGAACAGCCGGAACAAAAACTCGTCGTCCGATTCGAGAATACTGACAAGAAGAGTCCCTTGTGACGAACCCGACAAGCAGCAGTTGGCAATTTCCAGAAAACAGTCTGCCGTTTTCTGAAAATATGGCTCATTAGCAGTGAAATTTTGTTTGGTCTCCTCATACGATGCTCTTCCAACCACATCACGATTTATGTAAACCATAATCACCGCAAAAGCTATACTAACGACAAGCAGCAAAGAGGGGACAAAAATTATTAGAGAACGTTTCATCTTTCAATCATTGATTAGACTCTTCTAGTTCCTCTTATAGTAATCAAATCCGCGTTTTATCCACTCATGATCAACAGGATTATCCCCGTAAGGAGGCAACAACTTTGTTGTGGTATATGTGGTCGGTATCATTCCTCCTCGACATTTGACAACTTCTATTCTTGGAGTCCATTCAGCTGGAACTGTAAGCCCGTCGTTTGCCCATTTCTCCATCTCGACTTTTCCAGCTTGTTTTAGCATAAAATCTTCTGGAAACAACCCGAAGGCCTTGCCAACAACACCGAAGTGTAAGTTGTTCAAATCCTCAGCTCTTCCCACCATTCCCTGAAATGAAAAGTAGGTTTCCGATAAATCGCCGCATCCTTTATCTTTGTCTTTTCTATGAAAAGCAACACCTATCAAATGATAGCGAATATTGCTGTTTGGGTTGTCTTGACTCGCATATTTATAATCCCACTCACCATACTGCTTCACTTTGTTCCTAAAACCAAAAGGATTCCAAGAATCTTTCGCGGCAGAAGCATTTTCTTTTAGCAAATTTGCAAACCAAGTGTCTGCTTCAATTGTCTTTCCTAACTCTCCGATTTGCCTTAACTTGCCATTCTCATTAATGAAAACGCGCAAATCCTTGTCGTTCTCATCATAATATATTATGTACCCTTTAGCATCAACAACACTGCTGTCCCCTTTCGGATCCGCAAACCACACCGGATTCCCCGCGAAGCACGCATACGGACTTTCATACTCCTTGAAAACAGGGTCCACATTCCACCTCCTGCCCAACCGACTGTCGTACTGCCAGAATTCTGCACTGAAACTCGCCCCTTCTCCAAGCACCTCATTGTCAGCCTCCTGCCCGTTGAAGAAGTACCGATACCCCCCCCCATGTCGGAACGGGGGTGCTGAGGTGGGTATGTGGGGGTGTGGATCATGGCGCGAAGATAGGATTTTTTCGGAGTTAAGTAGATGATGGGATAGTTTTTGATGACAACTCGGGACAACGCGAGAGCATACGCGAATTTCATAGTATAATGAAGTAATTTTCACTGTCTTTTCTTTTTTTGCGTTTAGATTTGGATTTTGTCTTGGACTTCGATTGTGATTTAGAGGAAGTGTTATCGATATATTCAAACATGTAAGGAACAGCAACCAATGAAACGCCATCTTTCATGTATTTGTGAATATGGGTGTCATATTCCTCGTGCATTGAAAAGGTAATTGGCTCTCCTGCTGTAGTTATCATATCATAAGGGTTTCTTCCAGGGAATATCGTAGGACCGAGTGGATTATAATAGGCCAGTCGGAGAACGGAGTCGTTCTCGTCCTGCATCAGCAAGTATGCCATTCGGTATTTATGCAATTGGTAGTAGTAGCCTTCTTTGAAGTCAAATTTATAGTCAGACGAAATACCAGTGTTGTAAGCATTAGTAAAGAAAGGTTCGTAGTAACACTTTTCTCGATTTATATAACCGAGCTCCGGTTGGTTGTTCCAAAGCTGCTGCAACAGATCATAATATAGGCTTGTGGTGTCTCTTGCCATCACTTTCGGGCGGTGATTCCGCGTTCCTGGTATGAATTCTTTATTTAGCAGCCCGAGGAATATTGCCATCTCGTCCGCATTACCTAATCGTATGTTCGCAATAAAACAATCTTTCATTTTATCATTTATCACGTTCACGATTTTGTGATTCGATTTATAATACCGATATCCGCACTCCGTTATGGGCAACAATTTGTCAAGGCCAGAGGAACCTTCAAGCAAAACCATTCCGAAATGGTTCTTTTCTACAGCATTCGCGTCCCCCGAACAGTAGAATACCGCCAAAACATCCACGATGGCAGTGTCTAGGCTAAGAATCTGTTGCCCGAATGATTCCAAAGATGAAAGGGGCAAGAGTATGATGAGTAATATATGCGATAACGAGATTTTCATTTGACTTCAATTTTGGGGTTTGGAATAATGGGATCGATATCGTCAAGATAATCCACTCTGACTTTCTCTTTGGCATATATGGCTTGATTAAATAGAAAAGCAAACTTCAATATATTCTGAATATCTTTGTTTGAAATATCATTCATATCAAAACCGTTGTAAGGCGAGGCGATGTATTCCATCCTGCCTTCTGGAGCATAATATTCACCGCCTTCATCATCCAAACCTAATAAATGGAGTAGTTCATGCCCCACTAGCTTATAATAATTGCCAAAATCTAATCCATCAGGTCCTGGATACATCCAAGATGATTTCCCTGAGGTCCTCCCTCCGACGTAGCCTGTATGACCATCTCGAACTACTTCCTGAACTCCTTCTTGATATTTTGTACCTAAAAAGACATTACCCAGATAACCTTCGGAAAGGGCTTTACCTTCTTCAATATATTTGGATTTCTTTATGTCATTCGTCTCGCTTGGCGGAAATGGATTTATTTCAAAGTATAAAGTGTATTCCACATTGTCAATGGTCACAGTTCTAGTGATCGAATTGATTTCGTCAGTGGCAGCCAATAGTTGTTTGTATGCTGTTTCAGAAATAGCATAGACATTCATTTTAACAGTAATGATATTTTCCGAACCAGACTTTTCGACCGTAACCACAAAATCGCTTCCATCCACATCAACCATCCATATCGGGTTGTCTGCGCAGAACTGGTACGGACTGAGCGAAGGGTACTTTGCCGCCTTCCGGTCGATGCCCCACCACCGTCCCAGTCGCGTGTCGTACTGACGGAACTCATACCCCGCCAATCCTCCTTCTCCAAGCACCTCATTATCAGCCTCCTGCCCGTTGAAGAAGTACCGATATCCCCCCATGTCGGAACGGGGGTGCTGAGGCGGGTATGTGAGGGTTGGGATCATGGCGCGAATAGCTCGAAACTTTTACCGTTCCACCACTTCCCAGCCCTCGATCCGGCGGGTTTTGGAAGAGAAGTTCACCCCGATTTTGTAGAGCTTGCGCGGGTCTTGGGCGAACGGCAAGGCGTACTGCTTCTCTTCGATCTGCTCCAACGCCTTGTCGGCGGATTCGTCCAACTTAAACTCGAAAATATAGATGTAGTCGGCGGTCTGCACCACCATGTCCATGCGGCC
>JAGCVQ010000018.1 GCA_017962275.1 Bacteroidales bacterium
CACACAAACCCACAGCCTGATAGACAATAAGTTACGTATAAAAAAAGAAAGTTTGTGGGTTTAACCATACAAACCCACAGGCAAAAACGAACCTGAGACCTCCGGCGGCCATTTCATCTTGGTTTCTTATAAAGTGCTGTCTACCAAGCCTTCACGTGCTGTTTCTTGCTGATTTCAGCAAGGTTTCAGCAAGAAACCAGCAAGGAGACAGCAAGGGAACAGAAAGGGGACAGCAAGGGATTCTTGACCGCCCCGACACTCGTCCCACGTTTCAAAAGATTCGCAATCTAACTGAAAAAATTGTATCTTTGCGGATTCTTTTGTAATTAGATAAATCGTATTGATATGATCAACATCACACTGCCTGACGGCTCTATCAAACAAATGGAAAAGGGCTGCACCCCTTACGAGGTGGCGCAGGCCATTAGCGAAGGTTTGGCCCGCAACGTGCTGGTGGCCAAAGTGAATGACCAAATGGTGGAACTCGACCGACCCATCAACGAGGATGCGTCGCTCACGCTTTACACTTGGAACGATCGCGAAGGTAAGGACACCTTCTGGCACAGCTCCGCGCACCTCATGGCGGCGGCCATCGAATCGCTCTATCCGGGCGTGAAGTTCGGC
Organism: Bacteroidales bacterium; assembly: GCA_017962275.1. Taxonomy (GTDB): domain Bacteria; phylum Bacteroidota; class Bacteroidia; order Bacteroidales; family WCHB1-69; genus F23-D06. The sequence continues at coordinate 625 of JAGCVQ010000018.1, forward strand.
ATCGGACCGCACATCGAGACCGGCTTCTACTATGACATCGACTTCATGGATTACAGCATCTCCTCTGATGACTTCCCGAAAATTGAGGAGAAGATGAAAGAGCTGGCTTCCCAGAAGATCCAGTTCGTGCGGCGCGAGGTCCCCAAAGCCGAAGCTCTCGACTATTTCAACAAGAAAGGCGACGAATATAAAGTGGAACTGATCGACGGTCTGGAAGACGGTCAAATTTCCTTCTACGAGAGCGGTCCCTTCACCGACCTCTGTCGCGGCCCGCACTTGCACGACACCTCCATGATCAAGGCTATCAAGCTGTTGAAGACGGCAGGTGCCTACTGGCGCGGCGACGAGAAGCGCAAACAGCTGACCCGTATCTACGCCGTCACTTTCCCGAAAAAGAAAGAACTTGACGAATATCTGGCTCTCCTCGAAGAGGCTGCCAAACGCGACCACCGCAAATTGGGTCGTGAGTTGGAATTGTTCACCTTCTCCCCGCTCGTGGGACAGGGTCTGCCGTTGTGGTTGCCCAAGGGTGCCGCCCTGCGCGACCGTCTGGAACAGTTCCTCCGCAAGGTGCAGAAAAAGTATGGCTATCAGCAGGTTATCACCCCGCATATCGGTAATGTGAACCTCTACAAGACTTCCGGTCACTATGCGAAATACGGTGCGGACTCTTTCCGTCCGATCACCACGCCGCAAGAAGGCGAGGAGTTCTTCCTCAAGCCGATGAACTGTCCGCACCACTGTCAGATTTTCGCCGCCCGTCCGCGTTCCTACAAGGAACTGCCTCTCCGTCTGGCGGAATTCGGCACCGTCTATCGTTACGAACAGAGCGGTGAGCTGCATGGTTTGACCAGGGTTAGAGGCTTTACGCAGGATGATGCCCACCTTTACTGTACTTCCGACCAGATCAAGGAGGAGTTCTGCAAAGTCATCGACATTATCCTCTACATCTTCAAGACCCTGAAGTTCGACAACTACAAGGCTCAGGTTTCGTTGCGCGATCCGAACAACAAAGAGAAGTACATCGGTACGGACGAGAACTGGGAGAAGGCACAACGCGCCATTATCGAGGCTGCTGCCGAGAAGGGTCTGAACACCGTTGAGGTAGAGGGCGAAGCCGCGTTCTATGGCCCGAAACTCGACTTTATGGTGAAGGACGCCATCGGTCGCGAGTGGCAGCTGGGTACAGTCCAGGTTGACTACAATTTGCCCGAGCGTTTCGGATTGGAATACACCGATGCCGATGGTCAGAAGAAGCAGCCCGTGATGATTCACCGCGCCCCGTTCGGCTCGATGGAGCGTTTCGTGGCCGTGCTGTTGGAGCACACCGGCGGCAACTTCCCGTTGTGGCTCACCTCCGACCAGGTCGTCATTCTGCCTATCAGCGAGAAGTACATGGACTACGCGCAGAAGGTGCGCGCCGCGTTGGATGAGCAGGATATCCGCTGCTACATTGACGAGCGCAGTGAGAAGACCGGCCGCAAGATCCGCGACGCTGAAACCGCCAAGATCCCCTACATGGTCATCGTCGGTGAGAATGAGGAGAAGGACGGCACCGTTTCTGTCCGCCGCCACGGCAACATCAACGACGGCACCATGCCGCTCGGCGATTTCGTTACCTTGATCCAAAACGCCATCAAGGCGGAATTGGAGAATTAATGCTTACAATTTAAAAAACAGACAATATGAGCAAATTAGTATCAATCGAAGAAGCCGTTGCGCATGTGAAGGACGGCATGACCCTGATGATCGGTGGCTTTTTGGGCGCCGGCACGGGCGTGAAAATGGTGGAAGCCATTGCCAACAAAGGGGTGAAGGACTTGACCCTCATCTGCAACGACACGGCATACCCCAACAAATTCATCGGTATGCTGATTTCCAACAAGCAGGTGAAGAAACTCTACGCCTCGCACATCGGCACCAACGCCGACACCATCCAGCAGTTCAACGACAAGACCTTAGAGATCGAGTTCTGTCCGCAGGGCACTCTGGCTGAGCGTATCCGTTGCGGCGGCGCAGGTCTCGGTGGTGTCCTCACCCAGACGGGTCTCGGCACTGTCGTGGAGAACGGTAAGCGCAAAATCGAGATCGATGGCAAGGAGTACCTCCTCGAACTGCCCCTCCACGCTGATGTCGCCATCATCGGCGCCAGCATCTGCGACGAGATGGGCAACGCCATATACAAAGGCACGACCCAGAACTTCAATCCCATGATGGCTGCCGCTGCTGACACTGTCATCCTGGAGACCAAGGAGCTGGTTCCCACGGGTTCCATCCCGATGGAGCAGATCCACACCCCGGGAATTTACGTTGACTACATCGTGAAGTAAGACGTGAGACGGCTGGTGTAGAGACGCAAAATTTTGCGTCTCTACGAAGGGACGGTTTCGTTACCTTTTCGTGTGTTCGTTCGAAATGAAGCATCTTATCACGATATTGTTCCTCTTATTGATATTCCGTTCGGGATCGCTCGCGCAGAGCCTCCCGAACGGTTTTGATATGGCGTTGGACAAGAAGTCCAAGGAGGTCCGTTGCGTGTCTTGCGGCGAAAACGGTTTCTGCGTCGTGGAGGAGGCTCAAAGTCGCAAATACCATCGGCTGAGGATTTCGCATGTGGACACCGCGATGAGGCTTCAGTGGGACACTACAATCACTCTGCTTCAGGAGTCGAGGTTTCAGCAAGTCTTTTATGAGGACGGCACATTGGTCGTCATGGTCATGCCTCGCGTGACCCCAAAAGCGTATTGGCCGGGACCGACGACGATTTACCTCTACCATACCGCCTTCCGGAAACTGGAAACTCGGGAGGTTGCCGATCTGCATAAGATTATTCCCATTGCGGATTGTCACTATTACCAGGGTAACTTCATCTTCAAAACAGTGGGGAAGAACAGCGATGGGGTTTGGTTCCTGCCGGTGGATGCTGCGGCTCCGGTTCAATTCACCTTCACAAAGGAAAATCCAGGGCGTGTGTTGTCTTTGGATGTGGATACGATGAATGGCAAAGCGGTTATCGTGTTTAATTCTGGTGTTCGCACGATGTATTTTGAGACAGACTTCCACGGCAAGTCCTCCTTCGCGAACATCATCGGCGAACCGTCCACGCAGGCACAGTGGATTCCCATCAGTCGTAACCATTCTGTGCTGATGCTCTATTACAACGACCAAGACAATTTCTTTATGCACCCCGTCAATATCCTGAACCATAAGGTGATGCCGTCCGATACGCTCTTTTGCGCCGATATTCTCGTACCGAATATTCAACCTATGGGGGCGAAAGCGATGCGGACCATCATCGTGGTGCCGCACAACTACGTGTCGCTCTATCCAACGCATGCCGGATTTGCGGGTGACAAGATTTTCTGCGTGACGGAGCTTTATTGCCCAGAATACAGCAACTATTTCAATGGGCAGTTTGTGGAGCCGCGTTTTGACGGTTATCGCTACGACCGTGCCGACATCCATTTTTTCGACACCAATGGCGTATTTCTGACCAATGTCACATTTCCCTATGAAGAGGAGATGTCGTTGCGTACACCTGTTTATAAGGTGTTGAATGTAAAGAATTTGCCTAATAGCGACATCCTGTTTTACTTTCTTGACAAACGTGAATTGTCCACGATGCTTTTGGATAGCGAATGCCAGCTTAAAAACCCTGTAACAGCCGAAGAACTCCCGCTCTTTCGTCCGGCATTCACAGGACGTTACAAAATAGAGCCGGGGGCAATACAGTCATGGTATGGCAATCGGTTCCTGCTCACCGCCTACCGTGTGAAACCTGCTTCACTACGCAAAGCGGGGATGTTGGCGCGGAAGTTGGAGTACAATTAAGATTTAAGGGTTAGTGGAGCATATCCTTTAGCTCGTCCACGGTGAACCAGATCTCTAAAGCGGGCTTTTGTGGTTTTTCAGCCTTTTTCTTTTTGCGGGAAGGCTCTTCTTGTTTTGGGTGAAAATATCTATAGCTCAGTGCAGTGCCAGTTTTGACACAAAGTTGGATGATATACTTTACGCTTTCATCTTCGCTTTCGGCGAGTTGTGTCCGCATCCAGTCGTGCAAGATATTGGGGCTGATGTTGGGCGCGTATGCGGTGAAGGTGTAGTAATAGATGAAGCGCCCGTTGTCGATGCCGGTGGAGTCGAGCCACATGCTTCCGTCAAGTTGATAGGGGCATTGGAGGTTGGTGGAGACGACCAGATTCTCCAGCTCTATTTGTGCCTGTCGTTTCTCGGAATAATTTTCCATAGACATGATTTCCCTGACTTCTGCAGGGGAGAAGTAGGTCTCCAGTGTGCTGTCTGTTTCCAGTATCTTGTAGTGGAACAACACCCCGCCGTTCAACGATGTTAGGGGGTCGTAGAAATTCTCCCTGCCCCGTGTTGAAGCGATTTGGTTTCGGAGTATCGTTCTTAAAGCACTGGTATCCAGTTTGCTGATGAACATGGAGTCGATATTGCAATAGAGGTGTAATGACTCTCCGTCAAAGTGCATCCGTTCCATCATGACTGGTCCGGATTTCTCGGGGAGGTACTCCCGGCTGTACTTCTCCACCTCGTTGGCGCTCATCCCCATCAGGACGTCTTCATCCGCTGTGATGTGGAAATGCAGCACCCCGGGCGAATAGGTGAGTTTCTCGATGGTGACGCCATCGCCCCTCATCGGGCAGTTGCTTTTGGAATTCATGCCCACTACCTTGGCGAACATCTCCCGGTCGATGGGCTGTGCATGCAGACCGCCCGCCAACATGAGTGTTAGAAGAAATAGTAGGGGCAGACGGTTCATTGTTTTTCCAGTTCCGCCTCGATCGCCTGCTTCACCTTGGTCATGCTATATCCGGAGGCGAAGCGGTCCACCACCTCGCCATCGCGGTTGATGAGGAATTTGGTGAAATTCCATTGGATGGCACCGGGTTTCTTGCTCTTCAGCCATGTGTAGAGCGGGGACTCGTTTGCGCCGTTGACATCGATTTTGGCAAACTGCGGGAAGGTGATGTTGTAGTTGTTCGTGCAGAATCCGTGGATGTCATCGTAGCTGCCGGGAGCCTGTCCGCCGAACTGGTTGCAGGGGAAGTCGAGGATCACGAACCCTTGGTCTTGATAGGCCTCGTACCATTGCTCCAACTGCGTGTATTGCGGGGTGTAACCGCACTGCGTGGCCGTATTCACCACTAAGAGTACCTTTCCGCGATACTGCGCGAGTGAAACGCTGTCGCCGTTGCCGTCCAGCACGGAGAACTGGTAGATGTCGTCCTTGGGTTCCACCTCGGTGGTGTCAGCACCCGGTGTGGGCGGTTGCGGTTCGGGCTCGATGGGATCGGGTTTGTTGCAGGCACCGAACATCACCAGCACCATGGTCATAATTGTCAGAATTCTAATGTGTTTCATTATTTCTTGGGGTTAAATTTGAAAGCGCGAAAGTACGAATTTTTTTTATGCGATGTGATTCTTTCCGTGCATGCTGTAATCCTTTACCGCGTTACTATCATCCCTTCACTGTATCATCTCAAAAAAATCCTCCTCCGACACAATCGGAATTCCCAGCGCTTCCGCCTTTCTGCGCTTCTCCGGCCCCATCTTTTCGCCGGCGAGGACGAAAGAGGTGTTCTTTGAAATGGAGGAAACATTTTTACCGCCGTGCTTTTCCACGAGTTCCTTGATAGTGTCGCGGGGCATGCTGAAAACTCCGCTCACCACGATGATTTTTCCGGCAAGTGCTTGCGAAACAGGCTGGTTCTGACTCTTGTCGAGCTCGAACTGGAGTCCGGCCTCGCGCAGGCGCATGAGAATCACAAGATTATCGGTATTGTTGAAGTAGTCGATGATGCTGTCGGCCACGCGTTCGCCCACATCCTCCACGGCCATCAGTTCCTCTTTCGGAGCATTGGCCACCGCATCCATCGTCTCGAAGTGGCGGGCGAGCTTCTTGGCGGTCACCTCGCCCACGAACCGGATGCCCAAGGCGAACAACACCCGCTCGAACGGCACCTGTTTGGAGGCTTCGATGCCGGAAAGGATGTTCTGCACGGTCTTCTCGCGGAACGAAATAGTCTTCGTCTTGCCGTTCTCGTCTTCAATCACTTTTTCTAAACCAAGCAGTTGTTCGTAGGTCAGCGAGTAAAGGTCGGCAATGTTCTTGACCAACCCGTTGGCGAAGAGCATGTCGATTTTGCCTTCCCCGAGGGAGTCGATGTTCATGGCTTTGCGGGCGATGAAATGCTCCAGCCGGCCCTTGATTTGCGGGGCGCAGTGGTCGGCGTTGGGACAGAAGACACCCGCCTCGCCCTCGGCCTGCTGCAACGGCGTGCCGCAGACGGGACAGTGGCTGATGAACGGGACGCGCTGGGCGTCGGGAAGCCGTTTGTCGGTATCGACTCCCACGATTTTCGGGATGATTTCGCCGCCCTTCTCCACGAAGAGATAATCGCCCTCGCGGATGTCCATCTCCTTCATGAAGTCGCGGTTGTTGAGGGTGGCGCGTTTCACGACGGTGCCGGCCAGCGACACAGGACTGAGATTGGCCACGGGGGTGACGATGCCGGTCCGGCCCACCTGGAAATCGACGCTCAGCAGTTTCGTGGAGACGCGGTCGGCCTTGAACTTATAGGCGATGGCCCAACGCGGGCTCTTTGCCGTGGCACCCACCTGCCGCTGCTGGTCGAAGTCGTTCACCTTGATGACCACACCGTCAATCGGGTAGGGCAGCGACTTGCGCTTCTCGTCCCACATGCGCAGAAAGTCATAGACCCCTTGCAGGTCGGCGACTTTTTCCATTACATCGGGCTTGCGGAATCCCCATTCGTGGAGTTTTAGCAAACGGTTAAAATGATTGTTCTCAGGGAGTTGCTCGCCTAAAGCGAAGTAAAGCTTGAAGTCAAGTCCGCGTCTGGCAACTTCTGCGGAATCCTGTAGTTTGAGGCTTCCGGAAGCGGCGTTGCGCGGGTTGGCGAAGGGCGCCTCGCCTATCTCTTCGCGTTCGGCGTTGAGCTGTTCGAAGCTGCTGAAGGGCATGATGATTTCGCCACGCACCTCCATGAGTGGTGGGAAGTCGCCCTGCAACTTCAGCGGTATGGTGCGGATGGTGCGCACGTTGGCGGTCACCACGTCGCCCCAGGTGCCGTCGCCGCGGGTCACGGCGCGGGTGAGGATGCCGTTCTCGTAAATCAGGCTGATGGCCACGCCGTCGTATTTGAGCTCGCAGACGTAGGTCGGGGGCGTGGCGAGCAGTTCGCGCACGCGGCGGTCGAACTCGCCGAGATCCTCATGCGAGTAGGTGTTTCCCAACGACTGCATGGGGTAGAGATGCTCCGCGCTTTCGAAACGTTTGGTGATCTCACCGCCGACGCGCTGCGTGGGGCTGTCGGGCCGCCGCAATTCGGGGTATGCGGTTTCCAAGTCGATGAGCTCCTGCAGCAGCTGGTCGAAGTCGTAGTCCGAAATCGTCGGATTGTCCAGCATGTAGTACTGGTAGTTGTGCCGGTTGATTTCCCGTATCAGGCGGTCGATGCGTTCTTTCGCGTTTTGCACTTCCATTTTCTTGTTGATTTTGAGATAGTTGTATAATGCAGCCAGAGATTAGTTTACGGTTACTGTTTGTTGCGTTCTGGACCGAAGGTTCCCTCTAACAAAGACAGATACTCCTTGTAGGGAAGCGTGCCGTCCAAATCCGACAGCGCCGCTCCCAATTGGCGATAATACCATTCCACATCCTCCTTGCCGTTCGGGGCGCTGAAACGTTTCCAAAGTTCGTCGCCAATTTGTTTGAAGTCGTTGGCAATGGCACGGAGATTGGAGAGTTTGTCGCCGATAGCCACGATTTTGCTGTCGCGCGGAGCCGATGCGAGGAGGTCGGATTGCGACTGCTTGCGGGTGCGCCACGGGGCGTCACCAGGCAGCTGGGCGGTTTCGTGCTGCACGAGGGTGGCCACGCGCTCGCCGAACTCGTTTCGGATTTCATCAATGGTTACGTCGGTATCCTCCACCGTGTCGTGCAGAACGGCTGCGGCTAACAGCTCTTGATCGGAGGTGATGGTCGCCACAATGGCGACGGCTTCCATCGGGTGTATGATGTAGGGGAAGCCCTTTCCGCGGCGTTCAGTGCCGCTGTGCGCATCGGTGGCGAATTTCAAGGCCTTGTCAAAAAGTTGGGTATCTAAAGGTTTGTTCATAACGGTTAAATGATGTTGATTTGCTTTGCTTGTCCATAAATGCGCTTCGCTCTGTCCTTGTTGTAGTCATTCTCACCGTATAGTGCGTTAAAGAGACGTAGCAGTCCGGCCTCTCCAAATCCCTGTTTCAGGATATAGACAATGCAGAGGTTCTGCAGCGCCACCGAATTGGCCAGAATGTCCAATCCCGTGCCTGCCAGCTGGATAAGCGCGAGCTGGAATGCATATTCGCTGTATTCGTTTCGCATTCGCACGATGTCACCGATGGTTTTCATGTTCAGGTTACGGAGCACGTTATAGTAGGGCATGAGGCTGTCCTCGTAGATTTCGGCTTGGTTGATGGCTGCTATTTTGTCGGTGAGACGCTTAAATGGATGAAGGGCCACGAAACTGCGGAAGGTGTCACCGTTGAGCGGCACTTCGTCGAAATTGCCGCTGGCCACCAGCGACTGTACTTTGCGACGGTAGGTGTTGATTTCTTTGCGGATATGGCTGAATTGTTCGTCGGCCAACTCCAACATCCCGGCCAAACGACTCATATTCCGTTGGTATTCAACGGGGATCTCCACATCGCTCTTGTAACCCATGTCATGGTACATATTGGCCCACACGTGCTGAAGCGTGCTGCGCATTTGGAGCTCGAAACGTGTTTGGTTCAGCTCCGGCATGGCGGGATCATAGAACAAAGACTGAGGAACGCGGCAGATGTAGTGCAGCGACATATAGCCGAAACGGTCGATTTCCAGCATCTTGCGTTTATCGACGGAATTTTCCCAGTCAATCTCAAACAGCTGCTCCGCAAGGGCCGAAATGATATCGACTTCGTCGCTGAAAAAGGTGATGATGCGGACGCCCAGTATGTCGGTAATGTCACTTAAGGTGCGATATTTGTAGCCTTTCAGCTCCAGTTTGCCCGTCAGGCTTTTCTCACTCTTGATGCGTGAATCCAAACCTGACACCAGAATGTTGTTCTCGTTGAGACAATTACGCACCGAATCCATGACAACCTCCTTCAGCTTCTTAAAAACAGGGAGTTTCTCACGGTATTCATCGAGAATCATCTCGCAATGCATGTCGAGTTTCATGATAGGAACTAAAGAATCGTAATGATGTTAGAGAATCCGGTGATGTCGAAAACCTCCTTCACTTGCGGATTCATATTGCGCATCACCATCTTGCCGCCACGAGCCATCACACTCTTTTGCAGCATCAGGAAAATACGGAGACCTTGTGACGAAGTGTATGACATATCCGTGCAGTCAATCTCTATATCAGGATTCTCGCCCTCCATCAAGGGGGTCATATCTTGTTGAAATTGATCTGCGTTTGAAGTGTCGATTCTTCCGTTCAACACCACGATTGTTTTATTCTCTTGCTGGGTTATCTTGATATCCATAATGGTTATAATATTCGATTTAATTAACCTTGAACTTTTTTCGTCATGGTGAGCACATTGTTGCCGTCTTCATAACGGTATTCGATGCTGTCCATCATCTTTTTGCACAGAAATATGCCGAGACCGCCGATTTTGCGTTCACCCACGGAGAGGGTCACATCAGGATCCTCTTTCTCAAGTGGGTTAAAAGGTATGCCGGCATCCCGTAACTCGATGGTGAGCACCAAAGAGTCCTCGTCGAGACTGGTGCCCGCTTCCAACCAGCCGATGCCTCCGTCGTAGGCATAACGCACCACATTCTCCACGGCCTCTTCGATGGATAGCCGCAGTTTGAATTGCAGGACCTCATCATCGGGAATATCAGGAGAAGACATCAGAAATTCGATGATTTCGCTGCTTTTGTCCTTAATGGGGTTGAAACGTTTTTTTGTCATGATTAAGGTTGATCAATTATGTTAAAGTTGAATACTCATAAGTGTGACATCGTCATTTTGCGGGTTGCCATATGCAAACGTCTTCACTGAATCAATGAGAAGGTTTACAGCGGTTTCCGAGGTCATGTCGCGGTTCATTTGGCGGATAGTCTCCAACAGCCGATCGTTGCCGTAGAACTCCTCGGAGGCGTTTTCGGCTTCGTTGACACCGTCGGTGTAGGCGATGATACGGGTGCCCGGCTTCAGGTCGAGACTTTCAGCTTCGTATGCGAAATTCTCAATCAGACCGATGGCGAGGTTGGCTTTGGCCTTGAGGAAGTAGGGGTCGCCGTCGGGCGGCAGGATAACCAACGGGTTGTGGCCGGCGTTGCAGAAATCCATGTGGAGGGTCTTCAAGTTGATACGGCCGACAAACAGGGTGACGAACATGTTGGTGCTGTTGGTGTCGATGAAGCTGTTGTTGACACGGCTCAATGTCTCGTTCAGCGGAAGTCCGAGACTTGCCACAAAACGGATTGTGGCACGGGTGATGGCCATCATCAGCGCGGCCGGAACCCCCTTGCCAGACACATCACCGATGGCGAAATAGAGTTGGTCTCCTTTGAGGGTGAAGTCGTAAAGGTCGCCGCCCACCTCCTTGGCGGGATTCAGCAGCGCATAAAGCTGCGGCGGGAAGTCGGTGCGCAGCATCCCCATCTGGATGTTGCGCGCCACGTTGAGCTCAGACTCCATACGCTCGTTGGCGTTAGTGGTGGTCTTGAGCTGCTCAATGTAGTCAGCGATGGAGTTCTGCATGTAGATGAAGCTGTCGTGCAGACGGAGCATCTCGTCTTGGGTGGTGATCTCTGGCAATTCAGCCTTGAAGTTGCCCTTGGCCATGTTCAGCGCGGAGACCGAAAGTTCGGTGATGGGACGCGTCATGCGGCGTATCACACGACGGCAGACGAAGAAGATGATGATCAGACCGATGAGGCCGATAATCAGCAGGGCGATATGCATCTGTGAGGAACGGCGAAGCACCTCTCTGTAGGGACATGTGATGCTGAGCTTCCAGCCGTTGTGCAAAGGTCCGTACACTACGAAAGCCAAGTCGCGCCCTTTGCCCACACGCCGCCGGATGCTGTCCTTGTTTGATCTGATGTCCTCCACCATCTCCTCGTAGGAACTGTTTCCTGAAAAACTGCGTTTAAAGCGGTTAATCAAGTCGGAGTCGGAACTCTTGACACCGATGATGTTGTCCTTGTTGAATATAAGGGCAGCGATGGAGTTGTCGTAGGGGCGAATACCCTCCACCGTGCTTTCGATCTGGTCAATCACCATGTCGGATATCACGATGGCGTAGATGTTGAGCATAGAGTCCACCAAAGGATAGCAGTAGGAGACGACGCGTGAGGCGCGTGTGTCGAACGGTATGTAAGGGGCTGTCCAAGAGGCCATCTTAGTCTCTTGAAGCTGCTGCAGATTCCATAATGTACATAATTGCGTGATTTGTTGGCAGTCGGGACGGAAGTCGTGGATGCCATCTTTGTCGCTGTAGCTGAAAATAGCGGGGCGAAGCGTGTCGATGCTTCCGTCGGGGAGGACAAAGATGATGGCGAATCCGTTTATCAGATCGCTGACCTCCACGGTGCGTTCGGCAATGGCTTGGAGTACTTGGGGCTGGGTTTTAAGTGTGGATATGTACGCCGCGACCGCATGCGTGGATACTTCGACCCGGTTCAAAGGCTTCTCCAATTCGCTGATGGTCCCGTGCAGGATGTGTTGGGTGGAACGGGTCGCTTCGTCGGCGATGATTTGGTGCGACACAATGGCAATCACCACCATGACCACGAAAAAAATCGCCGACACGATACCGATAATCCGCCAACTCAGGCTATTGGAAAAAGAATGTCTGCTCATATTATATTTATCTGTTTCAGAATGCAAATGTACATAAAATATGAATACACACAGACAAATGAAATTGCCGCGGTAGAGACGTTGCACGTAACGTCTCTACAATATCAGTTTCACACGGAAACCTAACTTGGTGGGCTCTTCCACTACCCGCTGGCACAATGTAGCCAGTTCGCTGCGTTGCGCGTCGCTCAACGGTGTTGATTCCATCTTTTCCACCATGAAGTCCAAGGCGGTGACTTCCGACTGTTCGCTGTGGGTGATGCGGACGGTGATGGGACGGTAAGCCGCCATCACGTCGTCGAGCATCTTGTTACACAGCTGCTGTGCCAGTTCCTGCTTCTCGTTGATGCCGTATTTGTAGCAGAACGCATTGATGGCCGAGTGCATGCCCAAGAAGTCGAAGTCGGGACCGTCAATCTGGAACACCTCCTTGCGGATGCGCTGTATGAAGGCCTTGGTGGCGCTGTGAACCGGATTCTCGAAAATTTGTTCAGGTGTACCGTCCTCGTGGATATATCCGTCGTACATGAAGAAGATGCGCGTGCTCACGTCGTGGGCGAACTTCATCTCGTGGGTGACGATGAGCATGGTCATGCCTTCTTTGGCTAACTGGCGGATGACGCTGAGCACTTCGCCCACCATTGTGGGATCGAGGGCGGAAGTAGGCTCGTCGAAGAGGAGGATTTCGGGCTTCATGGCGAGGGCGCGGGCGATGGCCACACGCTGTTTCTGACCGCCGGAAAGGCTTGTGGGATAGACATCCGCCTTTTCGGCCAGACCTACCTTACGCAGGAGTGCCAAACCTTCCTCGCGTGCCTTTTCCGGATCTTCATTGTGCAACTGGCAGGGGGCAAGCATGACGTTTTCGAGAACGGTTTTGTGAGGGAAGAGATTGAAGCTCTGGAACACCATGCCCATTTTCTGGCGCATCAAATGGACGGGGTAGCCCTTGACGAGGATGTCCTCGCCATCGACGAAGATGCTGCCTCCGGTGGGCTGCTCCAACAGGTTCATGCAGCGCAAAAAGGTACTCTTGCCTGTGCCCGAAGGACCAATGATGGAGATGACCTCGCCGCAATGTACATCGGCGTTAATGTCACGCAAAACGTCCAGGTCTTCAAAACTTTTCTTCAGATGGGAGATGCGGATGATGGGAGCGTCTGAAGGTTGGGAGTTGGGAGTTTGGCGTTGAGAGTTAGGAGTTGAGAGTTGGGCTGTGCTGCGTTTACGGCGAATAAGGAACCATGTGCCGCAACCAACTATTACACATATAGCCAAAATCCACGGCCATTTTTTATTATCTTTTTCGGTATCAGTCGGTTGCGAAGGGTTGGTAAGTATCCCTGCTTCCCCTTTACGGGTGATCAACACGATATGTTCTGCAAGGTAGCCTTCGGAGAAGAGCACCTGTTTCTGTCGCTCCTCGGTGATGCTGATGGCTCCCATGGCCATATCGACCTTGCCCGTCTGCACGGCTGGAATCTGCGAGGCGAACTCCATGGCGAGAAATTCCAGCTGCCAGTTGCGACGGTTGGCCCACTCGCTGAGCAGGTCTATCTCCAAGCCAGTGGGTTCGCCGGAACTGATGAAACTGAAAGGAGGAAAAGCCGGGTAGATGGCTACGTGGAGTGTGCGACCCGTGCCGCGCCTTTGAGGCCGAGCCACCGCCGCGAGGTCGTCGGCGTTACTCCATCGGTCAATAATCTTCTGGTAGGTGCCGTCGCTGCGGATATCTGCCAGGAAGCTGTCGAAGTCCTGCTTCAGTTCTGTGTTGTCCAGCTGGAAGCAAGCTCCGATGGGTGTCCCCGGCAGGCAGGCATTCACGGTATCCACCTTCGCGGCTATCTCCTTGTTGAACGCCACCGAGAGATTATCCCAACCGGCAACGTCCACCTTGCCGTTCTCCAGCGCAGCCAACAAATCGGCGCTACTTGTAATTCGCATAATGTCGGCATCGGGTGCATAGTTGCTTACGGCCATGTCCTGTACACTACCGATGACAACGCCGACACGCTTGCCGGAGAGCGCCTTGAATACCTCAGGAGTTTCCGCCACCACTTCGGTCTTAGTGTTGTCGGAACTGAACATTGCCGGCACGTAGCACACGGTTGCGCCTATTGCCAGCAGCAGAGCGGCCACGATAGCTCTCATGCGTTTGCGCTGTACCAGCGAGGTCAGCAGCAGCCCGATGAGCCACGCCATGATGAAATAGATGATGGCTGAGAAGATAAGGGGGAAGAAGGCATCGAAGGTGCGCGAGCGGATAAGGTCGGAAGCCCTGGTCATGTCGGCCACAGCGATATAACCCACGACGCTGGTGCCTTTCAGCAGACTGATCACTTCTCCCTGATAGACCGGCATCACAGACTTGATTACCTGAGGCAGCACAATTCTGAAAAACGTCTGCCGACGCGTGTATCCTAGAGCCAGACCTGCCTCTGTCTGTCCGCGGTCAATGCCCTGAATGCCGGTACGGAGCATCTCGCTGACGTAGGCCGACAGGTTCATGGCGAAGGTGATGACGGCCACCACGATGCCCGTGGCTTTCATCGGTGCCAACACCACATAGTACATCAACATGAGCAGCACCAACACGGGTGTGCCGCGCATGATGTCGATATAGACTTTGGCCACCTTCTGTAGCCAAGGTCTGCGGCTCATACGCATCCAGCAGACCAAACCGCCCAGCAAGGTGCCCAGTATGGCTGCGCAAAAGGTGATGATGAGGGTCACCTGCAAGCCGTCGAGAATCATCCTGTAGCGGTCCTCGGCTATCAGGTTGTTGTAAAAACTTTCAGAGACGCTCCATTTCGAACCGGAGCAGCCCGTCAACATAAAACAGCCGCAAATAGTCAGGATGGCGGCGAGCATCCATGGTATATTTTTTCTCATTTCTGTTTAATTTGCTTGCGTATTATTTTGAGCACAGTTCATTTTTCTACTATTTTATTTCTGCGTTGTTTTATGCATTATTATTTTACCGGTTGGAAATTAGGGGCACTTCGAGCCAGCGTCCATCATTTCGCGCAGGGCGGGACGGATTTCGGGACGGATGGCGTGCAGTTTCTTGCACTCTTCGGCGAAGCGTGCGGCATACTCTTCCAGCCGTTCGGGATGCTCGCTCAGCGCACGTGCGTAGGATTTCTTGCCCACAATGCGGTGAAACTGGATGCCGAGGAGGCCCTCTTCGGTGCGCACCAGCTCGCCCGGGGTAGGGCAGGGCACCCCGATTTGGTACACCTTGCGGGCCCGCTCATACTCGTCAAGCCCCATCTGCTCCCGCTCGCGGGAATAGAGTTTGAGCAGGATGTTGGGATTGCTTTTGCTGATATAGCTCTCGCCGAGGGCGCCAGCGCCGGATGACTCGTAGTCGTTCAGATTGACCCTTGTTTCGTCCATTTTGCCATAGGGTTTAGATTCGTGCCGCAAAAGTACAAAATAATTCCGCGTGTTTTTTATCTGCACATTCTTTCAATCAGCGCTTTATGTTGCGGATAGGCGGACAGCAATTCCTCCTTTTTCGCTAGTTCGAAGTTCCCAAAGGTGAAGGCAGGGGCTACGGCGCAGCCAACGAGAGAGAATCCCTTTTTGCCGGGCAACGCTGCCGCAAACCATTGTTCGGGCTCAATGACAACTTGCATTTCGCTATTGGCAGAGAGATGATGCACGGTCAATTCGCCATCGGGGGAAATGACATAGATGTCGAGCGGGTCCCCGGCGTGGTAATACCAAATCTCTACCATATTGTGCAGACGATGAAAGGCCGAGAAATCCTCATCGCAGAGCATATAATAGATGGTGGAAATCTGTTTTTCACTGGTTTCGTCATTGCCATAGACCTGACGATACCAACCCCCTTCGGGATGGGGCGTGAGGCCAAGTTTTTGGATATATTCTTTTGCGTTCATTTCAATCGTTCTCTTCCAGCCATTTCTCCAAAATGTCGCAGTACTTGTCGGTCTGCTCAACGAAGCAGGTGTGGCGGGCGCCTTTGAAGAGCTCCCAGCGGCAGTCGTTAATGTGCTCGTAGAGCGAGGCGGCGACCACGGGGGTGCAGATGTCGCGGGTGCCGCTGCATATCAGGCAGGGCTGCTTGATTTCGCCCAGACGGTCGGTATATTCGAAATCGGAGAGGCTGCCTAAAGGTTGGTATTCGTTAGGCCCCCAACCGTAGAGGTAGGCTTCGTTGCCGGCACGTTTGGGACGGCGCAGGCATTCGGGCGACTTTTCGTCAACGCTGATGACGTAACGCTCATAATAGTGGTCGTTGGCGCGGAGATAGTCGGGGTCGTCCCACTTTCCGGCAGCTTCGGCGCGACGGATGGCCTCTTGGTCCTCCTCCGACATATACTTGATGAGACGGTGCTGCTCGCTGGCCCAGAGCGAACTGGAGGCGAGACCTGAGGAGAGTATCGCTGACTTGACGCCTTTCGGCTGATGGTCAATGATGTAGGCGATAGCTAACATGACGCCCCATGACTGTCCAATGAGGTGGACTTGGTCGAGATGCAGATGCTCGCGCAGGGCGATAAGCTCGTTGACCCAAGTCTCCTTGGTCCAGAGTTCGGGATGCCCGTCGAGATAGGAGTTTCCGCAGCCGATTTGGTCGTATGTGATCACCTGCCGGCCCGTGTCGGCAATGCGGTCGAGCACTTCGAAATAGTTGTGCGTGCTGCCGGGACCGCCGTGCAGACAAAGCAGCGCCGGCTTGCTTGAGGGTTCACCGACGATACGGTAATAGGTCTGATGGCCCAGATAAGGCATGTAGCCTTCGGTGATGGGATGTTGTTTCATTGTAGGATAGCTTTTTTATTTAATGTCTTTTTATTTGCTTATTTAAACGACTCCGAATACTTGGGTGGTAGGTGTTTCCATTCGCTTCATATTCTTTTTTCAACTCTCATTTTATTAAACTTCCTTATGCGTTCCAGCATAGCGGCAGCCCATGCGGCATCGCCAGGCAGTTGGTAGCGGCAGTTGCCGGTGGCCGAAGGGGTGAAGAGGGTCGCAGCGTTGTCGGTGAGCTGGATGGTGCCGCGTGGCGAGAGGGTAAACAGACTGTCCCCCTCAACGGCATGGATGGCTGCCATAGGGTCCCACATACGCTGGCCGGTGTTGCAGTTACATTGTAGGTAGACCTGCTTGATGGGATGCGCATCGGTCCACGAGACATCGGCGATGACCTGCTCGGGGGTGTACTCCACATTCTGTCCCACCTCCATAGGCGAGAACACCATATCGACCTCCTGCGGCCAAAGGCGGAAGAAAACCTTCGAGAATTCGATGCTTTGGGCGAAGTTGAAGTCGGGCTCCTCGGCCTCTCCGAATACACCGCCCATCACGTAAATGCACTTCACCTTTCGTCGCACAAGCTCCACGCCGTCGAGGGACGAGTAGCTGTCGGGGACCGATTGCAGCAGCTGCGCCAGACAGGTGACAAAACCGGTGGAAACGATGCTCACCGAGTGATCGGGCTGGGCGGCCAACAGGCGACGATAGAGCTGCCATCCGTCGGGCAGCTGCGAGTAGTCGTTGATGCTATAGGCAAACATCGGCTGTCCGTTGCTGTCCACCGTGGCGGCCACGTGGGCGTAGTCGATCCAGATCGGAGGGTTTTTGACACCGTTGCGGACAAGTGCAATGGGAACGTCTGAACGGCCGAAATAGGTGCCCATCACATCGGCAAAGCGGGCGTTTGCTTCCCCTTCGCGGTCCACCACAACGCCCAGCAGGCGGCATTGTCCCTGTTCCTCGTAGCGGTAGAGCATCTCGAGGGCAAAGAGATCGTCGGTTGACGAGCCGATGTCGGCATCAAGGATAACGAGCGGCACGCCCGTGTATTCATTCTGCTGCTCCTTCTGGTGGTTGTTTTTGCACGACGTCATTAGCATAGAACCGCAGATTACGGTGGCGGCGAGCAGTATGAAAAGTTTCTTCATTGTTGATTGTTGTTTTATTTTCAATTCTTATCTATCATTCTCTTCCAGCCGTGTTATAAATTATCTCATTTTCCTGTGCCAAACTGCGAACCACACCGTTGCCACCACCGCTGGAGCCGCCGTGTAGAAGCCGTCAGAACCTTCCACCAGCTCGTAGCCGGGAGTGGGGGAGGCATAGAAGAACCACATACCTATCGTGGCCCAGATCAAGGCCACCAGACCTTCAGTCACCATAGCCCCGTAAAAGACACGGCGACCCAAGCGCTCCGTCTTCATGCAGCGACCCATCAAGGGACTCTGCGTGGCATGGAAGCCCGATACGGCACCGCAGGCCACGGTGATGAAGAGGGCGGGGAAGATATGGTCGGTCCAATGGGCGGGATCTGCCTTTGCGCCCATGTTGTAGAAGTGCGTCCATAACTCGGGCAGATGCGGCATCTTGACGAATAGCACCGCCGCCAGTGCCACAGCCATGAAAATCAGCGCCACAGCGAATACGGGATAGATTTTGCCGATAATCTTGTCGATGGGCAGCATCGTAGCTATGACATAGTAAGCGAAGATGATGATGACCCACATCATGGTGTCGCCGCCAATCAGATGCAGTATCGCTGCCGGAGAGTAAACAAACACGGTGCCTCGGCCGGCGTCACGCGGTCGTCGGGGCCAAATACCCGCTCCACGAAACGCCCATAGAACAAGTAGCCCAGAATCAGGACGGCGAGGCTAATGATAAAAGTAATCATAATAGTCAGAGAGTTGCTATCTTGTGGTGGATTTGCTCGGCGAGGAAGTTAGCCACGACTTCGGGCTGGAGGCCTGTGATGTTGAGGCAGGCGTGGTAGTTGCGGGCATCGTGGCGCGAGGTCTCGGCAACGTTGGTCACGAAGTTGTCGCGGGCAGTGTCGACTTTGTCAACGACCTTGGCGGCCTCCTCTATAGTGAGGTTCTGCTTTCGTGCGATGCGTGCGATGCGTGCGTCGTGGTCGGCGATGAGGAGCAGGTGTATGGCGTTGGGGTAGTTGCGGAAAATGTTGAATCCCGCACGGCCCACGATGATGCAGCTTTCCTTTTCGGCCAAGTCTTGCAGCAGTCGCTTTTCGGCGTAATAGACGCTTGTGGGCGTGGGGTCGGCAATGGCGCCGGTTTGATGGCTGACTGCGCCAAACTGCTGGTAGAAACGGCAGAAATCGCTCCACCAGTTGGCTTTTTGGGCCTTGACGCGGTCCAATTCCTCGAGGGTGATGCCAAACTGCTGCGCCACGGCCTCAAGCATGGTGCGACCATAGACTTTAATTCCAAGTTTTTCTCCTAATAAACGGGCGATTTCGCCGCCGCCCGTGCCGCATTCGCGGTTGATCGTGATGATGGTGTTGTTCATAATATCTGATTAATTTTGTCTGCAATAAAAAGTTGATTTTTCACCTGCGCAAAAGTACAAATTATTTTTATTGTTCTAAAACAAGTGCGTTTTTTTGAAAAAAAGCAAGGGTGTTTGTGGAGAGAATATTTTTTGTATTTTTGCGGATTGTTTTAGAATAGGAATTTCATTAATTATATTGCAATATGGACAAAAATCAAATGAGAGAAATTATCGCCAAGAGAGTTGCGAAAGAACTCAAAGATGGCGATGTGGTGAATTTGGGAATCGGTCTGCCGACTATGGTTCCGAACTATCTGCCTAAGAATGTGAACGTTATCCTGCAATCGGAGAACGGTTTGCTCGGTATGGGGCCCACACCCGCCGAAGGTCAGGAAGACGACAACCTCGTGAATTCCGGCGGCGGTTACATCACCGCTCAACCCGGCGCTGTCTCCTTCAGCTCCGCCGATTCTTTCAGCATCATCCGCGGCGGTCACGTCGATGTGACGGTCCTCGGTGCCATGCAAGTCGATGAAGAGGGCGACCTCGCCAACTGGATGATCCCCGGCAAGTTGACCCCCGGTATGGGTGGTGCTATGGACCTGCTCGTGGGTGCCCGCAAGGTAATCCTCGCCATGGAACACACCCAGAAGGGCAATCCCAAGATTCTGCATAAGTGCAACTTACCTCTCACCGCCAAAGGCCAGGTGAACCTCATTGTCACCGAAATGGGCGTGATGGAAGTCACCGACAAAGGCATCGTCTTAACGGAAATCTATCCTGAATTCACGGTCGAGGATGTTCAGGCAGCCACCGGGGCTACGCTGATTATTTCCCCGAACTTGAAGAAGATGGAGATTGATTAGTTAGCAGTTAGTAGTTAGCAGTTAATCCTTGAGCAGTCCCGGAGGGACAAAATTTTATTAACCCCATACAAGCGACGAACGAGCGCAGTGTGGGGTAGGACAGAACGAATAAACAATTAACAAATAAAGAAACTATGGATTTTGGTTTTTCGAAGAGAGAAGAACTCTTTTTACAAATGATCCGCGAGTTTGCGGAGAACGAGGTCAAGCCGCTCGCCGCAGAAGTGGATGAGCAAGAGCGTTTCCCGATGGAGACGGTCGAGAAAATGGCCAAGATAGGAATCATGGGCATCCCTGTGCCGGTGGAATACGGCGGACAGGGCGGCACCAACCAGATGTACTCCATGGCCGTGGAGGAGCTCTCCCGCGTGTGCGCCACCACCGGTGTCATCGTGTCGGCTCACACCTCGCTGTGTATCAACCCGATACTCGAATACGGTACGGAAGAACAAAAGATGAAATATGTGCCGAAGTTGGCTGCCGGCGAATGGATCGGCGCTTTCGGTCTCACGGAACCCAACGCCGGTACGGACGCTGCCATGCAGCAGACGACCGCCGTCTTGGACGGTGACGAGTGGGTGCTCAACGGCACGAAGATCTTCATCACCAACGCCGGTTATGCGCACGTGTATGTGGTGATGGCTATGACGAACAAGGAATTGGGTACCAAGGGCATCTCCGCCTTCATCGTGGAGAAGGGCACCCCCGGATTCTCCATCGGCAAGAAGGAGAAGAAGATGGGTATCCGCGGTTCCGCCACCTGCGAGCTGATTTTCGAAAACTGCCGCATCCCGAAGGAGAACCTCCTCGGCGAACAAGGCAAGGGCTTCAAAATCGCGATGAACACGCTGAACGGCGGCCGTATCGGTATCGCCGCTCAAGCCCTCGGTATCGCACAAGGTGCTTTGGATGAGACTGTTAAGTACACGAAAGAACGTAAACAGTTCGGCAAGCCTATCGGCGCTTTCCAGAACACGCAGTTCCAGCTGGCCAACTTGGATGCCAAGATTCAGGCCGCCCGTCTGCTCGTGCGCGAGGCTTCTTACAACAAAGACATGCACAAACCTTACGCGGTGGAGGCCGCTCGTTGCAAGCTGTTCGCCGCGGAAACCGCTATGGAGGTGACCACCAAGGCTGTCCAGTTCCACGGCGGTTACGGTTACACCCGCGAGTACCCGGTGGAGCGCATGATGCGTGACGCCAAGATCACCGAAATCTACGAAGGCACTTCTGAAGTGCAACGCATGGTGATTGCCGGAAATCTTTTCAAATAATCAAGAATATAGAACATTATGAATATAGTAGTTTGTATCAAACAAGTTCCGAACACGAACGAAATCAAGATCAATCCCGAAACCGGGACATTGATCCGCGACGGCGTGCCCAGCATCATGAACCCCGATGACAAGGGCGGCCTCGAAATGGCCCTGCGCCTGAAAGACCAGTACGGTGCAAACGTCACCGTCATCACCATGGGTCCGCCGCAAGCCGACGCTATCCTCCGCGAAGCCTTCGCTATGGGTGCCGACCGCGCCATCCTGCTCACCGACCGCAAGTTCGCCGGTGCCGATACACTGGCCACCTCTTACGCTTTGGCCGGTGCCATCAAGACCCTCGACTATGACTTGATTATTGCCGGTCGTCAGGCTATCGACGGCGACACCGCGCAAGTAGCTCCTGAAATGGCTGAGCATCTGGGACTTCCGCAAGTTTCCTACACCATTGACCTCAAATACAACAACGGTCTTTGCACCGTGAAGAAAGAGACCGAAGAGGGTTACCAAATCCTCGAAGTTCCCACGCCGTGCGTGCTTACCGTGCTGGCTACTGCCAACAAACCGCGCTATATGAGCGTGAAGGGCATCATGGAAGCCTTCGACAAGGAGGTGGAAATCTGGACCGCCGACAAGATCGACGTCGATCCTAACCGCTTGGGTCTTAAAGGTTCCCCGACACGCGTGAAGAAATCCTTCACCAAGCCCCAGAAAACGCCTGGCCAGGTCTATGAAGTGGATGCAGAAGAGGCTGTCGGTATTATCATCAGCAAACTGAAAGAAAAATTCATCATCTAACCCAAAATCAACAGAAAAATGGAAAAAACCGATTATAAAAACGTATTTGTATTCGCAGAACAACGCGATGGTGTCATCCAATCTGTTGCATTGGAGTTGCTCGGTAAAGCCCATGAACTGGCTGGTATTCTGAACGAGAAGGTGGTGGCTGTCCTTCCTGGACACAATATCTCCAAACATGCTCAGATGCTCATCGAATACGGCGCTGACGAAGTGATTTGCATCGATGAGCCCGAATTGAAGGATTACCTTACAGAACAATACGCACAGACCATCACTCAAGTGGTGAACAAGTTCAAACCCAGCATCTTGATGATTGGCGCTACCACCATCGGTCGTGACCTCGGTCCTCGTTTGGCTGCCCGTCTCACCACCGGTCTCACCGCCGACTGTACCCGTTTGGAGATTTCCGAAGAGGGTGAGCTGATGATGACCCGTCCCGCTTTCGGCGGCAACCTGATGGCTACGATTATGTGTACGGAACACCGTCCGCAGATGTCCACCGTGCGTCCGGGCGTGATGCAGAAGATGCAGCGCGACACCAACCGCAAGGGCAATGTCATCACCTTCAAACCCGAATTCGACAAGAGCAAGTTCCTTGTCCGCATGGTCGAGAACGTGAAGGTCGATAAGGGCAAAGTGGATATCACCGACGCGAAGGTGCTCGTTTCCGGTGGCCGTGGTGTTGGTTGCAAGGAAGGCTTCGAGAAACTGCAAGCGCTCGCCAACGTCTTCCCGAACGCGGAGGTTTCCTCTTCCCGTGCTATGGTGGATGCCGGCATCATCGACCACGACCGTCAGGTGGGTCAGACCGGCAAGACCGTGCGTCCGAATCTCTATTTCGCCCTCGGTATCTCCGGTGCCATCCAGCATTTGGCCGGCATGGAGGAATCCGACTTCATCATCGCCGTCAACAAGGACAAATTCGCACCTATCTTCACGGTTGCTGACCTCGGTGTCGTTTGCGACCTGAACAAGGTGGTGCCGCTGTTGACCACGCGATTAGCGTCCGAAATCGAGAAAAAATAACGATTTTCCCCTTGTAGGGCTGTCGCAATGCGGCAGCCCTACATTCGCAATGCGACAGCCCTACAATAAATAAATATGATTGAGGTCAAAGAAATCGAAAAGAGCTACGGCAGCCTGCAGGTCTTGAAAAAGGTCTCGCTGTCGATTGAGAACAGCAAAGTGGTGACGATTGTCGGTCCTTCCGGGGCCGGCAAATCCACGTTGTTGCATATCATCGGCACGTTAGACAAGGCTGACAAGGGCGAGGTGGTGATTGACGGTGTGAATCTCAACAGCCTGTCTGATGACAAGTTGGCAGAGTTCCGCAATCAGCACATCGGTTTCGTGTATCAGTTCCACCATCTCTTGCCCGAATTCACGGCGTTGGAGAATGTGGCCATGCCCGCGCTTATTGCTGGGAAGAGCCGAAAGGATTCCTTTAAGAGAGCTCAAGAACTTCTTGATTTTCTGAAACTTTCGGATAGGGTAGGGCATAAGCCCGCCCAACTCTCCGGAGGTGAACAGCAGCGCGTTTCCGTGGCCCGAGCCCTGATGAACAATCCTGAGCTCATCCTCGCCGACGAGCCCTCCGGTAACCTCGACACTGAGAACGCCCGCAAGCTCCACGACCTTTTCTTTGTCCTTCGCGACACCTTCAAACAGACCTTCATCATCGTCACGCACAACGAAGAGCTGGCGCAACTGTCGGATCGGAAAATTGTGCTGCAAGACGGAAGGGTGATGTGAGACGTAAGACGTATGACTTATGATTTATGATTTTGGAGAATTTCAAAAGTCACAAGTCATAAATCACAAATCAAAAACAAAAAAAATGAAACTATTAAAGAAAACCCTAACCGTTATCTTCATCTCCTGTACGCTGCTGTTCCTTGGCGGGTGTGGGCTTGCGCAGCTGATCAACATTATCAATTGCAAGTTCAGTCTGGCTAACATCAACAACATCACATGGGCTGGCATTAATCTGAGTAATATTAAGAGTATCAGTGATTTGCAATGGTCGGATTTGCAAAAGGCGTATCAGGCCATCAAGAACAAAGATTTCAAGATAGGCTGTAACGTGAATGTCAATGCGAAAAACGAGACCGAGAAGCCGGCCAAGTTGTGCGCCTACGATTACGACGTTCTTTTGGAGGGATCCCCTATAGCCCAGGGCAGTAGTGCCACGCAGACGACGATCATCAATCCGAATAGTACCGCGCTGATCCATGTCCCGCTCAGTATGGACCTCTACAACATTTTCAAGAACGGCGATGCGAAGAATGTCATCAATCTTGCTCGCAACTTGATGGACTACGGCAACGGCACCGAATCCAATGTGAAGGTGAAGTTCACCCCCTACGTCAATACCGCGAATGGCGCGGGCAAGGGTGTGAAGCTGCCGACCATCACCTTAAACAAAACTTTTCAGTAAAAACCAAAACGTATGATTCAAAGAGTTCAATCGATCTTTTTATTGATCGCGACTATCATCCCTATCGTGCTGATTTTCATTCCGTTCGGTTATGTTGATACCGAGCTGGCGCGATATGTCTATAACTCCATTTCCCTGAAGGAGATGTGTCCCGACGGCGTGTCGGTCATCCGACTTTACTATCTGGCGTTCTGCCTCGTGCTGACCGCCGCCATGTCCGGTTTCGCCCTGTTTCGTTACAAAAACCGCGTGAAACAGATGCAGACGGTCTCTTTCACCATGATTATCTTCCTGATTACATTGTTGTTGGTGTTGTGGATTTGTCCTGACATCGTGTTCAAGAAATTCTTCTCCGCCCGGATGGAGGATTACCAGTTCACCTTCAACACCGTGCCGTTGCTGACGATGATCGTCATTGAGGCGGTGTGTCTGTTCTTCGCGAATCGCTTCATCAAGAAAGACGAGGAGTTGGTTCGCTCCGCCGACAGACTGCGCTAAACACTAACGGTTCCAATACAATTAATTCCCCTTGCTGTTATGGCTTGGGGGATTTTTTTACATTGAAACTCCTTACGGATGCTTCACCAACCGAGCACACGACGCTTCATCCCTTCCACATCTAACACGCCATACGCGAAACCTTTCCGCACGAGGGCTTCGGGCACGTATTCATCGTATTTCTCGAAAACGGGAACCTCGTTGGGATAGACTAACTCCAATGGATCGAACTCTTTGGCGGCTTCCTCGGCCACAATGCGGTAAAACTCCTCTTCGCTGACCTTCATAGTAAATTGCATGTAATAGGGGCGGGTGGTATTCAACCCCTTCAGTCCCAACCGTTTGGCACAGCGGATTTTGAGGAACCGTTCCAACGCGAGGAAGGCGTAGCTGCCCAGCCACGGGAACAACGCCCACATCTGCCCGCCGAGATTCACGAGCGGACGGTCGGCGATGCCGGATTTTTGGAAAGTGTCGCGGGCATCGCGCAGGCGGCAGACGGCGTGGCGCATCAGATAGGGGTATTCCTTCTCCTCGGCCAGCACACCGTACATGCGTTCGAGGATGTGGGTGTGGATGTCGCCGGCGCAATCACCGAAATAGGCGGGAATGTTCCCCTTCACGAGCGTGCAATAGACCTCGTGCCGCAGGTGATCCACCTCTTCCACAACCCAAACGCGCCCCGCAATGGCGATTTTGTCGCCCACCGGCGGTGGTTTCACGATAGTGCCCAACTGTTCGGAACCGGTGCGCACGGTGTATTCGACATTCTCTTGGAAAACGGCGTAGAATTTGTAGTTGTTGACGATGCGTTCACCGGTCAGCCCGACAATGAGCCCGCCGTTTTCGGTTCTGACAATATGATCTTTTTCAAGCAGATGCCGCAGCAGACAACGGTAGTCGTCTTGTGTGATGCGGTGGAAACAGGAAAGGGACAGCACACGTGAGGCCAATTCGGCAGGGGTCATTTCCCCGCAGGAGGCTAATGTGCTCATCGTCTGGTGGTAGAGGAGGCTGAAGGGCAGCCGGTCGGTGCGGGGTGGCTCCACAAACCGTTCCTCGATGTAGAGCTGTACCAGTGCGATACCTTGGATCAGGTACCACGGGATCATATCGGGGAGCATGGCCCGCGCTTCGGGATGCTCCTCGCGCATCACAAACCACATCTCCGACGGGTCGCCACGACGGCCGGTACGGCCCATCCGTTGCAGGAACCCTGATACAGTGAAGGGCGCGTCAATGTGGAAGGCCCTTTCCAACTGACCCACGTCGATGCCTAACTCCAACGTCGCCGTGGCGCATATCGACATCAGAGAACTGTCGTCTTTCATTTCCTGCTCGGCACTTTCGCGGTAGGAGGCCGACAGGTTGCCGTGGTGGATGAGGAAGCGGTCGGGCTCGTGACGCGCTTCGCAGTATTGCCGCAGATGCTGGCAGACGGATTCGCACTCCTCGCGGGAGTTGGTGAATATCAGGCACTTCTTGCCTCTTGTGTGTTCGAAGATGTATCCTATACCGGGATCGGCCTCTTTGGGCGCGGTATCGGTCGGGGTTTCTGTCACAGGGGAGGGAATCTCGATGTCTTTTCCGTCGTCAGCCTGCGCGCCGCTGTTGAAGAAGTGCTCCATCGACAGTCGCCAGACCTCTTTGCCGCCGTCGAATTTGGGGATGACGGTGCCGCGTCCGCTGCCTGCCGCGAGAAACTGACCTGCCGCCTCCGGATTGCCGATGGTGGCTGACAATCCGATGCGTCGCGGACGGCAGCCGGCTAATTTGCAGAGCCTTTCGATCAGGCAGAAAGTTTGCATCCCGCGGTCGCCGCGCAGCAGCGAATGCACCTCGTCGATAACGATAAAGCGCAGGTCGCCGAACAGGGCCGGAATCTCGGTATGTTTGTTGATGAGCAGCGATTCCAAGGATTCCGGCGTGATCTGCAGGATGCCCGATGGCTCCCGCAGCAGTTTGCGCTTGCGGGTCTGTGCGACATCGCCGTGCCAACGTGTGACCCGGATGCCGGCTTCTTCACACAGCTCGTCCAACCGTCCGAATTGGTCGTTGATAAGGGCCTTCAGCGGTGCGATGTAGAGCACACCCACCGTCCGCGATGGCTCTTCGTCAAGCAACGTCAGGATAGGGAAAAAGGCGGCTTCGGTCTTGCCCGAAGCGGTGGATGCGGTGAGCAGTACGTTGTCTTCGGTTCCGAAGATGGCTTCGCCGGCGGCGTTCTGCACGCCCCGCAGCGACTGCCATCCGGAGCGGTAGATGTAGTCTTGGATGAAGGGGGCGTAGCGGATGAAGACGTTCATGGGTTAAAGGGTTAAAGGGTTAAAGGGTTACACGGTTACAGGGTTAGAGGGTGAATTCGATGAAGTTGTTGTCTGCGTTGTCGGAGACGGCTTCGGACTTGGCGAAGGTGAACTCGTCGGATTCGAGCAGGGCGGAGAGCGTCATAGCGGGATTCTGGTAAAGCAGGTCGAGTAGTTCGATGAAGTCGCGGATGACCTCGCGGGGGGTGATGTTCTGGTCGGCGCCGATGCGGCCGTACTCCACCTTGATGAATGTCACGAGGTCGTCGGTGGCGAGGCGGCGCGGGTAGCCGTAGAGGTCGGCGTGCATCTGCGCTAATTTTTCGCAGAGCACTAACATCTCTTCGGCGGTGAGCGCCTCCAGACGGATGACGGGCGCGAGCAGGTCGCGGGCGCCCGGACGTGAGAATTTGCCCTCGGAGAGCCGCGAACGCAGGGCCTCGTAGCTGTAAATTCCCCGCCGCTTATCCTCCAACGCCTGCGGGGTCGCACTCATCAGGATGCCCAAATACTTGGCCTTACCCTGCAGCGTGTCGTTGTACATGGTCAGCATTTTCTCGTAGTTGTACTGCCGGGTGATGGTGTTCGGAATCTTGTAGATGTTCACCAGCTCGTCCACCATAATCATCAGCCCCGCATAGCCTGCCAAACGGAAAAAGGTGGCGAAGAGTTTCAGATAGTCGTACCAATCGTCGTCGGTGATGATGATGTTTACCCCGAGTTCCTCCTTTGCCTCTTTCTTGAGACTGTATTCGCCTCTGAACCAGCGCACTACCTTGGCCTTGGTCTCGTCGTCGCCGCTCACGTAGGCGTGGTAGTAGGCGGAGAGCAATCGGGCGAATTCAAAACCGTGTACCAGTTCGCTGACGGAGGAGGTCACGGCATAGATCTTCCGGTCCACCTCCAGCGTGAGCGCAGGGTCGCCAGGGGTGAGACCGCTATCCTGCACGGCTTCCGACTGCACATTGCTGATCCAGCGGTCGAGGACGAGCGTCAGAGCCCCGCCTTCGGGCTTGGTCTTGGTCGAAAGGTTGCCGATCAGCTCGCGGTAGGTGGCTAACCCCTGTCCACGGGTCCCTTGCAGCCGCCGTTCGGGCGAAAGGTCCGCATCGGCGACAATGAACCCCTTGTCCATCACGTAGTTGCGGATGGTCTGCAGCAGGAAACTCTTGCCGGAGCCGTATTTTCCCACAATGAATCGGAACGACGCCCCTCCCTCGCTGATGATTTCGACATCGTGGAGCAACGCCTCGATTTCGCTCTTCCGGCCCACAGTGATGTAGGGCAGCCCTATTCGCGGCACCACCCCGCCTTTCAAGGAGTTCAGCACCGTCTGGGAAATCCTCTTCGGTACTTTTCGGTTTTCTTCGTTCATTGGCTTTTGTTTACTGTTTACTGTTTACTGTTTATAGTTTCTTATTGTCACTCACGTCATTCTGTCCGACGTCAGGAGGACAGAACCTCCGCCTCGCCAGTGCAAGGAAGTTAGGAGGACAGAACCTCCGCCTCGCCAGTGCAAGGAAGTCAGGAGGACAGAACCTCCGCCTCGCCAGTGAGCATATTCCTCACTTCTTCCACATAATCCTCCACCAAGCAAATGCTATCGCCATCGCAGTCGAGGATGCTGTCGCCGATTACCTCGTAGAAGGCCTCGTTCAGGGCGTCAGTCACCACGGAGGGGATCAGGCGATGCTCGCGGATCAGCTCGTCTGTGGAGCCGCCATCCAGCAGGGTGAGCAGAATCTGACGGTGGATCGGGTCGAGTGGAATGCTCTCGATTTCGTTTGCAACCGGTTCAGCGATAACGATTTCCACGGGCGCCGGTTCGATGTTGGCTTCGGCTCGGTCCTCCTCGGTGAGCAGGCTCTCGCGAGTGACGGCGGCGTCTTGCCGGATTTGGCTGAGATTGTCGAGGTTGATGTTGACTTTCGGTCGGGCGGCCTCGATTTTCGCTTGACGGTCTTCCGCAATGACGGCCTCCACGAACGGGGTCGCCCATGCATTTTCGGGCTTTGGGCGGAGAGGATGGCCCGTCTTCAGGTAAATGCGCAATAGCCTGTCGGTCTCATGCAGTAAAGTGCTGATTCTCTTTTTGTTGAAAAGCAGTTCTTCGTAAGTCTGCACAAGCCAGCGGCCATCGCGGTACTGGTATATCCGGCATTCGTCCAACGCATAATCGAAATCCGTGAGCTCCCGGGTCTCGTGATACACCGAATTGGCAAGCGGATACCACGGGAACGCTTTCCACGGGCCGAAACAGGCAGTGATGAAATCCTCTCCGTTGTCGTCATAGTTCGTGAGGGTGTGCCGCCATACTTCGGCAAAGAGGCGGCGGCCATCATCGGGATTCTTGGTGACGGCAGGTGAAGATTCGAATTTTCCGGTGGTGAAATGACAGAGTGCGTTGAACACCTCTTCGTTGGAATGGTTTTCCGGGTCTCTGAGAACAGCGATTTTCCGGTCGCGTTCGAGCATTTTCGGGCTGGCGAGCGTCAGCACGACTTTTTTCGGAAGTTGGTGGATGACGGCAAATTCCAGCATCCAGCGGTGCAAGTTGTACGTCATCAACCAATCCCCGACACCCGAATCGAGGAATTCGGTTTCGAACTCCTGCATCTTCCAGAGCGATTCCTCCGCCGAGGTTGTGCCGATGCCGTTCAGAAGTTCGTAGAGGTAGATGTATGCCAGTGAGGAGGCAATCGGGCGGTAGATGCCCTTGCGGACATTCGTTCGCCACGTGAAGTAGCCCCGCAGCTTGGGGATGCTCAAATCGTGATAGGTCGGGAAATAGTGCTTGAAGTCCCCGTCCCACGGCTGATCGTCCTCATAATCCTCCATAAACTTCCCTTGCCGGTAGAAATTGAGGCATTTCTGCTTGAACGAGCCGTCGCCGTATTCGTACAGCCGGATCATCTGACGAATTTTGTCGGAGACTTCCGCATCGTGCACATCGGCCAAGGATGTGTCGGAATATACCTCCTCCGAACCGCTCTGACGGTTGTCGAGCACGATGGTGGCCCCATGCGCCGTCTCCCTTTTTGAGATCCAATCCGGTAGTTTCATCATAGCGCAAATGTACACAAAATTTTCAAATCTACGAATGAAAAAAAATGTACTTTTGCCTTTTCTAACTTAAAAATTAAAGATTATGATTGACAATGACCCCACATCCGAGAAAAAAGGGATTTTCCAAAAGATTTTTGACAAATTCAAAACCACATCTAAAGAGGTGGCCGATAAGGTGGAAGACACCGTAGAGGATGTCAAAAACTCCGAGTTTGGCGAAAAAGTGGCGAATACGGCCAAAACTATCGGCGAAAAAGCCCAAGACATGATTGAAGATGTCAAGGATAGCGAATTTGCCGACAAGGTTGGCGATATGGCAGATAATCTCGCCGCGAAAGCCAAGGACATCATTCAAGATGTCAAGGAGAGCGAGTTCGCTGACAAAATGGGCGATATTGCTGAAAATATTGCAGAAAAAGCGAAAGAGGTGGGCGACAGGATATCTAGGAAGGAGTAGTCAATTACTCTTCCGACCCGCATTCGGCGAGGAACTCCTCGTCCACATGCAACAGACGCGCAATGGTGAACGCTTCCTTCGGGACGTCGTCGTTGCGCGTTTCCATTAGGCTGTAGTCCATATAGTCGGAGATGTGCCCGACGCTCAACGAACTGACTCCTTCGGGAATCTGCAACCCCTTCACCCGCAGCCGTTTGCAGTCCACGTCCAAGCCGCTGTAGTGGGTGGTGACGACCGCGGTGAGCTGCAGCTTGCGGCTGAGACGGATGAACCCGTTCACCATCCGGCGGCCTTCGTCGGGATTGGTGGTGCGGGCCAGCTCATCCACTAACGCCAGTACCCGTTTGCCCTCCCGTGCCGTCTTGATGATACGGTCGATGGTGAGTACCTCCACCGCAAACGACGACAGCCCGCTCAGGGCCGATTGCCGGTCGCCGATGCTCGTAATTACCTCATCCACAACGGGTAGGATAGCGGATTGGGCGGGCAGATAGAAACCGAACTGGAACAGGTGCTGTGCTAACGAGAGCGATTGCAACAGCACCGACTTTCCGGCCATGTTCGCGCCGGTGATCAGCACGGTCTCCTGTCCGAAAGCAATGCTCACAGGTTGGAATTTCCGCCCTTTCTGTTCCAGTGCCGCTGCGATTTCGGGATTTGTCAGATTTGTAAGGTTATGGTTGTCACCGATTTGCGGTTTGCAGGCATTCCATTCTATGGCGAGGCGGGCTTTGGCGGTCAGCAGATCGAGACTGGCCGTGTTGCGCAAATTCTGCGATAAGGCATTGCTATAAGGACGCAGTTTCTCGCTGAGTTCCGCCCGCAGACGATCCTCAATCTCCTGAGCCTGAAACCGATACGTCTCGGCTTCTTGGCTGTCGCAAGCCTGTTTCATCTTCTCGCGCAGACAAGCCAGGTCTTCGTCGTAAGCCGAATAGACATAGAAATGGGGAATGTGCGTCTGTTCGGGGTCGAGGATTTCCACCACCTCCGACATGGTCGCATACTGTAGCCATTCGATTCCTAATTTGCTGACATCCTGAGCGATGACATCGGTCAGGATGGCCGTTTTCTTGATTTCGAAGAGCTGGATGTCATCCAAAACGGCGCCGTTCTCCAAAGCGAGCAGGGTAGGGGCGATGTTGTTGAGCTGATGGATCTGCTGGCAGAGGTGGCTCATCACGGGACGCAGACTTTCGTCTTGCCAAAGAGCGATGAAGGCCTCCAAATGGCTAAATCCGTCCGCGAGTTCCGCCGCGTCGGTGCAGAAAGGCATGTTGAGCAGATGCTGCCGCCCGAGAGCGGAGTTGAACTGCAGTTTCTCATATACAAATCGCAGCGACGGCTGCTGTTCGAAGGCGTTTTTGAATAACATATTTTTATAGGCAAAAGGCAATAGGCAATAGTTGGGGTTAATTCGGGAGTTCGTTGGGCAGGGTCAGTTCGCTTTTTTTACTGACGATTAAGGCAGCGGCGTCGTTGAGGAGTTTCTCGGCGGACTTCTCCTCGCTGATGTAGTAGGCCACGGAACTCTCGAACTGCTCGTTGGTGATTTGGTAGCGGTCGAAGAGGTCTTTGTAGTAGAGTCGCGCTAAGTCGCTCTTCCCGATGCTGTCAGGCGTGGTTAACTGGAGTGTGCTTTCAATCAAATAGCTTTCAGCCAGGATGTTGACCAGCGTGATACGGTTGATCAGATGGTCGGGTTTCTCCATGACTAGCTTCTTGCTGTTGCAGGCGGTGAAGAAAACCCCGGCTGCGAGCAAAACCAGAGCGGCTGTCTTCAGTTTATTGACGAATTTATCCATGATGGCATCTATATTTCAAACACTTTGAACCTTGAACTTTGAACCTTGAACCTTGAACTTTGAACTTTGAACCTGAGACTAAGAACCTCACTCCACCGTGCCTACCGGCGTCAGCCCCATGCCGATTCCAGTCTCCAGCATGAAAGCGTAGGCGGCCTTACGGGTGTTCTCGATGTCGCCGTCGAGGATGGCGTCGCACACCGCGTCTTTGATGTCGCCGACAGTGCGGGAGGGTTTGAGGTCGAAGGCGGCCATGATGTCCTCGCCGGAGACGGGCGGCTGCCAGTTGCGCAGGCGGTCCTTCTCCTCGATTTCAATGAGTTTCTGGCGCACGATTTCGAAGTTCTTGTGGTATCGCTTGATTTTGTCGGAGTTTTTGGAGGTGATGTCGGCCTCGCAGAGCATCATCAGGTCGTCGATATCGTCGCCAGCCTCGAAAAGCAGTCGGCGCACAGCGGAATCAGTGATGTTGTCCTCTACCAGCACGATGGGACGCAGGTGCAGGTTGATGAGCTTCTGGACATATTTAAGTCTCTCGTTGACAGGGAGTTTCAGTCGGTGGAAGATTTTGGAGGCCATTTTCGCGCCCACCACCTCATGGCCGTGAAACGACCAGCCGTGGACAGGGTCGAAACGCTTGGTGACGGGCTTGGCAATGTCATGGAGCAACGCGGCCCAAACCAGCCACACGTTGCTGCTGCTCATCGCGACGTTGTCCACCACTTCCAATGTGTGTAAGTAGTTGTCTTTGTGCCCTTTGCCGTTGATGTTCTGCACGCCTTTCAAGGCTATGAGTTCGGGCAGGAATTTCTCTAACAGTCCACTTTCATCAAGCAGCCGGATCCCTTTGGAGGGACGGATGCAGTGGAGAATCTTGTTGAATTCCTCCATGATGCGCTCCTTCGAGATAATGTCAAGCCGTTCGGCGTTGCGTTGGATAGCCTCGAACGTCTCGGGGTAGATGGTGAAGTTGAGTTGGGAGGCGAACCGCACGGCGCGCATCATGCGCAGCGGGTCGTCGGAGAAGGTGCGGTCGGGGTCGCAGGGGGTGCGGATGATTTTGTCGGCGATGTCCTGCAGCCCGTTGAAGGGATCAACCAGGGTGAATGGGTGGTC
This sequence comes from Bacteroidales bacterium, assembly GCA_017962275.1. Classification (GTDB taxonomy): domain Bacteria; phylum Bacteroidota; class Bacteroidia; order Bacteroidales; family WCHB1-69; genus F23-D06. Next base: position 34,447 of record JAGCVQ010000018.1, read on the forward strand.
GCCGTTGAGGGAGATGGCCATGGCGTTGATCGTGAAGTCGCGGCGCAGCTGGTCGTCTTCCAGTGTTCCGTCCTCCACGATGGGTTTTCGGGAGTCGCGGTTGTAGGATTCCCGGCGCGCCCCCACGAACTCGATGTCGCATCCCTCGAAACGGAACTGCGCGGTGCCGAAGTTGCGATAGACGTTGACGTGCAGGTCGGGGGAGATGAGCGCGGCGGTTTTCGTCGCCAGCTCGATGCCACTGCCCACGGTCACGATGTCGATGTCGGTGTTGTGGCGCCGCATGATCAGGTCACGCACCACACCGCCGACCACGTAGGCATCGCAGCCGAGTTCATCGGCGGCGCGGCGCACGTAAGCGTATATGGGGTGGGTCAGTTTCTTTTCGTACATGATAATGGTTAAAGGGTTACACGGTTAAAAGGCAAAAAAAAAGCAACAGGCGGAGGAATCCGTCTGTTGCCACACAAAAATCATCTAAATGTTATGAAAAAAAATAAGTGTTGAGCGGAAAACGGGACTCGAACCCGCCACCTACAGCTTGGAAGGCTGTCGCTCTACCGGATGAGCTACTTCCGCATAAAAAAAAACAAGTGGGAGAGGAAGGATTCGAACCTCCGAAGGCTTAGCCAGCAGATTTACAGTCTGTCCCATTTGACCGCTCTGGAACTCTCCCATATTGTTTCGTTTATGCCTGGAGCCGATAGTCGGACTTGAACCAACGACCGGCTGATTACAAATCAGCTGCTCTACCAACTGAGCTATATCGGCATAAATTCAATGAACGTCTCATCGTTTTGCGGTGGCAAAGATAGTATTTTTTTGATACCGCAGTACCTCTGTCGCAATTTTTTTTAGAATATTTTGTAATTGTCTGAATATCAAAAAAATAATTTTAAAATAAAACTCTTGATTCCCTCCTTTGGATGCGGAAACGGTCTGCTTGGAGACATTTGTTCGGGATACTTTTGGGAAGATTTTGTCTGAAGTGCCGCAAAATCGCTTCGGCCGGACCTTCGTCGGGAGTGTTCATAACCGTGTGGAAACCTTGGTTGATTTTTGTTGTCCTCCATATCAAAAAAATTGTATTTTTGCCGCCTATTTAAAAATCAAATGCTATGTCAGAAATTTTACAAAAAGTCCAGTCCATCATTGCAGACAAACTGAGTGTCGATGTGGCTGATGTCACTCCCGAAAAAAGTTTCACCAACGATCTGGGAGCTGATTCATTGGATACGGTCGAATTGATCATGGAATTTGAGAATGCATTTGGCATTAAATTTCCTGAAGAAGATGCAGAAAAAATTGCCACTGTAGGAGATGCAGTCGCCTATATTGAAAATCTTCTTGCGTCCAAGTAAAATAATTTAGTTTACAAGATACGTTTGTGATGACCCTCAAACGCGTTGTTGTAACAGGAATTGGCGCTTTGACGCCGATTGGTAGTAATGTGGCTGAGTACTGGGATGGCCTTGTGAAGGGCCGTTCAGGTGCCAGCCATATTACTTATTTCAATACTGAAAAGTTCAGGACCAAGTTCGCCTGTGAGCTGAAGGGCTATGACCCGGCGGCGCATTTCACCCCCAAGGAGCTGTCGAAGCTCGACCGGAGTGCGCAGTACGCGTTGGTTACCACTGCGGAGGCGCTGAAGGATGCGCGGGTGGATTTGGAAAAGTTGGACAAGAGTCGTGTCGGTGTGGTTTTCGGCACGGGTATCGGCGGTTTGACCTCCTCTGAGGAGGCTGTACAGCAGTACATGTTGCAGGATCGCACGCCCCGCTTCAGCCCTTACCATCTCTTGCGCGTGCTCGGTAACACGGTTTCCGGCAGCATTGCGCTGAAATACGGTTTCACCGGACCGAACTACATCACCACCTCCGCGTGTGCGTCGTCGGCCAACGCCATTGGCGATGCCTGCTATGCCATCGCGCTTGGCAAGTCCGATATGGTGATCACCGGCGGTACTGAGTCCGCCATCAACGAGCTGGGCATCGGCGGTTTCAACGCCATGCGTGCCCTCTCGACCCGCAATGATGCCCCCGAGCAGGCCAGCCGTCCTTTCGACAAGGATCGCGACGGTTTTGTGATGGGGGAGGGGGCAGCGACCCTCATTCTGGAGAGCATGGACCACGCCCTTGCTCGCGGAGCCCGTATCTATGCGGAAGTGGTTGGCGTGGGCATGACGGCCGACACCTACCACATCGCCGCCCCGGATCCGAACGGCAAGGCGGCTTTCAATTCGATGCGCAACGCCCTGTTGAGTGCGCAGATGAAGCCCGAAGATGTGGATTACATCAACACGCACGGCACTTCCACCCCGTTGGGGGATATTTCCGAGTGCCGCGCCATCGAACAACTTTACGGGGATCATGCCCCGAAAATGGCCATCAATTCCACCAAATCGATGATCGGCCACCTGCTGGGCGCCGGCCCGGCTGTGGAGAGCGTCGCCATTTTCTGCACCATGCGCGATGGCATCGTCCATCCCACCATCAATCTGGATCATCTCGATCCGTTGCTGCCCTCCCATTGGAATTTCGTCCCCAAGGAGGCCATCGCCCGCAAGGTCGATGTGGTCATGTCCAACTCCTTCGGATTTGGCGGGCACAACGTTTCCTTATTATATAAGAAGTTTGTAGAGTAGTATGGTGCTGACAGACAGACAAATTCGAACGTACTTCAAAAATATTTTCGGATTTCGGGTTCGTCATGTCAACCTGTTCCGTACGGCGCTGATGCACCGTTCGGTCAGTGCTCTTTCCCCCATCGGCTCCCGTGAGAACAACGAGCGTTTAGAGTACCTTGGCGACGCGGTTTTGGGCGCCATCATTGCGGATTTCCTTTGCCACAAGTATCCCACCGAGTCGGAAGGAGTGCTCACGCAGATGCGTTCCAAGCTGGTGAACCGTCAGCGCTTGGGTAGTCTGGCGATGAAGCTAGGACTGCACGACATGGTGGAGAAGGCGGGCAACATCAACTCCAAAAACATCCCCGGGAACGCCTTTGAGGCGGTGGTGGGTGCCATCTATCGTGACCAGGGGTACAAACGCACAAGCCGTATTCTTATCGACCATGTCTTCTTGGTACACATTGATATGGATGAGGTTTATGAGGAGGATAAGGATTTCAAGAGCAACCTGCTGATTTGGGCGCAGCGACACAAGCACAAGGTTACGTTCGAGCACGTTGAAGAACCGGACCACAAGCGGGAGCTCTACCGCGTGTTTGTGAGTCTGGACGGAGAGCAGGTCGCCGAGGCGGTCAGCAACTCCGTGAAATCCGCCGAGCAGCGCGCCGCGGAAATTGCGCTTTCTGGATTAGAGGCTTAAGAGTTTAGTAGTTTAGTAGCTTAGTAGTTTAGTAGCTTAGTAGCTTAGTAGTTTAGTAGCTTAGTAGGTTAGTAGCTTACACGAGTAAACTTCTAAGCTTGTAAGCTTGTAAGCTTGTAAGCTTCTAAGCTTGTAAACGTGTAAACTTTTTTTGTATTTTTGCCGCCGTTTTGAAAGGGGTGCCGTCAAGGCTGAGATCAGACCCGTTGAACCTGATGCGGATAATGCCGCCGTAGGGAGTTTCACAACGCTTCTCTTCCCTCTTTCAGTGTGTTTAATTTATTAACTAAAACTGTTAGAGTTATGTTTTTTAAAAATG
>JAGCVQ010000001.1 GCA_017962275.1 Bacteroidales bacterium
AAATCGGCTATCTTCCCGAAGAGCGCGGACTTTACAAGAAGATGAAAGCCGGCGAACAGGCCCTCTATCTGGCCCGCCTCAAGGGCCTTGACCGCGACACGGCCTACAAGCGTCTGCGCGAAAAGTTCCAGCAATACGGCATTCTCAACTGGTGGAACCGCCCCGTGGAGGAACTCTCCAAGGGTATGCAGCAGAAACTGCAGTTCATCACCACCATCCTGCACAAGCCCGCCTTCCTCATCCTCGACGAGCCCTTCAGCGGCTTCGACCCCATCAACACCAACCTCCTCAAGGAAGAAATCCTCAAACTGAAGAAAGAGGGTGCCACCATCATCCTCTCCACCCACAATATGGCCTCCGTGGAGGAAATCTGCGACGAAATCGCCCTGATCAACCAGTCGCGCAAAATCCTCGAGGGCAATCTATACGATGTCAAGAACCAATTCAATAAGAACATCTTCTCCTTGGAAATCCAGGAAGAGGACCCCGCCGTGGAGGCTATGCTCGGCGAGCAGTTCTCCGTTTTGGGGAAAGAACCGCTCCCCCACTCCGTGCAATACAGACTCCAGATTCCGGAAGGCAAACGTTCCAACGACCTGCTTTCCGCCGTTATGCAACATACCGACATTCTCTCTTTCAGCGAGATACTCCCCACGATGAATGAGATTTTCATTGAACAAGTAGAAAACTTCAACAAAGCGCACCACGATGAAAAATAACAAGACCTTTCTCATCATCGCCCGCGAATACATCACCCGCGTGCGCAAAAAATCGTTCATCCTCATCACCATCCTGATGCCCATCCTGATGGCGCTGCTGATTGCCCTGCCGGCCCTGCTGGTCATCAAGAGCGAACAATCACAGCACACCCACGTGCTCGTGGTCGATGACACGGAAATCTTCATCAACGGCTTCCAGCCCAACGACAACATCAGCTTCAGCTACGCCTCCGGCAACGTGGAAGCGCTCAAGCAGGACGCCTTCAACAACGAGAAATACGACTGTGTGTTCCATATCCTCGACAATTCCGTCGGGTTGAAATCGAACCTCTATTACCGGAAGCACATCCCCAGCCATCTCCAATCCACACTGGAGAGCCAGATGAACGACATCTTCTTTGACAAGATGCTGGTGGACTCATTGCACATACAGCCCGACCGTTTTGCCAAGCTGCAGGAGCTGACCAAAGCGGACATCACCACCATACAGGTGGATGACAAGGGAAACGAAAAGGAGAACATCGCCGAAATCAACGAGATTGTCGGAATGTTCTGTGGCTTCTTCATCTATTTTGTCATCATCATCTTCGCCAGCCAAGTGCTGCGCGGGGTGCTGGAGGAGAAGAGCAATCGCATTGTCGAGGTGCTCATCTCGTCTGTCAAACCGATGCAATTGCTGGTAGGCAAGATTGTGGGCATCGCGCTGGTGGGCATCACGCAATTTGTCATCTGGGTAGTGCTCACCTTCGGCATTGTCTCCGTGGTCGGTTTGTTTGCCAACACCGGGTCCATTTCGCCCGAAATTACGGAGATGGTGGCCAATGGTGACGCTGCGGACGCCGCGGCCGGACTGAGCATCTTCAAGACCATCGGCGACCACTTCACGTTCTCGTTTACCACGTTGATTCTCAGTTTCTTCTTTTTCTTCATCGTGGGATACCTCATCTACGCCACCCTGTATGCGGCAACGGGCTCGGTGGTGGACAACGAGAGCGACTCGCAGCAATACACGATGCCGGTGACCATTCCGCTCCTTTTGGCCATCATCCTCATCCCCACTATAGCCACGAACCCGTCGGGGCAGCTGGCGTTTTGGTTCTCGATGATACCGCTCACCTCGCCCATCACGATGTTGGTGCGCCTGCCGGCGGGCGTGCCCCTCTGGCAACTGCTCTCCTCCATGGGCGTGGCGCTGCTCTTCCTGGTGTTCTGCATCTGGTTCGCCGCCAAGGTCTATCGTATGGGCATCCTGATGTATGGCAAGAAAAGCAGTTGGAAAGAGATTTTCCGCTGGTTGAGAAAAGCGTGATTTTTATTATTTTTGTCCCCGCTTTTTCCAAAACCGACAAAAGCGCAAAAACCGGAATATTTTTACTACAACATAATCTAAATCAACCAAAACTTCCCACTATGTATAAGATTCAGAGTCACCCGATCCTCTCCATCCCTACGGGCGATGAAGTGACCTTTGAATTTAAAGGCCAAATCGTAAAGGCGCAAAAGGGCTACACCATTGCCGCGGCGTTGCACCAAGCCGGTTTCCCCATCCACAGCCACAGTCTCACCGGGCGCGAGCGCAGTATGGACTGCGGCATCGGCAAGTGCGGGGCCTGCGAGATGCTCGTGGACGGTGAAGTGAAGCGCATCTGCATCACCAAGGTCGATGGCGTGCACAAAGTGGAGGAGATTGCCCACAACCACCTCCCCGCCAGCACCCCGAACGCCACCAGCGACAAGGGCGTCAAGGTCTATAAGACCGAAGTCGCCATCATCGGCGCCGGCCCTGCCGGCCTCGCCTGCCGCGAACAACTCAACAAACTGAACATCCCCAACATCGTCATAGACAACAACGACCGCATCGGCGGCCAGTTCACGATGCAGACCCACCAGTTCTTCTTCTTCGAGAAGGAGCAGAAATACGGCGGTATGCGCGGTTTCGACATCGCCAAGACACTCGCCGGCGATGACCATTCGGGTATTTTGCTCAACAGCACCGTGTGGGACATCCTCGAAGGTAAACGCGTGGCTGCCAAGAACATGGCCGACAACAGCATCTTCTTCGTGGATGCCAATTTTCTGGTGGTAGCTACGGGTGCGTTCCCGTTCATGCCCACTTTCGAGAACGACGACCTCCCGGGCGTTTATACGGCCGCTGTGGTGCAAAAGATGATGAACCTGCAGCACACGCTGCTCGGCAAACGCATCCTTACTATCGGAGCGGGTAATATCGGTTATCTTACTTCGTATCAGGCCGTTCAAGCTGGTGCACAGGTGGTGGCCATCGTGGAGGCGATGGACCATGAAGGTGGTTTCCCGGTGCAGGCTAACCGCGTGCGCCGTCTCGGCATCCCGATTATCACCTCCCACACGCTGTTGAAAGCTATTCCCAATGAGGACCATACCGGCGTGATTGGTGCGGTGATTGCCGAATGCAAAAACTTCCAGCCCGTTCCCGGTACGGAACAGGTTATCAAGGATATCGACCTTATCAATATCTGCACGGGCTTGAAGCCTGACAATCTGATACTTGAGAAAGGTAAAGTGACCTTCGGACTCAATACTTTCGGCATCGGTGATGCCACCCGCGTGGGTGAGGGCACTTGCGCCGTTCTGCGCGGCAAACAGGCTGCCATGGAAATCGCTCAGGCAATGAACGTGCGCTTCAACTACGACGATTATCTCGCTGTGACCAAGGATTATGCGGATTCCCAGCAACATCCCATCCGCGTGCTGGAGAAACCCAACCGTCCCGCCGGCGACCGTCTGCAGAAGCCGTTCGTCATGGCCGACTGTCTCTACGGTTTCGCCTGCAACCCGTGTACGTTCGCGTGCCCGCAAGGCGCGATCACCAAAATCGCCACCAACCACGTGCCGCAGATCGACTACGACAAGTGCATCGGTTGCATGAAGTGCGTGAACCATTGTCCCGGATTGGCTTTGTTCGGCTACAACATCCCGAAAAACTGGCTCTTCCTGCCGTTTGAGTACGAGGCGGAGGAGAATGCTGAGGTCTTCTTGGTCGATGACAACGGCAAGAAGGTTGGCGAGGGTGTTATCGAGAAGATTACGAAGGGCGCGAACAAGACCCACGTGGCTCGCGTCAAAGCATTGGATATCAGCGGTGAAGCGTTGATGAATGTCACCGGCTTCATCTTGAAAGAGAAATATCCAAAACCGCTGAACTGGCAGAAGTTGGATGGTGAGATGGATGATCCAGCTTACGTTTGCCACTGCGACGACGTGAACATCGAGACGATTCTTGCGGCGGTGAAAGGCAAGAAGATCATCTCCGTGGATGAACTGAAGCACATCACCCGCATCGGCATGGGTCCGTGCCGTGGCAAACGCTGCATCCCGCGTGTGAAACTGCTGTTGGCCGGTCACGGTGTGGAGGTGGTCGGTGATGCCACCCCGCGCGGCCCGCTCTCCTCACAGCTCAACATCGGCGAGCTCTGCCCGAACGACAAACCCGAAGTTTTCGTGACCAATGTCAATGGACAGCCCACCAAGAAAGTTGAGTGCGACGTCTTCGTGGCGGGCGGCGGTATCACGGGCAGCGGACTTTTCCGTTACTTTGCCGAAGCGGGCAAGAAGGTGGTGCTCTGCAATGCCGAACGCGGTTCTTCGTGGCGTTGCATCGGCGGCGGCCGTCCCAGCTTCTCCGTGCCGGAAATCGCTGACATTGCGGAACATAACCGTGCCATCTTCGAGGAAATCCAGAAGGTGACGAACATCAACTATAAGCCGACTCGCTATGTCGGTTTTGCCCACGATGAGGCCAATTACAAGGCATTGGAGAAATCCCTCGAATGGAGCGACGGCTACATGGTCGATAAGAAGGACTTCCTGAAGGAGGTTTCGCCCTATTTCAACCCGAACCTCAACACCTATCAGGCCGCTTGCATCACCAATGCATGTTGGCAGGCTACGCCCGGTCCCACCATCCACTACATCCGCAACATTGCCATCGAAAAGGGTGGCGTGTTGTTGGAGGACACCCGTCTGTTGGAGGTGCGCAAGACCGACAAAGGCTTCATGGCGTTGGTGAAGACTCACGACAAACAGTACGTGGAGTACCATTGCGAGCATTTCGTGAACGCTTTGGGACCGAGCGCCAACAAGTTCGCGGAACAATTAGGCATGTATCTCGGTCTGTATCCCATTAAGCACCAGGCTTTTATCACGCATCGTCTGCCGATGTTGGGTAAGAATGGTGACTCGCTGGACATGCTCATCGACCGTCGGAAGTACAAAGGCTTCTCCGCCGTCTATGGTCAGCAGTTTGCTGAAACAGGTCAGATTATCGGCTGTGCATCGCCCGCGACGGAGCAGTTGCAAGCCGGTAAGGAGCTGAAGTACAACACGCAGGACTTCCTGCAGGTCTGCGCGGAGATGTTCATCGACTGGATTCCGCAGTTGAAGAACGTCAGCTTCCAGGCCACGTGGGCAGGCTACTACACCGAGCCTCGCTACATCGTGGATCCGGAGCACGGCCTCTTGGTCGGTATGCGCGGTCACGGCTTTATGTTGGGCCAGTACCTCGCCAAGATCTACGTCGATAAGTACCTCGGCAAGGAAGCCCCGTCCTACATGTCGCGCCTCGCCATCAGTGGCGACGGCCTGAGCGAGAACGCCTTCCAGTAGGGGCGAATAATCATTCGCCCTGCGAATAACATTCGCCCCGCGAAACATTCGCCCTGCATATCGCATTTGTGTGCATACAAACAAAACACCGCGTGTATCTTGTTGGATATACGCGGTGTTTTTACAATCGTTCCAAAGGACGATTTATGATTTCAATCCAACCTCTCGCAGCCGGAACTCCGTGGGAGACATGCCCGTCATTTTCTTGAAATGGCGAGTGAACGAGGCTTGGTCTTCGTAACCGAGCATATCGCTGATTTGCTTGATGTTAAGGTCTTTACGATTGCTTAGCAGAAGTTTGGCTTCTTTGGCCAAATGGTTTGCAATCCAATATTTTGCGCTGTATCCGGTTTCTTTTTTGATAAGATCGCTGAAATATTTGGGCGACAGGCAGAACAAGCCGGCGTAGTAATTGACTGAATGATGCTCGCTGAGATGTTCTACCACGGCTTCGTAAAAACGGGAACTGAGCCGCTGCGGGGCAAGGTCTTTCAAACTCTCATTCTGATGTCGGAAGAAATCCGTCAAATCCAACAGTACATCCAAAAGGGACACCATTAGTGAAATGCGCGAAGGAATGTTGCTGACATCAATAGTGCGCATAGCTCTGATGACGCTCATGATGTCTGCGTATTGGTTGTCGGTCAAATGGAACGACGGGCTATTCTCGTAATGAAATCGGTTGCGGAAGACGAGTCTCCTGCTAAGGTTTTTGTAGGTTTTTTCGGAGACCACCACAAATGTTGAATGGTAGTCCTCGGAAGTTTTTTTTATCCGTATCGCATGATTCGGATAGAGGGTGGAAATGTCGTGCGATTTGATTTGGATAGAGGTTGTGTTGTATTCTACTTCGACATTCCCGTTGTGGTTGATGCCATAGACATAGTTTTTCGCAACATACAGTTGATCATAGATAGGTAGCTCTGTTATGTTGTCGATTATGATAATGCCATTTGACTTGAGGCGGTCTATGTTATGGTCTAAGTAATTCATAATTATTATGATATCTTGCAGATTTACGACAATTTCCTATTCGTAGTAGTCGAAGCGCAGATGTTTCACTGAAATGCCCTTGTTCTGCAGCTCCTGCAACGACTGGATGCCGATTTTCAGGTGCGTGAGCGCGAAATTCTCGGTCACTTTCTTGTCCGACTGTTCTGTTTTGATGCCGTCGGGGAGCATGGGTTGGTCGGAGACCATCAGCAGGGCGCCCGTGGGGATGCGGTTGTAGAACCCGACCGAGAAAAGCGTGGCGGTTTCCATATCCACGGCCGTGGCGCGGATGCTGCGGAGGTAGTTCTTGAACTTTTCGTCGTGCTCCCACACGCGGCGGTTGGTGGTATAGACCGTGCCTGTCCAATACTCTAATCCATAGCTACTTATAGTAGCCGAAATGGCTTTTTCGAGGTTGAAGGCGGGCAGCGCGGGCACCTCTTCGGGGAAGTAGTCGCGTGAGGTACCTTCACCTCGGATGCCGGCGATGGGCAGCAGCAACGCCCCGAGCCCGATGTACGACTTCAAACTGCCGCATTTTCCGAGAAATAACGCAGCCTTGGGCTTCACCGCCGTCAGCAAATCCATGATGGTGGCTGCGTTCGGACTGCCCATGGTGAAGTTGATGATGGTGATGTTGTCGCTCGTGGCACATTGCATCGCCTTCTGCGTGCCGTAGATGGTCGCGCCCGTCAGATCGGCGAAATTGCGCACATAATCTTGGAAGTTCGTCAGCAAAATGTATTGCCCGAACTCTTCGAGCGGCATTCCCGTGTAGCGCGGGAGCCAGTTTCTTACGATATCGTCTTTGGATTTGAGCATTTTAATGGTTATTGGTTAGAGGTTGTTGGTTATTGAAGCTTAAGGTTAAAGGGTTATAGGGTTAGGACATATACGTTTGTAGTTCGGATGCGGGAATTTGGAAATCCGGGATCGCATGGCCGATATGATTCAACAACGTGAAATTGATCATATTGTTGTGGTTTTTCTTGTCATTCAGCATGTAGTACAGCAGTTCTTCACGAATATCATCGGTGATGGGCATGATTTGGAAGTGTTTGGTCAGGAGGGCAGCGATTAGCTGCCATTCTTCTTGTGGAAGATGACCTAATCTTGTGGATAGAAGGCTTTCGTAGTAAAGCCCTTGCGCCACCGCGAGCCCGTGCGCGATGGGCTTGCCGGTTTTCGCACAGTAGCTTTCAATCGCGTGACCGAAGGTGTGCCCGAAGTTCAGAATGTGCCGTATCCCCTTGTCGTAAGGGTCTTTGCGGACGATTTTCATCTTGAAATCGATGCAGAAGTCCACATCTTCGGTTGTCAACGATGGAAATCTCCTTCTTTTTCGGAGCGAGTGGAACAGCTCGTTAGAACCGATAAGGGCATATTTCAACAATTCCCCGAGACCGCTGAAGATTTCATTGATGTGGAGAGTGTTCAGAAAAGATAAATCCACAGGAAGCTGAATGTCAGGGAAATAGATTGTCCCAACCCCGTTTTTCATACTCGGCAGGTTGACTCCGGTCTTTCCCCCGACAGCCGCGTCAATCATAGCGAGCAAAGTCGTGGGAACGTTGGCGAATCGGATGCCGCGTTTGTAGGTAGAGGCTACAAAACCTCCGAGGTCGGTAATCACGCCGCCGCCGAAATTCAGCAGAAAGGTGTCTTTATCGTATTGTTTTTCAGCAAGATAATTCCATACTTGCGCAGCGGTCTGGATGGATTTTGTTTTCTCGCCCGGACGCAATACCAGCTTGTCCACCGCGACCTGTTCCGACAGTTCGGAAAAGTAGTCGCCATAGAGATGATCTACATTCTTGTCCGTGAGAATCACCACATTGCGGATGTTCTCCCGACGAAAATGGTCGTCAAGCTGCCGTATGGTGTCCGATTTTGCCATTATCCTTCCATTTCTACCGCCACGTATTCGGTTTTGCCGTCCAATGGCGGATTCAACTTGCACAGTTTCACCGTGACTTTCTCCACCTGCGGGAAATCCCGTTTGATTTCGCGGACGATATGGTCGGCCACGGTCTCGATGAGGTGCCGAGGTTCGTCCATCACCCGCTGTATCGTCTTGTAAACCAGCTGGTAATTCACGGATTTTTCCACATTGTCATCTGCCACCGCCGCCTCCGCGTCATACGTGAGGGTCGCATCCACCATGAAATGCGTGCCGATTTTCTGCTCCTCTTCGAAGCACCCGTGATATGCGTAAAACCGCATGCCGGTTAATTGTATCGTTGTTTGTTTCATATTCTATTTTCTCTACCAAGCTTTTGTCCCTTCGGGACTGCTTAATGAATTATATTTCAATATATTAAGATTCGTTCGTAACTGCTAACTGCTAACTGCTCACTACTTCGGGGTCATCCGCAGCATTACAATCGTGATAATGGCGAAGATGATGTTCGGGATCCAGGTACCGAGCACGGGCGGGAGGCCGCCGGAGACCGAGAACACCGTGGAAATCTGCTGCAGGAAGATGAACGAGAATGCTAACCCCATGCCGACGAAGACATGGACCCCGACTCCGCGTGTGCTTTTCCGGCATGACACGCTCACCCCTAACAGCGTCATAATCAGGATGCCAACCGGATTGGCCAACCGTTTGTGCTGCTCAATCTGGTAGTTGGCTAACAGCGACGAGCCTCGCAGTTTCTCCTCCCGGATGAACTGCCGCAGCTCCCGGTACGACATCGTCTCGCTGACCGAAATGTCCTGATATAGATTCAGCGGCGAAATGTTGAACGTGGTGTCATACACATCTCCTCTGAAAATGCGCTCCTCGTTGTCGGGCGTAATCACCCGCTTCATATAACGATGCAAGTGCCAGGTCTTGCTATCTTCGTCATAATCAATAGTTTGCGCCGATATTTTTAGTCGCAAGGCATTGCTGTCAAATTCCTCGTAGGTGAAGTTGTAACCCATGGAATCCATCTTGTCCCATCGCTCCACGAAAATATAGCTGTTTTTGGAGTTTTTGATGTGCAGATAGCTTGATGCGGCAACCCTCCTTCCGAAATACTGGAACTTGAAATCATTGAGCTTTCGGTTGGTGTTCGGTACGATGAAGTTGGACATGATCAGTGAGATGATCATGATGATGACGGCCCCCGTCACGTATGGCACCAGCATCCGGTTAAAGCTGATGCCGTTGTCGAATATCGAGATGATTTCGTTGCGCGAGGAGAGTTTCGAGGTGAACCAGATGACGCTGATGAAGGTGAACAACGGGATGAAAAGGTTGATGAAGTAAGGGATGAAGTTGAGATAATACCCCGTGACGACCTCCTTCCAAGGCACGTTGTGGTTCAGGAACCGCTGGATGTTCTCTGACATGTCGAACACCACCACGATGGTCATCAACAGTGAAATGGCGAACACCACCGTGCCTAACATCTTCCGGAGCAGATAGCCGTCCAAAATCTTCCAGCCGATCTTCTCCCGAATCCGCCCGTTGAACTCCTTTATGCGGTTTATCAGGTTCATTCGTATTACCAACTACTAACTACTAACTGCTAACTACTAACTATTTTTCAGCCACTGATCCAGCCAACGGAAGAATTCCCGTTGCCAAAGCATGGAGTTCTGCGGTTTCGAGACAAAGTGGCACTCTTCGGGGAAGTAAAGGAAACGGCTCGGGATGCCTTGCATCTGCGCAGCATCGAAGGCCTGCATGCCCTCGGTGTAAGGGATGCGGAAGTCCTTGCCGCCATGAATCACCAAAATGGGAGTGTCCCAATTGCCGACGAACTTATGCGGCGAGAAGCTGTAACTCTTCGGCACGGGCGTCTTCCAGTACGGACCCTCGATGTCGTGGTTGGCGAAGAAGAGCTCTTCGGTGGTGCCGTACCAGCTTTCGAGGTTGAACATGCCGCAGTGTGCGATGAAGGCTTTGAACCGTTTCTGATGGTGACCGGCGAGCCAATAGACGGAGAAACCGCCGTAACTGGCGCCAACACAGCCTAATCGGTTCTCATCCACGTATGGTTCTTTCGCCACATCGTCAATAGCGGCGAGGTAGTCCTTCATGTTTTGTCCGCCATAGTCCCCGCTGATTTCATCGTTCCATTCATGACCGAAACCGGGTAGTCCTCTCCGGTTCGGGGCCACGATGATGTAGTCGTGCGCCGCCATCATCTGGAAGTTCCAACGGTAGGAGAAGAACTGGCTCACAGACGATTGCGGACCTCCCTGACAGTAGAGCAAGGCCGGATACTTCTTCGTGGAGTCGAAGTTCGGGGGCAGGATCACCCACACCAACATCTGCTTGCCGTCGGTGGTCTTCACCCAACGCTTTACCGATTTGGCCGGCGTGATCTTGTCCAAAATGTCCTTGTTGATGAAACTGAGTTGCTTCACCGACTTGTCTTTCAGCTGAACGGCATAGATTTCGGACGGTTCCGCGTGCGTGGTGCGCGTGACAATCAGCTGATTGCCATCTACTTGCACGGTGTTGTAGTCGTAATCACCTTCCGTGATTTGCTCGATGATGCGCGTCTCCACATCCATCTTATAGACATGGTGAGTGGCCTCGATGCAGCTGATGAAATAGACGGTCTTGCTGTCCTCGCTCCATGCAAATCCGGTTGCATCCTGGTCGAAGTCGAGGCTGTAATCTTCCGCCGTGCCCGACTGGAAATCGAATAGCATCAGACTGTGCTTTTCTGACTCGAAACCGTCGGTTTTCATGTTCCACCAGACCATTTTCTTGCCGTCGGGAGAGATTACCGGGTCCATGTCGTAACCCTTGTTGGTCTCGGTCAGGTTCACGGTGGCTTTCGTGTTGAGGTCGTAGAGGTAGATGTCGGTGTTGGTACTTTCCGCAAACGCCTTGCCTGTCAGTTTCTTACAGCAATAGACGAGTTTGTTCCCGTCGGGGTGCCAGGAGACCTCCTCCATGCCTCCGAAGGGCGGGTTCGGGCAGTGGAACTTCCGGCCCTCAAGCAAATCCACCTCGTTGTCCAAAGACGGATAGTCGGCCACGAAAAGATGACTGTAGGAACCGTCGGCCCAGTAATTCCAATGGCGGTACATCAAGTCGTCGTAGATCATGGCGTCGGCATCGGGCAGGTCAGGGTAGCGCTCTTCGATGGTCGGTTCCAACTGTACGTTCTTGAAGTAGCAAATATGCTTTAAGTCAGGGGAATAGCCAAACCCATTGATGTCGCCATCCACGTTGCTGATGGCCTTGGCGTTCTTACCGTCGGGGTCGGCCTCCCAGATCTGCATTCCCCTGTCGTTGGCGCAGAGATAGGCGATTTTCTTGCCGTCGGGCCGCCATATCGGTTGCATCTCGTTCTCTTCGGACACGGTGATGCGGGTGGGCTCACCTCCGGTCATCGGCATGGTGTAAAGTTCTGTGTTTCCTTTGTTTACGCGATAGTCGTAGTAGGTCACCGCGTAAAGCAGGGTCTTGCCGTCGGGCGACACCTGCACATCGCCCAGCCGCCCGAGATACCAGAGGATTTTCTCGTCCATCACGCCCTTCGAGAAGTCGGGCGTCTCGCGGTTTTCCTTGTCAATCACCGCCGCAGTTTTCTCGTTCTTCGCTTGTTTACAACCACTTACCATTATCATAACCAGGGTTAAACAGAAAAGTGTTCTCTTCATTTTTTGTTATTGATGTTCGTTATATTCTCTTTGTAGATATTTGCATTTTTCAACCCGCAAAAGTACACTTTTTCCCCGTACAACTGCTAACTACTAATCACGAACTACTAACTGCAAAAATGCTATCTTTGCCGCTCGAAAATTTTGAGAAAAATGATGCTTTTCTACTTAGGAGGCTGGTATTTCCAGACAAAATTCCTGAAACGGCGCAAACCGCTGCAAACGGTGCTGTTCATCACCAACCAGTGCAACTTGTCTTGCTCGCACTGCAGCGTTTACGACCACGAGCACCCGACGGTGAAATCCTACGACCAAATCAAGGAGGAGCTGCTCTACTCCTATAAGTTGGGTTCCCGCTTCGTGGATTTCGAGGGCGGCGAACCGACCTTGTGGCGCGACGGTGACAAACGTCTCAACGATCTTATCGATCTCGCGCACGAAATCGGCTTCTTCACCACCACCGTGACCACCAACGCGCAGCAGCCCTTCGCCGGACTCAAGGCCAACTCGATTTGGGTCAGCATGGACGGCATCCACGAATATCACGATGCCGTGCGCGGTGCGGGCACCTTCGACAAATTGGTGAAAAACGTCGATAGCTGCGGCCATAAAGCCCTGAGTGCCAATATGGTCATCGATTCCAACAACTACGTCAACGTGATGGAGACGCTGCAGTTCGTGAAAGAGCATCCCACCTTCAAGAGCATCGCCTTCAACTTCTACACGCCCGCCTTCTTCAAGGACGAAGACCCGCTGATTTTGGATTGGGATAAGCGTATCGAACTGATTGATAAGCTGATAGAACAAAAGAAGAAACGGATGCCCATCATGAATTCCGTCTCCGGGCTGAAGCGGATGAAAGACCTCTCGTTCGAGAAGGTCTGCTGGATGTGCAACTACATTCTCCCCGACGGCACGCGCCTGCCCGAATGCGTGGGCAAGAGCGCGGGCGTCTGCGCCCAGTGCGGTTTCTGCATGGCGGGGGAGATGCGCTCCGTCATGGATTTCCGGCCGGACACTCTACTCGCAGGATTATCTCTTCGCGGGTAGAGACGCAAAATTTTGCGTCTCTACATTCCGGACATCATACGTCACACGTCTAACGTCAAATTATGGAAAAAATCCGATACATATCCCTAAATACCACCTCCCCCTACCACAATCTCGCGGCGGAGGAGTACTTGCTGCAACAAACGAAGGACAACGTCTTCATGCTGTGGCAGAATGACAACACCATTGTCATCGGCAGGCACCAGAACACGGCCGCCGAAATCAACCAGGAATACGTTGACAGTCACCATGTTAACGTAGTGCGAAGACAGACTGGCGGCGGGGCGGTCTTCCACGACATCGGGAATCTCAACTTCTCATTCATCCAGAACATCGAACCCGGCAGCAAGGAAATTGACTTCCTGAAGTATCTGCAGCCGATTGTGGATGCGCTGCGGTCGTTAGGAGTACCGGCGGAGTTTTCCGGACGCAACGATTTGGTGATTGACGGCAAGAAGATCTCCGGCAACGCCATGATGTTCTACGAAAACCGCGTCTTGGAGCATGGTACGCTGCTATTCTCATCCCAAATGTCGGACGTGGCGAACGCCCTCAAGGTGGATCCGAGCAAATTCGACGACAAGGCGGTGAAGTCCGTGCGCAGCCGCGTGACGAACATCTCCGAACACCTTCCCGAACCGATGACCGTCCTGCAGTTCCGGGACTATCTGATGGACTTCATCATGAAGCAGAACCAGATGACTGAACTGCAGAATCTTACGAACGAGGAAGAGACAATGGTGGAGGAACTTATGACGAAAAAGTACCAAACGTGGGAATGGAACTACGGCAACTCCCCCAACTACTCCATGAACAAGAAAATCCGCACCAAAGGCGGCACCGTGCAGGTCATCGCCGACATCCAAAAAGGCGTCATCCGCGACCTCCGCTTCTACGGCGACTTCTTCTCCGAAGACGATGTCCAAAATCTTGTCAACCAACTGATTGGAACTGCATTCAACAAACAAGATTTACAACAGAAACTCTCTACGATTGATGTAAATCGCTATTTCAATAATACTACTTCCGAGGACCTCCTTAACCTTCTAACCTTCTAACCTCCTAACCTTCTAACATTCTAAACTTCTAACCTTTTATGAAGAAATTAATCGTTTTCGACCTCGACGGCACCCTCATCAATTCGCTGGAAGATCTGGCGGATTCAGCCAACCACGTCCTCATCCAGCACGGATTCCTGATCCATCCCGTGGATGCCTACCGCTACTTCGTGGGCGACGGCGTGCGCAAGCTCATCGAACGGATTCTGCCGGAAGAGGAGCGGACCGACACGCGGATTGAGCAGTGCAAAGCGGAGTTTGTGGCCTACTACAAAATCCACATGGAGGACAAAACGGAGGTCTATCCCGGCATCACGAAACTCCTGAAAGAGTTGAAAAACAGAGGGCTGAAGATTGCCGTGGCCACGAACAAGGTGCATGTCGCCGTGGAACCGCTGATGGCCAAGTACTTTCCCGGCATCCATTTCGACTCGTTGATCGGACAACGCGAGGGCATTCCTGTGAAGCCCGCCCCGCAAATCATGTTCGACATCTTGAAAGAAACCAGCTGCCAACCCTCTGAGGCATTGCACGTTGGCGACACCGCCACGGACATGCAGCTCGCGCATAACGCAGGCGTGGAGAGCGTCGGAGTGCTGTGGGGCTATCGTCCGTTGGAAGAATTACAGGAGGCGGGGGCGGAGCACATTATTCGTGAGCCGAAGGAATTGCTGGAGCTGTTGAAATCTTCCGTAGGGGCGAATAATTATTCGCCTTCAGATCACTAACGCACGCCATTAAGTGTGCAGGCCCTATTCCGTCAACTCCGCCGCGGCGGCATACGGCGAAATCCGCTTCGACTGGATCATCGGAATCAGCTCGTCGATGCGGGCTTGCGTGGCCTCGTTGTTGTAGAAACGATTGTGCAAGGTGTATTCTATCCAGTGGTAGAAGATGTTGATTAACTGGTCGTTACGGGTTCTTTCGAAACTACCGTTCCCTTTGGTCAGCGTGACGAAATCCTGGATGATCTGCCATACTTTGTCAAGGGCGAAGTTTTCCAATGCGGAGCAGACCTCCACGGGCACGTCCCAGCCGTTGTCGTTCTTGGGGAAGAGCTTCAACGCGGCACGATATTGCGATGCGGCGCCCTTGGCTTTGGGCAGATTGTCGCCGTCAGCCTTATTAATGACCAGTGCGTCAGCCATTTCCATGATGCCGCGCTTGATGCCCTGCAGCTCGTCGCCGGCACCGGCCAACATCAGCAGCAGAAAGAAATCGACCATGGATTTGACCACGGTTTCGGATTGCCCAACCCCGACGGTTTCGACGATAATGACATCAAAACCAGCGGCCTCGCACAGGATAATGGATTCCCGGGTCTTGCGGGCCACACCACCTAATGCGGAGCCGGAGGGCGAAGGCCGGATGAAGGCGTTCGGATCCACGGAAAGCGTCTCCATGCGGGTTTTGTCGCCCAAAATGCTGCCTTTCGTGCGCTCGCTCGACGGGTCAATAGCCAAAACCGCTAATTTGTGCCCTTGCGCGGTCAACATTCCTCCAAACGACTCGATGAAGGTGCTCTTTCCCACGCCCGGCACGCCCGTGATGCCGATACGCAAGGAATTGCCGGAATGCGGCAGACAACGCTCGATAATCGTCTGCGCCATCGCGATATGCGTGGGATTCTCGCTCTCAATCATGGTGATGGCACGGCTCAGGATAGTGCGGTTCCCCTCCAAAATCCCCTTCACGTAGTCATCCACGGTGAGTTCTGCCTTTCTGTGCCGTTTGAAATTCGGATTCACTTGCATGGGCTGTTCCACGCCCGCGCGCTCTGTCAAAGCCGACTCGTAATAGGGATTCGCCATAACTATTTCCAGTTAAAATTGAACATCACGGCCTCTTTCATCGACTCAAAATAGTGGAAATGCATTCCGTCGATGAAATTCTCCTTGATGTCGTCAATGTCTTTCTTATTTTCCTTGGACATCACAATGTCGAAGATGCCGCTGCGTTTGGCCGCGAGAATCTTCTCCTTGATGCCGCCCACGGGCAGGAGTTTGCCGCGCAGGGTGATCTCGCCGGTCATCGCAATCTTCTCTCTCACAGGGATTTTCGTGAATGCGGAAACCAGTGCGGTGAGGATGGTGATGCCAGCGGACGGACCGTCTTTCGGGGTCGCGCCTTCAGGCACATGGATATGGACTTTCTTGTTGTTAAACTCTTCAGGATCAATATGATAGTCGGCGGCGTTCGCCTTCAGGAATTCGTAGGCAATGGTGGCTGATTCTTTCATCACGTCGCCGAGGTTGCCGGTCATGGTGAGTTCACCCTTGCCCGCGCTGGTGATCGCCTCCACGAAGAGGATTTCGCCGCCCACGGCCGTCCAAGCCAGCCCGGTGGCCACGCCCGGCACACTGCCGTCGAGCGCCTTTTCCGGTTGGAAGATCGGGGAACCGAGAATCTCTTTCAACTCTTTGGCTTTCACCGTCTTGGACATCTTGCCGTCCTGCACCAGCTGCGCGGCGCGTTTGCGGATGATCTTCGCGAGAGTGCGTTCCAGAGAACGGACGCCTGCCTCCCGGGTGTAGTCGCTGATGACAGTCTTCACCGTCTCCTCGGGAATCGATAACTGTTCGGGTGTCAAACCATTGTCTTTCAGCTGTTTCGGGATAAGATGCTTCGTCGCGATGGCTAACTTTTCCTCCGCCAGATAACCCGGAATGTCGATAATTTCCATACGGTCGAGCAGGGCGGGGTGGATGCTGTTGAGGTTGTTGGCGGTGGCGATGAAAAGCACTTTGGAGAGGTCGAACGGGGTCTCCAAGTAGTTGTCGTTGAAGGAACTGTTCTGCTCGGGGTCCATCACCTCCAGCAACGCCGCCGACGGGTCGCCATTGACGGTCATGCCCGACACTTTGTCGATTTCGTCGAGTACGAACACGGGGTTGGCATACCCGACCTTGCGCATATTCTGGATAATGCGGCCGGGCATTGCGCCGATGTAGGTTTTGCGGTGACCGCGGATTTCCGATTCATCATGCACGCCACCGAGGGAGATGCGGACGTACTTGCGTCCGATGGCTTCTGCTATGGAGCGCCCGAGGGAGGTTTTACCCACGCCGGGAGGGCCTGCCAGACATAAAATAGGCGATTTCATGTCGCCTTTCAGTTTCAGCACGGCCAAATATTCGAGGATGCGCTCCTTCACCTTCTCCAAACCGTAGTGGTCCTTGTCGAGAATCTCGCGGGTCTTCTTCAGGTCGAAGTTGTCCTCGCTGTATTCGTTCCACGGCAGGTCGAGCAGCAATTCCAAGTAGTTGAGCTGCACGGAGTAGTCGGGCGACATGAAGTTGGTGCGCTGCAGCTTCTTGAACTCCTTTTCGAAGAGATCAGCGGTCTCCTGGTTCCATTTTTTCTTGGCTGCGCGTTCGCGAAGCTCGTCGAAATCCTTTTCGGTCGAAGGTCCGCCGAGTTCCTCCTGGATGGTCTTCATCTGCTGGTTGAGGATGTACTCGCGCTGCTGCTTCTCCATCTCCTGATGGGATTTGGTGTGGATCTGGTGTTTGATTTCCATCACCTGGAGTTCGTGCGACAGCAGCGAAATGACCTTGTCGCAGCGTTCCATAATATCTTGTGTCTCAAGAACTTCCTGTTTCTCGTTAACCTCAATGCCGAGGTTGGAGACGATGAAGTTGATGAGGAAGGTGTTGCTCTCGATGTTGTTGATGGCGGTCATGGCATCGCGGGGCACGCCGGGGGTGAGCTGCAGGATGTTGCCCATGGTCTCGCGGATCATCAGCATTTTGGCCTGGAACTCTTCGCTTTCCGTGATTTTCGGGTTGAGGTCGTTGGTGAGATAGGGTTGGACGGTGCAGCGGTAGTAGGGGCGCGACTGCGTGACGCGGCCGATTTCGAAGAGCTTAACGCCCTGCACGACCATCATCACGTTGCCGTCGGGGATGTTGAGGGTTTTGAGGATGCGGGCCACGGTGCCCACGCGGTAGAGGTCCTTGATAGTGGGGTCTTCCACGCTGTTGTCTCTCTGTGCCACCACGCCGATGGGCTCATCCGAGTTGGAGCATTCGCGGGCAAGGCGCAGCGACTTTTCGCGCCCCACGGTGATGGGGATGACCATGCCCGGGAAGAGCACGGTGTTGCGCATGGGCAGCAACGGCACCACCAAGGGCAGTTCCTCCTGGCTGAGCTTGAGCTCATCCTCCGCCGAGAGTATGGGAATCACGTTCGACTCGGCGTTCAAAAATCCTCCAGCGGCAAATATATCTTTAATCATTTCAAGAGGTTACAATACAAAAACTGACCTTTTTCGGGCTACAAAAAAGGTCAGCAAAAGTACAAAATAAATGGATTATTTGGATTTGCCAGCTTCAAAATGGCGGGCATATTTGTTGCGGAATTTATCCACACGACCAGCGGTGTCCACCAACTTCATCTTACCGGTGAAGAAGGGGTGAGAGGTGCTGGAAATCTCTAATTTCACGAGCGGATATTCATTTCCGTCTTCCCAAACAATCGTATCTTTCGTGTTAACCGTTGACTTGGTCAGGAACGCGTAATCGTTCGACATGTCCTTGAAAACCACGGTTCTGTACTCCTTCGGATGGATGTCTTTTTTCATAATATCTTCTATTTTTTTCAGTCGTTAAAATTGGACGGCAAAAATACACTTTTTTTAATATCAACCATATTGGGGTTGGGAATTTTTTTTCAACACCCATTTATGGCTCAAAGTTCAAGGTTCAAGGTTCAAAGTTCAAGGTGTTTGGAACCGCGATAGTTACTTGATTTGATACTTTTAATAAAAGATGAAATTGCCTTGCTAAGCGTCATACAGTCATTGTAAAGGCATTTTGCAGTTTCGTTATCTATGAAACCCACGTCAGATGCACGGATTATTTGGCTTCGGACTTCTCCACAGGAACCTTTGGCAATATACAAGAAATTGACGAACTCTTTGTTACCATCACGCTCAAACCCTTCTGCTATATTGTCCATCACGGAACCTGCTGAAGCATGTATCTGTTGCACAAATCTCGTATCTTTATGGAATTCCCCTTCTTTGGTGATACGATATACTTCTTTGCACAAGTCTCGCGCCATCTGAAAAATGGTTAAATCTTCAAACTTTTGCGCTTTCGACATACTTTGAACCTGGAACCTGGAACTTTGAACTTTGAACTTGGAACTTGGAACCTGGAACTTTGAACCTGGAACTCAGAACAGCTCCCCTTGTCCCGACACATACCTCGACTTCCCCAAATGCTTGAACGCCAAATCCGTGGCTTCGCGGCCGCGGGGGGTGCGCATGAGGTAGCCCTCCTGGATCAGGAACGGCTCATAAACCTCTTCGATGGTGCCGGGGTCTTCGCCCACCGCCGTGGCGATGGTGCTCAAACCCACCGGACCGCCCTTGAACTTCTCGATGATGGTGTTCAGGATGCGGTTGTCCATTTCGTCCAAGCCGTGCTGATCGACGTTCAGCGCGGTGAGGGCGACCTGCGTGATGGGCAGCGTGATGGTGCCGTCGCCTTTGATCTGCGCGAAATCACGGACACGTCGCAGGAGCAGGTTGGCAATACGCGGCGTGCCACGACTGCGGCTGGCAATCTCGTAGGCGGCATCCTCGTCAATCGGGATGTCCAAAATGGAGGCCGACCGTTTGATGATGTTGCCAAGAGTCTGGGTGTCATAGTATTGCAGACGCAGGTTGATGCCGAAACGCGACCGCAGCGGTGCCGTCAGCAGACCCGACCGGGTGGTTGCGCCCACCAACGTGAACGGGTTGATGGTAATCTGCACGCTTCGCGCACTCGGACCGCTGTCGATCATGATGTCGATTTTGTAATCCTCCATCGCGGAGTAAAGGTACTCCTCCACCACGGGCGAAAGTCGGTGAATCTCGTCGATGAAGAGCACGTCGTGAGGCTCCAAATTGGTGAGCAGTCCTGCCAAATCGCCAGGCTTGTCGATGACCGGCCCTGAGGTGACGCGCACGTTCACGCCCATCTCGTTGCCGATGATGTGCGATAGGGTGGTCTTGCCTAATCCCGGAGGGCCGTGTAACAATACATGGTCCAACGCCTCCCCACGCCCTTTCGCGGCATGAACGAAGACCATCAGATTTTCCAAAACCTGCTGTTGTCCCTGAAATTCAGTGAATTGCGCAGGGCGTATCGCACGTTCGAACTCTTTGTCCGAGGCCGACAGATGCTGTTTGGTGGGATCTAAATTCTCGTTCATGGCGGTTAACGTTGCAGTTTGTCCAAACGGTTCAACCCCTTGATAGCCGGCTCGAAGTTGGTGGAGAGCTTCAACGCCTCTTCGTAGTCCTTGCGGGCGGCGACGTAATTGCCCAAATACTCGTAGGCTACGCCCCGGTTGCAGACGGCGTACACGAACTTCGGGTTGATCTGCAGCACCTGCGTAAATAGATCCACTGCCTCGTTGTATTTGCGAAGACTGTCATCTAAATACAAGTAACCCAAATTGTTAAGTGATGGAATATGGGTGGAGTCAATACCGATTGCCGTCTTGTACTCCTGTTCCGCCTCTTCCAACTTGTCCATATCTTGGAACATCTTGCCGAGATTGTAGTGAAGCTCCACATTGTTGGGATCGACTTTCAGACCGTTCTGGTAATAGGAAATGGCGATGGGGTCGTTTTTCTGCTGGTAGAAGTAACCAAGCTCGCTGTAGGCCTTGACCTCGCGGGGATCTTGGTCGATAACTAACTGAAGCATACGCAGATAGCCGACCGTATCCTGCATATCTTTGAGCATGAAGGCTTTGATGAGATACGCTTTCGGATTGTGGGGATGCCGTTGCACCGCCTCGTCAAGGGTTTTGCCGCAATCCTCGTACTGACGTGTATAGTATTGCAGTTCAGCGAGTTTCAATCGTGCTTCGTTGTTTTCCTCATCCTTGGAGATGGCCTTCAGCAGCATCTCCTCCGTCAAGTCGGTTTCGTGCTGCGCGAAGTAGAGGTCGGAGAGCATCACGTAATACTTGCTGCTGTCGGGCTGCAGCTGGATGGCCGTCTGCATGTCGGCGATACCCTTGTCTATCTCCTTGTTGAGGTAGTAGTAGTTCGCCCGCTTGTAATAATTTTCGGACTTTTTGGGATGCTTGTCGATGTTCATGCACAGTTCGGCCAGCTCCGGCGGCAGGTCGGCATACTTGTTCTTGTTATGGCAGCCGTAACCGAGGAGTAACAACAGTATTAGCAGGCAGGAGATAATTCTTTTCATTATTTCATGTTTTCCTTAATCGCCTCGCGGATCTTGGCCTCGATCTCGTCGGAAAGCTCGGGGTTGTCGTTGAGGAGCTGTTTCACGCTGTCGCGGCCCTGTGCGAGCTTGGAGTCGCCGTATGAGAACCACGAGCCGGCTTTCTTAATAATATTGTATTCGACACCCAAGTCCACGATTTCGCCCGATTTGGAAATGCCCTCGCCGAACATGATGTCGAACTCGGCGGTGCGGAACGGAGGCGCGACTTTGTTCTTCACCACCTTGACTTTCACGTGGTTACCGATGGCCGTGTCGCCGTCCTTGATCTGGGTCTGGCGGCGGATGTCGAGGCGCACGGAGGCGTAGAACTTCAGCGCGTTACCGCCGGTGGTCGTCTCGGGATTGCCGAACATGATGCCGATCTTCTCACGCAACTGGTTGATGAAGATACAGCAACAGCCTGTTTTATTGATGGTTGCGGTCAGCTTGCGCAACGCTTGCGACATCAAACGTGCCTGCAAACCGACTTTCGAGTCACCCATGTCGCCCTCGATTTCGCTCTTGGGGGTAAGGGCGGCCACGGAGTCAATGACGATGATGTCGATGGCGCCGGAGCGGATGAGATTGTCGGCGATTTCAAGGGCCTGCTCGCCGTTGTCGGGCTGCGAAATCAGCAGTTCGGCGGTGTTGACACCCAGTTTCTCGGCGTAGAAGCGGTCGAAGGCGTGTTCCGCGTCGATGAAGGCTGCGATACCGCCCTGCTTCTGCGCCTCCGCGATGGCGTGGATGGCTAACGTGGTCTTACCGGAGGATTCGGGTCCGTAAATCTCTACGATTCTGCCTTTTGGGAATCCGCCGACACCTAATGCCGTGTCGAGGCCGATCGAGCCGGTGGAGATGACATCCATCTCCTCGATGTGCGTCTCGCCCATACGCATGATGGAGCCCTTTCCGAACGTTTTTTCGAGTTTTTCGAGCGTGGAGTTGAGCACTTTCAGTTTCTCCGCATTCACATTGTTTTTAATTTCTTCTTTTTCCATTCTTGTCAGGTTTAATGATTTCAGGGGGCAAAGGTACGCTTTTTTTCAATCGTTCCAAGCCCAAAATCAGAAAAATATTTCCTTGGAAACTAACTGTTTACCACAAATTTAACTATTAATAGTTAATTTAAAATGACGGATTTCGGAGGATTCGTCATCGATTGCCCCGATATGCGTCAAAAGTTTGAAACCTGAAACTTGAAACCTGAAACACAGAGTACATCAAACCCCACTTTGAACCTTGATCCTTGAACCTTGAACTTGGAACTTGGAACCAAAAAAATCGTATCTTTGCCCCGTTTTTCAAACAACGGAAATATGAAAATGGACATTCTGCTCGGCCTGCAATGGGGCGACGAAGGCAAAGGCAAAATCGTGGATGTGCTCACACCCAAATATGACGTGATCGCGCGCTTCCAGGGCGGTCCCAACGCGGGCCACTCGCTGGAATTCAACGGACACCGGCATGTGCTGCACATCATCCCCTCCGGCATCTTCCACAAAAGCAAAGTCAACATCATCGGCAACGGCGTGGTGATCGACCCGATTATTTTCGAAGAAGAGATCAACGCGCTGATTGACATGGGTTTAACCCCCACCGACAACCTCTATATCTCCCGCAAGGCGCATCTGATTCTGCCCACGCACAAACTGCTGGACGCCGCGCAGGAGGCCCGCAAAGGCAACCAGAAAATCGGATCCACGCTCAAGGGCATCGGACCGACCTACACCGACAAAACCGCCCGTTCGGGGCTGCGCGTGTGCGACCTCGAATCGCCTGATTTCGAGGCCAAATACCGCCAGAAAATCGATGAGCACATCGAGATGCTCAAGAATCTCCATTTCGATTATGAGACTATGCTCGCCGATTTGGATGCGAAATGGCGCAAGTCGTTAGAGACTATTCGCAAATTCACGTTTATTGATAGTGAATACGTTGTACACCAGTATCTTACAGACGAAAAATCCGTCTTGGCAGAAGGTGCCCAGGGCACACTGTTGGATGTGGAATTCGGCGCCTACCCGTTCGTGACATCCTCCAACACCATCGCCGCCGGAGCGTTCACAGGTCTCGGTTTGGCCCCGCACTACGCCGGCCGCGTTTTCGGCATCGTGAAGGCCTACTGCACCCGCGTGGGCAGCGGTCCCTTCCCGACGGAACTCTTCGACGAGATGGGCGAGTTCCTCCGCAAGGAAGGTAACGAATACGGCGCAACCACCGGAAGACCAAGACGTTGCGGCTGGCTCGACCTCGTCGCGCTCCAGTACGCCCTAATGATCAACGGCGTCACCGACATCGCGCTCACCAAAGCCGATGTCCTCGACAAACTCGACGAAATCAAAGTCTGCACCGCCTATCGCGTGAACGGCGAGCTTACCGACCGGATGCCCTCCGCCACCGACGTGGAGATCGAACCCGTCTATACCACCCTGCCCGGCTGGAAAGAGGACATCTCCGACTGCAAAACTTACGAATCCCTGCCGCAAACCTTCAAGGATTACATCAAATTCATTGAGGATAAGACGAATACGAAGGTTTCTATCGTTTCGGTAAGTCCGGATCGCGAAGGCACAATCTTCAGATAAGGTCCCAAGTTTCAAATTTCAGGTTCAAATCACGCTAAACTATTAACTCTTAACTATTAACTCTTAACTCTTAACTGTTCCCATGTCCTCCTGCCCAAAAGTCTGGTTATTGCGGTTTCTTTGTTACGCGCTGCTTTGGGTAGGCGGCACGGCTGTTTTTGCGCAAAGTACGCCGGAAGAGGACGAGTTCTTGCAGCTTTTGCGCTCCGAACTGCAACAGCAGTACGATTCGCTGCAGCAGACAAACGTTCGTCCCTATTTCATGGCTTACCGGGTCAACGAGACCACGGAGCATTCCATTTCGGCCAATTTCGGGAAGATTTATGACAATTCCACCTCGAAATCGGTTGTTTTGACCATCGAGATGCGAGTGGGAAAACCTGAAACGGACAATTACCACTATCTCACCTACAAAACCCCTTACGTCAAGCAGATACCGCTGCCTTTAGATGAGAATCCCGCTTTGGTCCGGAAGATTCTTCGGAAGGAGACCCGAGAGGCGTACCAAGAGGCTGTGGATCGATACACTGATAATATAGTCGCGGAAAGGTTTCTCGTTGGAGATGAGGATGTTGAAAAGTTTCTCTATATGTCCAATGATCGAGATGGATACTATGCAACGCCCGTTGACAGGGAGTCGCACTGGAATGAGACGCTTTGGATACGGAATCTTGAACACAGCACGGCTTCTACAGAATTGGATTTAAGGGAAAAATCCGCTAACATTCGTTATCAGTCAATTCGCAAGTATCTGGTTAACAGCGAGAAAAGTTACTTTGTAAAAAACGATGAAAACACCTTGCTGACCTTACGGGTAGGAGGCTTGACCCTGGATGGTGTTCCCGAACATATTGAGCGACAACATTATACATTTTTTCCCGACCAGCTTCCGGATGGGGATGTGCTTCGTACCGAAATGGAGGAGATGGAAATGCTGTTCTCTCATCTGGTTCGAGCTGAAAAATGCGGTTCGTCAAGCTGTCCTGTCTTACTCTCTCCGCAAGCTTCTTCGGTATTGATTCACAATCTGTTAGGACATGATTTGGAGAATCCCAACGACAATTATTTACGCAACAGAATCGGGCAACAGATACTGCCGGAATCCTTTTCCGTATATACTAATCCTATCACATTGGCATCCTACTACAAGAATTATCATGGCGGTTCCTATTTATACGATGACGAAGGGACTATGGGACAATCCGTTGACCACATTGATCACGGTGAGCTTCGGCCGCTAATGCTTTCTTCGCGTACGCAGCAACCCGATGCCTACGAATCCTACGGCAATGCCCGGGGTAACAGTCGGTTGCCCTCTCCGCGGCAGTCCAATCTTTTCCTTAGATCCGACAAGCCTCTGAATGACAATCAGTTGTTGGAGGCCTTGTCTCGCGAAACAAAAATGCAGTCGCTGGAATATGCCTTGTATGTGAAGGAGGTGGAGGTACGTTGCGATACCGATGATGTGATAACACTCTATCCAACAGTCTGTTATAAAATCTATCCAAACCATAGCAAGCCGGATGAAATGGTGCGCGATGTGCTGTTGACCGGCAGCAAACAACAATGGCTTAGCAACGTATTGGTGGCTGGGGAAGATGCTGATTATGTGGCTATTACGTGTCATAGTCAGCAAGACGACTTGATGACCTGCGGTTCCGCACCGGCACTGCTTTTTGGCAATGTTGAAGTAAGACCGCAACATAAAACGCTCCACCCCCAAAGAATCGTTCGGTACCCTACGATAACGGCATCCAATACGCCCATGTCCACGATGGAAGTCTTCACAAAATCGGCACAACAAGAATGGGAAACGGACGTGGAACACCTGAAAATCGGAGATGAAACCGCACCCTATTACGAGGAATTTTTGATGACGGATGCACGAATTTTCACGGTCGAAGCTTCCGAAGGCAGCGTGTTCTATGTCAACGAAAAGCCTGTCCGACAGTTTGTTCCGAGATTGCTGCTGGGCGACGACCGTTTCAATAATGAGAATGTGGCGGAAACCGTAACCCCGCCTGAAAGCTATCCGCTGCCCTTCAACAACTATAGTACTTTTGCTGAAGAATTCCGGGATGCGGCGGACGCTGAATACCCAAAAGCGCTCAAACAATGGAAGACCAAGCAGGCCTTGTTGCCCACACCGGAATCCCGCACCTTGCCCGACCGTTCGTATGCACCCGCCACGCAGACAGATGACGAGTGCACGTTTGATTATCCCACGATGAACAATTTGCAGCACCTCGCCTGCGATGCCTCCGCCGCACTTGCCAAGCACGATGGCCTGAGCCGCTCCGGTGTCAATATATATATAATGTTGGGCAACGCTTACTTCTGGAACAGCGAAAAGACGACCTACAGCCGCCCGGTTTCGGTTATCGGGGTGCAGATTTACGGGGCGTTGGAGCTTGGTCAGCCTGCATCGGAGTTTGACAAGGTTGTGGAATACAGCGATGCCAAAACCCTGTTCTTTCCCTCCGTGGATTCGCTTTTCTCATCTCAACGTATTCACAATGAGATTGATATCTTCGCCAAACATCTGCAAGAAGTGCGAGACAAGCGGTATCAATCCCACGTCCTTTACGTCGGGCCCATATTGATTGAAGGCGAGGCGGTCGGGCAAATCTTGGCTTCCACTTTGTTAGAGGGAACGCCTAATTTGATGGCGCACCGTGAATCGCTCATGTCTGTCAAAACCGACGGTCAATCCTTTGAAAACCAGCTGGATAAGATTATCACTTCGAAGAAGATTTCCGTGACGGCGAACAAAAGCGGCGATCAATTCGACAAATCCGCTTTCGTCCGTCATGAAAAGACGGATGCCGAGGGAGTGGAGGCTCAGGAGACCGAAATCATCCGAAACGGCGAGCTGATTTCGCTGATGGGTAACCGAAACGTCACGAAATCAACGCCTTACAGCAACGGATTCCAGCAATTGGCAATCCATAACGAAGGATGTTTCGCCACACGCGGCGCCTCCCGCATCGACTTTACGCACAAAGCCACCGTTTCGCACAAAAAGCTCAAACAGCAGCTCTTCAAGGAGGCCAAAAATCAGGGCTATAGCTATGCATACATCATCCGACAAGTCTATAATGCTGACATGCGGAATGTTATAAAAGGTAAGTCCGCACCGTATATGCAGCTGATGCAGTGTTATCTTGTGAACGTCCATACTGGCGAAGAGATTCCGATTGTGGATGCCCGGATGTTGAGTCCCAACTTCGATTTATTGCAAAATATCCTGTATGTTTCTGATAAACAGGAAGCTTTTCCCATCATGATGCGGGTTCCCGGCGCAACCGGCACCCGCGATTTCCCCTTTGCCGGCGTGCCCACGTGCATCGTCGCGCCTAATGTAATATTATTGAAACAAGGGATGGTGGTAAATTAGTCATCGGCACACGAGTATATAATCATCGGTTCATGACAATAGTGAGATAATGTGTCTCATATACGTGAGACGGTGTGTCTCATATATGTGAGACGGTGTGTCTCATATATGTGAGACAGTGTGTCTCACATAGGTGAGACAGTGTGACTCATTACTCATCGGCATGTACGTATATACTCATTGCAAAAAAATCGTACCTTTGCGCCCTAATTTTTGAATATGCTTAAGATTGAAGATTTACACGTATCCATCAAGGATAGAGAGATATTGAAAGGCGTGAATTTGGAGGTGAAAGCGGGGGAAGTACACGCCATTATGGGCCCGAACGGCACGGGCAAGAGCACGCTGGCGTCGGCGATTGCCGGCAAGAGCGGCTACGAAGTGACGCAGGGAAATGTCTGGTTCAAGGGCAAAAACCTGCTCGACCTCTCCATTGAGGACCGCGCCCGCGAAGGCGTTTTCATCGGTTTCCAATACCCGGTGGAAATCCCCGGTGTGAGCATCGCCAACTTCATGCGCACCGCCCTCAACGAGGTGCGCAAATACCGCGGCCTCGACCCGCTCAACGGCGCCCAGTTCCTTAAACTGATGGCCGAGAAGCAGAAGGTGGTGGAGCTCACCGACAAACTCAGCAACCGCTCCGTGAATGAAGGCTTCTCCGGCGGCGAGAAGAAGCGCAACGAAATCTTCCAGATGGCGCTCCTCGATCCCTATCTCGCCATCCTCGACGAGACCGACTCCGGCCTCGACATCGATGCGCTCCGGGTGGTGGCCAACGGCATCAACCACCTGCGCGGCGAAGACAAGGCCATCATCGTCATCACTCACTATCAGAGACTTTTGGACTACATCGTTCCCGACGTGGTACACGTGCTTTTCGATGGCAAAATCGTGAAATCGGGTCCGAAAGAGCTCGCCCTCGAACTGGAGGAGCGCGGTTACGATTGGATTAAGGAAGAATACGAACAGGGCAAGTTATGAGAGCGTTCACACAATTCATCCAGCGGCTTTTCGAGCAGAATGCTGCGCAATATCCCGACGGTGGGCAGGCGGCCATCCGCGACCTCCGTCAGAAAGCGATGTCTCTTTTTTTGCAGAAAGAGCTGCCCGACAAGCGTTTACAAGGTTGGCAGCAGTCGGTGCTGAACAAGAAAGCTCGCACCGATTACATCCAGAAGCTGCAACCCGATCCCTATCGTCCGTTGGCGGAGTATTTCCAATGTCGCGTGCAGGATCTTCACCCGACCGTGTTGCCTGTTAGCAATGGTTGGTTTATCTCTGATAATCAAACAGTTAATATTGACGAACTGGGCGTGATTACAGGCAGTCTGCTGGCCGCTATCCGTCAATATCCCGACTTGGTGCTGCCGTTGTTGGCACATCCCGACTTGGAGAAAGAGAACGGTTTGGTGGCGCTTAACGAAGCCCTTTTCAACGACGGTGTTTTTGTGTATATTCCTGACAATGTGAAGGTTGAGAAACCGATGCAGATTGTCTCGTTGATGAATACCATCGACCCGCTGTTGGTCAACAACCGTCATCTAATCGTGTTGGGTAACAATGCGGAACTCTCTGTCATTCAATGCGATGACTCCATCCAAAAGGAAAACACCTTCTCCAATATCGTGTCCGAGATTTACTTGGGAGAGAACGCGCATCTGCACTACTATAAGACCGAGAACAAGGATGCGGATTCCATGCTGCTGAACCACGTTTTTGTGCATCAGAAGAGCTACTCGACGTTCACCTCCACGGCCATCACGTTCAACGCGGGCTACATCTGCAACACTTTCCACGTGAACTTGAACGAGACGATGGCGGAAGCGAAGTTGTACGGCCTGTATCTCGTTGACAAAGAGCAGGTTTGCGACAACCACATCTTCATCAACCACGCCGCTTCCGACTGCAAAAGTTACCAAATGTACAAGGGCATTATGGACGATGAGGCGATGGCGAACTTCCACGGACACATCCTGGTCGCGCCTGATTCGCAGCGCACGGCGGCCTTCCAGACCAACCGCAACCTTTTGTTGACCGACAAGGCGCACGTCACCACGAAGCCGTTCCTGGAGATCTACGCCGACGACGTGCAGTGCAGTCACGGCGCCACCGTGGGACAATTGGACGAGGAGGCTCTCTACTATCTGCGCACCCGCGGTATCGGCGAAGCAGCCGCCAACCGGCTGTTGATGTTCGCGTTCGCCAACGAAATTGTGCAGAACGTGGCCATCGAAGCCCTCCGTGACCGCCTCAGCAACATGGTGCAGCACCGTCTGCACGGCGAATTGAACGTCTGCGCGCAGTGTATGCTGAACAATAACATCATTTTCCCGATTTCATTAGAGGAATAATCCGACATAGACCGTTGTAGAGACGGGGCGCGCCCCGTCTCTACCATTCCCTTTTGCCTTGAATCATTAACCCCAACCTCTAACGTCCCACCTCTTATATTCGAAAAAAACAATGAAAGTGAAATTGATTTGGATCGGCAAACCCGATGGCGACATTTTCGATGAGGCCATCCGGTACTATGCGGGCAGAATTTCCGCCTATTTTCCTTACGAGATGGTGGCGATTCCCTATTTGAAGAATGCCAAATCCATGCCGGTGGAGGAACAGAAGAAGCGTGAGGGGGAACTGATTCTCAAGAAGATAGAGTCGGACGAATACGTAGTCTTGTGGGATGAGCGCGGCAAAGAAAAGACTTCGATGCAGTTCGCGGAGTTCATCCAGCAGCGTGCCAACTCGGGGTTGAAGACGCTCACGTTCGTCATCGGCGGCGCGTATGGCTTCTCCGACGCGGTCTATGCCCGCCAAAATGTACAGTTAGCCCTCTCCAAGTTCACCTTCCCGCACATCATGGTGCGCCTGATCTTCGCCGAGCAGCTCTACCGGGCGTGCACGATACTGAAGGGGGAGCCGTATCATCATTGATTTTTAGGCAAAAGGGAATAGACAATAGTGATCAGTGAACAGTGAACAGTGATCAGGCGACAGAGATAATTGTTAATGCTTGAAATCCAAGACAAAGGCTCGTTTTGGGTGTATATTTGCGAATGGACGTTGGCGTGCTGAAGGCACGCTATCCTAATAACCCCACATCAGCGGAACGAAGTGGAGCGCAGTGTGGGGTTGCGGCGACACCCGCGTAATCAGCGTGCTGGAAGCACGCAACAAAAACCAACGAAAGTAGTAGCGTGCTTTCAGCACGCCGCCGTGCGCCGTACATCGCTAACCCCACACTGCGCGACTTCGTCGCTTAGTATGGGGTTATTAGGATTTCGTGCTTTCAGCACGGTGAATTCTGAATGGTACTGACCTCAAATGTTTTCATAATCAGAACGAATCAAGGAGATCAATTCATCAAAAAACTCATCAACGGAAATCGTATTCTCTATTGTTTTTGACATGCTGCTTACATTTCTTTTCCTGCAGCAAAAATAATATTTTTCTTTCTACAATTCCCATTTTTTTTATTTTTGCACTTGAAATCAGGCTTCTACAACTGAAGCCCTTGAATCTTATACCAAAATGAAAAAACTCATCGCATTTCTGGCTTTCGCGTTGCTGTTGTCCGCGGTGTTGTCTCCTAGGATGGCTATCGCGCAAGGGGTGGGGCAGGCGGATTTGTTGGAAAGGGCTTACAGCACAGACTCATACGAGCTGCTGAGCCAGTTCTTTGACAACTGGAATCAAGAGTTGGCACCTAATGAAGCGGAGGCCTCCGACCCTTGGTTGAAGGAGGCGTACAAGGTGTATGCCGCTGTGTGTCAGCCAGAAATACTGAAGCGATGGCACGTTTCGTTGTCTGAAACCCCGTTTCTCGTCGTGCAGAGCCAAATCGAGAAAGTCGGCTATTTACAGCAAAGCAATCGTTTTTTCAGAGATAGCGTCATCCCCTACGATTTGAGTTTCACGGTGGTGGACTCCGCTGTGGCATTCCGACCGAATCTATTGCTGGATGGCGTTACAACCGTTTATTTGACAGACGGTTACGAACAATTAGTGAACGATTTTTTTACCACATTTCACTTGTCCCCGCTGAAAACCGATCTCCCCGACATCACAGATGAGGATATCGACGAGGGGGATTTACAATCCTTCGAGCTCCCGGCTGAATATAAAGAATCGTCGAATCGCGGGCATTTCCTTCGGAAATATGTAAGCGATATCAATCCTTGTTATTTTTCAGGTTGGCGTATCCGTCCTTTTTTTACCATAGATAAGATTATTTTCTCCCCTTCGCGAAAGTTCGCCATCGTGGAATACACATGTCATGGTGAAAATAGAGGAGGAACTATCTTGATGGAAAAAAAGCGCGGCAATTGGGTGTTTGTAAAGGAACAGTACGTAATCGTGTGGTCACATGGTTGTTGACAGGTGACGAAATCACAACATTTTGCAACATTCTCGCGTCGGGTCCCCCAAATCCTGCGAAATCCGACCCTAAAAATTAACTATTCAAGGCTGAATAGTTAATATATATTTTATAACAGGCTGATTGTCAAGAACAAAAAAATATCACAAAACTCTTGACAAAGGCTTTTTTTCGTTGTATATTTGCGGATGGAAATTTAATTAATTCAATCATCAAAATAAAGTGTTATGACGAACATCTTAGAAGTTGAAAACAGAATCATCACCCTTAGAAATCAGCAGGTGATATTGGATTCCGATGTGGCGGAACTGTACGGCGTGCAGACCAAAGAAATCAACCAAGCGGTAAGGAACAATCCAGAGAAGTTTCCCGAAGGATACATTTTCGAATTGAGCGAAGTGGAGAAATCAGAACTGGTCAAAATTTTTGACCGGTTCAACAGACAGAAACACTCAACCACGTCTCCGAAAGCCTTCACCGAAAAGGGCCTCTATATGCTGGCGACCATTCTGAAAAGTCCGCAGGCAGTGGAGACTACTATCGCCATCGTGGAGGCGTATGCGAAACTGAAGGAGCTGTCGAGAGTTATCATACAGGTTCCGCAGCAAGAGGAGAACTCCGTGGAGCAGAAAACGTTGCTGCAGCGCGGCGGTCAGTTGGTGGAGGATCTTCTGACGGACGTGTTACCGGTCCAGAGCAGCGAGACCTCCTTTGAGCTGAACTTGGCGATGTTCAAGTTCAAGCACTCGGTGAAACGGGAGAATGACGATGAAATCCGCGCGTTGAAGGAACGGGTTGAGAAACTGGAACGGGGAGAAAACTGAAATATAATCATCAAAATAAGGTATTATGACAAACATTGTAGAGGTTGAAAACAAGATCATCACCCTCAGAAATCAGCAGGTGATATTGGCAAATCATGTGACAGAGCTTTATGGCGTGGAAACGCGAGAAGTGAACCAGGCAATAAAGAACAATCCAGAGAAGTTCCCCGAAGGGTACGTCTTTGAACTCGTCCAGTCCGAAAGAGATGAGGTTGTCAAAATTTTTGATAACCTCGGAAACATCCGCTATTCACCCTCAAAGCCCAAAGCTTTCACAGAAAAAGGTCTCTATATGTTAGCGACCATTCTGAAAAGTCCGCAGGCAGTGGAGACAACCATTGCGATAGTGGAGGCGTATGCGAAACAGTGAACCTCGGCGTGCTGGAAGCACGCTATCCTAATAACCCCACACTAAGCGATGAAGTCGCGCAGTGTGGGGTTGAAGCGGAACCCGCGTCGTCGGCGTGCTGGAAGCACGCAACAAAAACCAACGAAAACCAAATAATCAACTTATGAGTTATACACAATCTTTTTACCACATCGTTTTCCGCACTTACCGTAGCAAACCGACAATCCCCATAGAGCACGATCGCGAACTATATGCCTATATCTATGGCATAGCAAGAAATCTCAACTGCCAGACCTATCGCATTGGGGGTATGCCTGACCATGTTCATATTTTTGTGTCATTGCCGCCAACGCTGACGGTGGCTTCCTTTGTGCAACGAGTGAAGACGGATAGCGGTAAATGGCTGAAAGCGAACGCGAACTTCCCTGATTTCGATGGTTGGGCGAGAGAATATGCCGGTTTTAGCAAAAGTGCAAGTGAAAAGGATACGATAATCAGTTATATCATGCGACAGAAAGAGCATCACAAACGGATTACATTCGCAGAGGAGTACCGGGCGTTTCTTGTAGAAAATGGAATTGTGATTGACGAGCGTTATTTTTTGAAGGACGATTAGTTGCGTGCTTTCAGCACGCCGCCTTCTCCCCGAGCATCGCCACCCCACACTGCGCCCCACTTCGTTACGCTTATGTGGGGTTATTAGGATTTCGTGCCTCTGGCACGCTATCCCACACCGCGCGTTGCATGCTTCACACTGCGCTCAGCTTCGTTACGCTTATGTAGAGACTATTAAGATTTCGCGTTTTCCAGCACGGTGCATTCTGACAGATTCTTTTTTTCTGTGTGCTATTACATTTTTTCTATTTTTGCACTCAAAATCAGACCCCGATAACCGAAATCCGCGTATCTTACACCAAAATGAAGAACCTCCTCGCATTCCTGACTTTCGCGTTGCTCTTTTCCGCGTGTGCGACCGTGCGCGACTGTGACGGGAATCGCTACCGCACGGTGAAGATCAACGGCATGCACTGGATGGCGGAGAACCTGCGGACGACGCATTACGCCGATGGGAGTCCGATTCCGAAGGGCGATGCGACCACCCGAGATACGATTGGGGCTTACTATTTCGACTACGGGAACAGCAAGGATTCCGTGCGGAAATACGGGCTGCTCTACACTTGGGAGGCGACGGTGCGCGAGACCGACACTGCCTCAGCCCACGTACAAGGTGTCTGTCCCGACGGCTGGCACCTGCCGGACGATGCGGAATGGACGGCCATGACCCAGGGCTGCACCTCCGAAAGATACCTTAACAGAATCCCCGTTTCATCCCAAAACATGCGGATAATCAAGCGGTTTGTGCGTCCGCCACGGAGCGGCTACTTCTACAGGGGTGCCTACGCCAAAGTGGGCGAAGAGTCCTTTTGGTGGAGCTCATCGCTCTCCGATGATGGTATCGCCTTGGGTCGTTACATAGACGGCATCAGCTACCCGTGCCCGTATGTCTGCTTTGGGCAGGTGTGCAACGGTTACAGTGTGCGCTGCGTGAAGGACGGAGCGAAGATCACCACTCCGAAAACCAAGCTCAAGAAACGAGGAAAAGGGAATCCGCAGCAACTGTCGCAATTGGACATCATCACCATCCCGCACGACATGGACATGGTTCGATCTTTTTACTCTTTCTCGGAGGGCACGCAGGTGAACACGTGGTTTCATTCTGAAAAGGACGGGCGCATTGCACTGAACTACTGTGTGGCCGGACTAAAGCCAATTACCACATTCTATACCCCGAACTATCTTCAACATTATATCCTGATTGACCATGACAATATGATTTTTCATCGGGCGCAGGATTCCACCATCTATCTTATTAACAGTCATTCAGATGTAAAAGAAACCATACAGATGAATCTATGGGACGAAAATGGGTACGACGTGGATGCTTTCACCTCGAGCTGGCATCAATATGTGCCTGTTTCAGCGGACTCGGGTTTGTTGATTACCTGTACCGGACTGGTGAACCTTCCCAGTTACCACAGGTACGATATGCGTTTGAGACTTTACTCCCGCCCTATGTTCCACGTTTTTTCGTTCAAGGACGGTCAATTCAATCCGATTCAGGGCTTGGGCGTATATCCAGCTGTTCACCGCAGCAAGAAGATTATGCACGACAATTACAACTACATCTCTACTATGAACCGGGACACAGATGTGGTAGCGATTTATAACTTCATAGATTCCATCTATGTCATTCACCGTGACGGCACGCAGGAACAGCACTATTTCCACAGCAAATACCAGAAGCATGCCCACGAAAACTATGACACGCTGAACACTTACAACTATGCGGAATTAAGTCGGACGAGAATTGCACGAACAAATTACATTGGTGTGGTTTATGATGCCTTTCGGAATCTGTACTATATAATCGTGGCCAAACCGATTCCATACGAGAACAAAGACGGCACCCGCAACAGTTCTGACGACCAGCCGTGGTCGATGATAGTGCTCAATTCCGATTTCCAGCAGATCGCGGAAATTGACATGCCGGACTGCTTGAGCAAATACCAAATGATGGTGGTGCCGAAAGGTATCGCGCTGATGGACAAGCGGTTGTCGGATGACGAAAAAACCTGTTATGTGATTTTGAAATACAATGAAAAAGACCTGTATAATACTGACATTGCTGCTGTTCGGAGGAGTTCTCGTCGCGCAGCCGGTCGCCAATGATTTGAAAAAGCACTCCCGTTTTTTCAAAGCATACATGCGCGAGACGTTCCCGGATTTCGAGATCCGCGACGGGGAATATCTGTTCATCCTGCCGACGGGCTGCCGGAACTGCGTCGAGCAGGCCACCGACTACCTGAGTGCGCATCTGGACCTCATCACGGATAAGTACCAAGCGACGCTTGTCTCCGCTTCAACTTTGAAGAGGCTGCCTTCCAACATTCGGGAGAAGGTGCCGAATCTGCTGTGCGATGCCACCAACAAGCTGGACCGCATGTCGTTCGGCATCGACGGCGTCTCCGTGCTGAAAATCAAAAACGGACGGATCGTGGCCTGCAAGAGTATGACCGTGGAGGATCTGAAGAACCCGGCAGACTTCTTCGTACCTATACCGTAAGATTAAAAAAAATTTCCCCACTAGTGTAACCTTTTGCTATTTTTGCGTCATCATCATGAACAAGGCGAAAAAATGGAGAATGCGGCATTTTGGGAGCGGATGTATGCGGCCAACATCGGACGGATGATCGGGCTTTGCCACCGCTATGTCAATGACTTGGCGTTGGCGGAGGACCTGGCGCACGAGGCGTTCCTCAAGGCGATGGAACGTTCCGACACCTACCGCGCCACTGGCAATTTCGAAGCTTGGCTGATGCGCATCACCGTGAACCACGCCATTCAGCACCTGCGGGAAAGCATCAATACCGTGACGATTGTGGAGGAGGAAACGCCGGATGTCACAGCGGAGGAAGCCCCGATTTGGGAGATGGACTTCACCCAAGAGGAACTGCTCGCGGCGGTGCAACAGCTGCCGATCCGACTGCGCACCGTCTTCAACCTCTATGTCATTGACAACCAATCACATGCCTACATCGCCGACCTGCTGAACATCTCCATCGCCAACTCCAAAGAGCTGCTGTTCCGCGCCCGCAAACGGCTGCGGCAACTGCTCACCCAAATGGCCGAAGAGAAAGAAAAACGAAAAAAGGGAGTTTTTGTCATGATACTACTATTCTTATTGCAACATTCCGAGGCCGCCCGCACCGACCGGATGTTCCGAAGCGGGCTCTCCTCGCTGACTTACGCGCCTGCGAAGCCGCTTTCTTCCACACAGATACGACAGGCGGCGGCAGAGGCACCGTCCAGTGCT
This sequence comes from Bacteroidales bacterium, assembly GCA_017962275.1. Classification (GTDB taxonomy): domain Bacteria; phylum Bacteroidota; class Bacteroidia; order Bacteroidales; family WCHB1-69; genus F23-D06. The sequence goes on from JAGCVQ010000001.1 coordinate 36,720, forward strand.
GGAATCTTCGTGGCGGCCCACCGCGTGGCCCTGACTACCGCCACTATCGCGGGCGTGGCCGGCGGCGTGTGTGCGTGGCAGGTTGCCCGTACCGCCCTGAACCACAGCCCGTTGCCCGAACCGACATCGCATGTCGAGTCACCAGTTGAGTCGCCCGTCACTGTTCTCACGGACAGCACTGGGGTGACCGACAAAAAGGCAGAGGAGCTCGGAACGACCACTCCATCGGAACGTCCCGAAGCGAAAAGCAAACCCGAAATCATCGTCGTCACCAAAGAGATTGTGGTGAACGATACGGTTGTGGTCCGTGACACCGCAATAGTGAAAGACACGGTCTATTTAATGCAAAAGCCATGAAAAAACAGATTATCGTAACACTTATCGTATTCGTATTCAGTGCCATAGGAGGTCTCTCCGCACAGAACACAGACACCATGTACGTGGTGAAACGACACGTGGTACACGACACGGTTTACGTGCGCGACACGTTGCGCGTGCAGGACACCGTCATCATTGCCGATTACATTCACAGTGAGGAATTCAAGCAGCTTTTTTACGAGCTGAACGGCGCCGATGCGCAGACGCCGCCCGATTCGTTGCAAAAAATGTGGGCCCAGACTGTAACCTTTTTGGAAAATCGCGTCATCCAGTATGAACAGCAAAACATTTCCACTATGGACAGCATCAAAAAATACGGATTGGCGGGCCTCCTGCTTTTGGGGTTGAACTCCTTCGCGCCCGCACAGACAGAGGCACCAAAGCCCGTAAGTTCGCCTCACATCAAGTCAGAGTCGGTTTTGCACGACAGCCCCTTCAACGGTTTCCATTTCGGATATACGCTGGAGGCGGATTTCGTGCATCCTGATCATTTACAGTTTTTCGAAGACGGAAAACTTACGTCAGACACTTATGATAAGCTCCGTTACGGATTTCGTGCGGGGTTGGAGTGTTCCTATCACTTTGCAGATTTCTTTGGAGTTTCGGCTGCTTTGAATTACGGAATAACAAGCCGCTCCGCAGATAATGCATGGAGATACCAAGGATTCTCAATGCCATTGAAGTTTGAATTTCATTACCCAATTACAGATAAAATATGGCTAACAGCAAACCTTGGGACGCAAATAAGGATGCCT
>JAGCVQ010000019.1 GCA_017962275.1 Bacteroidales bacterium
GAGTCCATCGACAAAGCGCTCAAGAAACTGAAAAAGAAATTCGACAAGATCGGCGTGAAGAAAGAAATCCGCGCCCGTCAGGAATTCACCAAGAAGAGCGTCATCAGACGGGAGCAATTGCGCAAAGCCATCTACGTTCAGAAGCTCCGCGCTGCTGAAAACGAATAACGAAGGCTTTGACAATCACGAGAAACAGGGACGCATCCCTGTTTTTTTTTTACCCCTAACCCTTTAACCCTTTAACCGTGTAATCGTGTAACCGTGTAACCCTATAACCCATGTCCTACCAAGACTTCATCGACTACCTGAAATACGAGAAGCGGGTGTCGCCGCACACGGTGACCGCCTACGAGGGGGATTTGTCCCAGTTTTTCGGCTTTTTGGAGGAGAAATTGGAAATTCATCAACTGCAAGATGTTCATAGCGGGGACATCCGGGCGTGGGTCATCACCCTGTTGGAAGACGAATCCTTGTCGCCTCGCTCGGTGGGAAGGAAGATCAGCGCGGTAAAGGCTTTCTATCGCTACAAATTGAAAATCAAAGAGTTGACGGTCAACCCGACGCTCACCATCCACACTCCGAAAATCGCCAAAAAGCTGCCGCAGTACGTGGAACAGCGCGACATGGAACATCTTTTCGACGACGTTCCTTTCGAAGAAACATTCGAAGGGCTTCGCGACCGCACCATCCTCGAACTCTTCTATGCGACTGGCATGCGTGAGTCGGAACTCCTGAACATCAAAATCCAAGACATTCATTTTCAAGACAATACCGTCAAAGTGCTGGGCAAAAGAAACAAAGAGCGCATCATTCCGTTCGGCAATCGGCTGTCAGAGTTATTGACATTGTACTTGGAAAACTTGCAAAAAATTTTTTCCGACGGAACCGAAAATAATTATATCTTTGTCACCGTTAAAGGGAAGCCGCTTTATCCGAAAGCGGTTTATCGAATTGTACGAAAATATCTGGATATGGTGACCACTATTGACAAACGAAGCCCACACGTAATCCGTCACACTTTCGCGACGCACCTGCTCAACAACGGGGCGGACCTCAACGCGATCAAGACGATTCTGGGTCACAGCTCTTTGGCGGCCACGCAGGTTTATACGCACAATTCCATCGAACAGCTCAAGTCGATCTACAATCAAGCTCATCCCAGAGCATAATTCATAAACAAAAAGGAGGTTTTTATGAAAATTAACATCAATTCCGTACACTTCAAAGCGGATCAGAAATTGGAAAACTTCATCACCGAGAAAGTGGAGAAGCTGAACAAACTGCACGACGGCATCATGGGTGCCGATGTTGCCCTGAAACTGGAGAACACCGAAGCGCCGGAGAACAAGACCGTTGACATCAGTATGAACATCCGTGGTTACGATGCGCGCGCCGGTAAGACCGCCAAATCCTTTGAGGAGGCCACTGACCTCGCCATCGACGCCTTGAAGAAGCAGCTCCAAAAAAGCAAGGAGAAAGAACAGAACAGAAGACCCTCGGGAGAAATTTCCTTTGAGGACAAATAATCTAGAATCAATCCCAAACAAAAATCCCCGTCCGGCATCGTCCAGACGGGGATTTTTCTTATATCACCTTGCAAAAGGCTATCTCGCAAACTTCTTCTCCAACGACACCTCGTGGTAAATCTGCGTGATGATCTCCTTAGTGTAGAGCGGGAAATCGGCCTTCATCATCCAGTCGTAATAGGCCGGCTCGGTCTTGAACACCTCGTTCACAGGTCTGCCCTTGTGCTTGCCGAAATTGAACACCGGCCGCTGGTTCGCATCCATCACGATATGACCGGCCAAATCAACCGTCTGGCGCTCCGTGGTGAACGCACTCAGCGCCTTCACATCGTTCTGCACGGGGACGTAGGTACGTTTTGTACGATTGTCCGTATATTGCACCCCGTCATAACGCTCCAGCTGCGCCTTCAGCACTTCGTAGGTCGCTTTGGTATCGGCACTGGCCTGATGCGCGTCGGTGAGATCGCCGTTGCAATAGAACTTGTAGGCGGCAATGAGGTTGCGCGGCTCCATCTTGTGGAAAATGTTCTGCACGTCAATGAGATAGCGGTTGCGTAAATCGAAGCGGCGACCACAACGCAGGAACTCTTCCACCAACAACGGCACATCAAACTTGTTGGAGTTAAACCCCGCCAAGTCCGCATCCCCGATGAACGCCATCAAGTCATCGGCAATCTGCGCAAACGTGGGCTTGTCGCGCACATCCTCGTCCGTGATGCCGTGGATGGCAGAACACTCCTCCGGAATCGGAATCCCGGGATTGATCAGTTCCGTGCGGCTGATCTCCTCACCGTCAGGCATGACCTTCAACAGCGAAATCTCCACAATTCTATCTTTTCCGACATTCAAGCCGGTCGTCTCCAAATCAAAAAAGACCAAAGGTCTGGTTAAATTGAATTTCATATTTAGCGTTTGATAATTTTTTCGTTTACAACTACCTGATTCCCAGACAATAACTGCACAAAGTAAAGTCCGCTGGGGTATCTCTCCAACGACAGTTCGTTAGAATAGAGCGTTCCCGTCTCCACACACTGTCCATACACATTCATTATTCTGTACTGCATATCCTGCTCATAATCATCCGTTTGGATATGGATAACACCGGTGGTCGGATTCGGATAGACACGGATGCCGGAATGTGCATGTTGCGTCACCCCCGAATGGTCAAACGACTTACCCACCACAGGACGAATCATCGGGGCGCCCTGATAGAACGACGGATACCACTGGGCAGAAGTCTTGTAGAAAAACTTGCCGCGGGCATCGTTGTTCTGGTCGAAACCGATGTTCAGCTGAACATCGTGGTTCTGGTGGAAACCGACATAGAAAGTACCTGACACGGCAAGCGGTTCCTCCAGATAATAGGGTACGAAATCAAGGTAATCGTCTGCAAACTCGGGCAGTTGCGCCGGAAGTTCGTACAGTACGGTGCCCGGACCCTCGCTCCCGTCGGCGCACATTCCATCATTGGCCCAGACCATCAGGGTGAACGGCGCTACATTTTCGTCATTGAGCGTATGGTTGAACCACATCCGCACCGCCTGCAGGGTATCGGGCTCCGCAAGGGTGAACTTGACGGCGAAGGAGGCCTGCGGATTCGCCATGGTGGAGAGCACACAATAGCCCGCTTCCGCCGTGCCGTCGTCGTAAGCGTAATAGTTGTAGAATTTCTGCTCGAAACGTGAAGTATCGTTGGTGCGGCAGTCATCGTTAGTACCCACCATGCTGAAAATGTGGGTGATGGTGAACACCGCACTGTCGGCCCCGTCATATTCGTAATTCATTTCCAACAGCGGCGAGACATGGTGTTCGGCATCGTGCAGACCATGAACCGGATAATACGGTTCCGCATTCTCGTTGTTCAACGGCGAAACATAGATGGTCTGGTCGTGGTTTTTGACGATATTGAACGTATAGTTCGTATTCTTCACCGAATTGGAGAGGTTACTCAGGTCATTGTGGAACTGCGTAATCATATCCGATGGACGATACTGCTTCCACGGCATCGCCTGATATTCCTTCAATGTTGAGGATGAAGGAGTTACATACGCCACATCATTCGGATAGAGGTCGTTGATACGGCGGTTGACATCCAGCAGGACGTAATCGATGTTCCACTGGTCGCAGTTGCTGGCCCATCCCACAATGTTCGCAGAGGTCCATGCATCCATGTCGAGGCTCGCAATGTTGCGGAAACGGAATTGGAAGTTGTTCCGGAAATACTGTTGGTCGGTAATCGGAATCATCACCTGCTTGAAGTAAACCAGCGGATTTTCGGCCACCCAATCGCTCACATTGCAACCATGAGACGACCACACCTCGTTCCAAATGTACTCGTCCACAAAAATGGAGTCCGTCGGCATCATAATGATCTCGCCTGGGTAAGCGCCACTCTCGAAAATGTAGTAAGTGCCTGGCATAAAGGGATTTTCGATGGTGTCGCCGATCTGATAATATTCGCCCTCCCCGATGATGTATTCGCCGTACTCATATCCGGCAAACACTTGATTCCCAGTGGCGTATCCGAATTCAAGAATCAGTTTGTCAGAATATTCGGGCGCGTCGCCGACAATCTGCCAGCCACCCGCAGGATAGGTTTTACTGGCCCCCGCAGGCTGGTAATAGAAACTGAGATAGAGGGAGTCGGCAACCAGCATCTGACGGTGTTGTTGGAAATTGCTGTCGAGACGTATCGGATTGGAAGTCAGCGTGTCCGCCGGGAAAGGAGTGGCCTCGGCGTGCGAATAGACCTGTCCATACGCATTGAGGGCATCGAGGGTAACCACCCCGATGGTAGGAGGATAGACGGCGAAACCGGTATTGACATAACCCAGGTTGTTCTCCCAAAGACGGGCGTCGGGGTAGCCGGTGTAGCTGGAAAAATCATCCACGAAAGGCAACCGAACCGTCTCTCCTGAACGCACAGGGAGACCTTTCTTCGCGGCTTTCACGAGAACCGTGTTCTGCGCGACACCGGTCAACATTTCCTGGGATTTTCCGATAAAGGGAATCAAAAGCAGGCACAGAATGCCGATTTTCAATTTTAATCTCATCATTTGAAACTATGTTGTTTAAGATGGTTTTTCACTAATTCACTGCCGTTTCGGTGCTGGTACTGTCGCTGTCAGGCAGGTCGCCGATGTTCTTGCCCACCACGAGGGTGATTTTCTCCCCCTGCTTGATGGGAGTGCCCTGCGCGATGGCGTGACCCTTGTAGAGCACCTCCAACACCACATTCTCATACGGGCTCGGTTTTTCGATCACGCGATCCAGCACCAATCCTTGCGATTCAATCATGATTTGCGCCTGACGAAGTGACAAATCCCTCAGTTCCAGCATCTTGATGGTTGGCGGTTCAGCTGCGGCCACCGTCAGATAGACCTTGCGGCCACGTTTCACCTTCTCGCCCGGAAGCGGGTTCTGTTTCAGCACCGTGCCGGGGGTCGCGCCGTTCTCATACAGCTCATCGTTGACCACAAACACGAATCCTTCAGACCGACCATGCTGGGTCAGCTCCTGGGCCGACTTTCCCGCGTAAGAGGGCATCTCAATCTCACGCCCATGGCGGGTGAACAGTCTGAGAAACAATATGGTAAATATAAAGATGACCGCCGTGACCACGATAGCCATCAATATGTGGAAACCCGGTTTGTTCGGGTTGAATATTCCTCGGGAAGTTCCGTTTTTCTGCTTGCTCATGAAGTACTTTTTCGCTCTATTACCTTACTATTTTAAAACCTGCAAAGATACACTTTTAATTCGAAAGTATGTCAGAACGAAGAAAGTCGGTTTTTAGTATTTCCCTTGTGTCGAAAAATGCGTAATCTAAAGGTTCTTTTTGTATTTTTGCCACGCTGTTTTGAACTTTGAACTTTGAACTTGAAACATACAGAAGGTAATGAGAATCGGACTGATTAGAGAAACGAAGACACCGGTGGATAACCGTGTCGCGCTAAGCCCCGCGCAGGTGGCGGAACTGCAAAGGCGGTATCCGGACGACGAGTTCGTGGTGCAGAGCAGCGACACCCGCGCCTACCCGGACGACGCCTACAGGAGCGCCGGCGTGGAGGTACGGGAGCGTGTCGATGACTGCGACCTGCTGTTCGGCATCAAGGAGGTGGACATCCAGGCTCTGATTCCCAACAAGCATTACTTCTTCTTCGGCCACTTCGCCAAACAACAATCTTCGAATCTTCCTCTGTTACAGGCTCTTATATCCAAAAAGATCACCTTCTCGGATTACGAGTATCTGGTCGATGACCAAAACCGGCGTCTGTGCGCTTTCGGCTGGTGGGCCGGTTTTGTCGGCACCTTCTATACCCTGCGCGGCTACGGTTTGCGCCACGGCCTCTACGAACTGCCGAAACCCGATCGGTTCTTCTCCATGGAAAAGTTGCTGAACGCTCTGCAAAGCATTGAGTTGCCAGCCGTTAAACTACTCGTAACCGGAAACGGCCGCGTCTCGCATGGGGTGCAGGAACTGTTGGAAAAAATCGGGGCGGAACGTCTTTCTGAGGAAGACTTTCTCTCTGAAAAGTCCGTCAGCAAGCTCAGTTTCTGTGCCGCCGATGCCGACCGATTGGTAAAACGGCACGACTGCGGGCCTTTCGATTGGACAGATTTCATCGAGCACCCCTCCGAATACCGCAGCGACTTCATGCGTTGGGGCAGACATGCCGACATTTTGGTCGCCGCCCACTTTTGGAATCCGCAAGCTCCTGTCTATCTGACTGTTGAGAATCTTGCCGATCCCGATTTGAAGATCCGCTTCATCGGGGATATCTCCTGCGACATCCAAGGCAGCATCCAATCCACCCTGCGCGCCTCCACGCACGACGAGCCCTATTACGACTACGATCCGGAGACTGCTTCGGAAAGGCCGCCGTTCTCGTCCGAGCGCGATATCACGGTCATGGCGGTGGACACCTGCCCGAACGCCCTCGCCGCCGACACCAGTGCCTTTTTCGGAGAACGGCTGATTGAACATGTGTTCACGCCCCTGTTGGAACGCAAACATTCCGATGTCATTGAACGAGCCACCATTCTGGAAAATGGCCGGTTAACGCCCGCTTTCGAGTACCTCACCTCCTTTGCCGAAGGAAAAACGAACACCGACAACCCATAAGTTATGAGTAACGGCGACAACCTGAAGCAGCAAACGGTTTCCGGCATGATGTGGGGTGCCGTGGGGAAGGTGGGGACGCTGACCATCAACTTCCTCTCCAACCTCGTGTTAGCCCGACTGCTGATGCCGGCGGATTTCGACTGCATCGGGATGTTAGCCATCTTTCTCGCTGTCTCCAACATCTTCATCCAAGGTGGTCTCGGCACCGCGCTGATTCAAAAGAAGAATCCCTCCCATCTGGATTATTCCACCGTTTTCTACTGGAATTTGGTGTTCGCCGTCGTTTTCTACGCCATTCTGTTCGCGATTGCGCCGGCGGTGGCCCGTTTCTACGGACTTCCCATCCTCCAGCCGATGCTGCGGGTGCAGAGCTCCGTCCTCATCATCCAATCGTTCGCCATCGTGCAAATCACGCAGCTGCAGAAGCAAATGGACTTCCGGGCCTTGGCCATCCGGAACATGGCGGCGGCATTGGCGGGCACACTCATCGCCATCCCGATGGCCTTCCACGGTTACGGCGCATGGAGTTTGGTGGCCTCCGCTATCCTCGCGGCCATCGTCAACGTGCTGTTGCTCTGGAAGATGAGCGACTGGCGCCCCTCCTTGGAGTTCAGTTTCGTTTCCCTCAAAAGTCTTTTCAGCTTCGGCGGGCTCATGCTCCTCTCTTCGTTGGCCGAAACCCTCTACACCAACCTGCAGGGACTGATCATCGGCAAACGATTCCCCGCCGGAAACCTCGGTTACTACATGCAGGCCAAGAAGTTAGAGGAGGTGCCGGTCACCGGGCTCTCCTCCATCGTCAATGACGTGACCTTTCCGGCATTTGCAAAGCTGCAGGACGACCCCGACCGGTTGCTCGAAGGGATGCGCAAGAGCACCAGAGCCCTCTCTTTCGTCAATTTCCCGATGATGATGCTGCTCATGATCATCGCCCTGCCGCTCGTCACCCTCCTCTACGGCGCCAAATGGGAGACCTCCGCCCCCTACTTCCAAATCCTCTGCATCTCCGGCCTTATCTATACGTTGAATACCCTTAACACAAACGTAATCAAGGCTTTGGGAAAAGGAAAAATCTATTTCGTCGTCCAAATCATCAAGCGCACACTCGGCATCGCCCTCATTTTCTTCGGTATGCGATACGGCATCTACGGTCTGTTATGGGCCGTCGCCAGTGTTTCTTATATCAGCTTCATTATCAACGCTTTAGTTAGCAAAAAGCTGATTAACTACGGCATTTTCAGACAGTTATGGGATGTACTCCCCTGTTTTCTCGCGGCCGCCACGGCCGGCGCGCTCACCTACGGATTAGGTCAGATACTGTCCTTGAACATATACATTGTCATGCTCATCCAAATCATCGTTTACGTCCTCCTCTACCTGCTCATCTCCAAACTGCTGAAAATCGAGGGATTACAAACATACACCGACATTCTTACCAACCTATTACACCGCAAAAAAAATTCTTAATTATGGAAATACGCTCCAACCCGAATATCTGGTTCCGGTACCTGATGACGACCATTTCGCCGAAATGGACCATCAATGTGCTGTTCAAGCTGTGCCATCATCAAAAACCCGACCTGAAGAACCCGAAGACCCTGGATGAGAAAATCCAGTGGATGAAGCTGCACTACTACAACGACAATGCGTTGGTAAAGCAGTGCGCTGACAAATGGACGGTCCGCAACTACGTAAAAGACAATGGTTTAGAGCATATTCTAACAGAAGTCATCACCACCTATCACGATCCTGAGGAGATTGATTGGGACACGCTGCCCGACAAATTCGTGCTGAAATGGAACTTCGGAAACGGCGGCAACGTGGTCTGCACGGACAAAAGCAAACTTAACAAAGAGAAAGCGATACACGACCTGAAACGTTTCCAAAAGCTCAAATTCCACCTTCTGGCTGCCGAACCGCAATACAATGTGGCCGAAAAGTTGTTGATTTGCGAGAAATTCATCGAGCCGGAACATGGGAACTCGCCTGTGGACTACAAATTCTATTGCTTCAACGGGGAAGCGAAATATGTGCTCTGCTGCATCGGGCGCGAAGAGGGGCAAAAACCGGCGTTCTATTTCTTCGACCGCGACTGGCAGCTGCAACGCCTTAACCGGCAGGGGAAAATGGCTCCGGAAGACTTCACCATGCCCAAGCCCGACGGCATTGACCAGCTTTTCGACTACGCTGAAACGCTGACCAAACCTTTCCCGTTCGTGCGCGCCGACTTCTATCTCGAACACGGCAAAGCCTATTTCGGCGAACTGACCTTCACCCCCGGCGGAGGCTTCGACTACGGCCGCCTCCCCGAAAGCGACCTCCTCTTCGGCAGCATGGTACAATTACCCTTGAATAATTCCAAAAACCGTGAGGGCAAATAATGATTCGCCCCTACAAAATCCTCTATGCAATGAACAAACAGAAAATCGCCAAAACACTGATAATCACGATTCTGTGTCTATCGACGCTGATGTTTCTGCCGTGGATCTATCTGACGCCGATCTACTACATCATGCGTTACGCCATCATGGCCATGACGGCGGCGGCATTCATGCTCACATTCTCTCTGACTCGCTGTATGTCGATTCGGTTTGTGCGGCTGCTTCTGCTTACCATCGCCTGTATGGTGCTGATATTCTTCATCATACCGGTCCGGCCATCGGACATTTCGCAGTTGGTAATCGCCCTGATCACCTTGACTATCGGGGCAGGATTGGATTGGAACGAACGGGAATGGGCGAACGTCAGCTACGGCTACACCGTGCTGATGATTGCGGTGACGATTTGCAACTGTCTCTTTTACGCGGGCGGTTTGTATGTGCCTGAACACTATATGTTTGACGAAGGAAAGAACCAAGTGGGCGCCATGGTGGCCATCGGTGCGACCGCTTGTTATTATTTCGGGATGAAGATCAAGGAGGAACGGGTTCCGTTCTTCGTCGTTACCTTCCTTGCCCTGCTCTCCATCGTGCTCATCCGCGCCCGTTCCGACTGTTTCGCGCTGATAGCCTGCATGTTACTAATCACCGCGAAGGAAGCGGACTTCCACGTGAAATGGAATGTCAAGGCGGTGCTGACCATCTTCGCCATCATCCTCATCGGAATTATCATTTATACCGGTTTCATCGGCGACGAACTGCACACCTTCATGCACGGGGGCAAAAGCGGCGAAGGCATCAACGACCTCACCACACGCCGTTGGGGTCGCAACCAAGAGGGCATGGACATCATCATGCACCACCATTCGATGGAAGAGCTGAAGAACCCGATGAAAATCCCGTTCATCCACAACTATCCGCTGCTGCGCTTGGCACGTTACAGTTTCTTTTCCATCCCGCTATTGTTGTTCTACCTCTACTTTGGTGTCAGCACATTAATTGAGCTTTTCAAATCCCGCAAAACGGAAATCCGGCAAGTGGGCTGGGTGGTCTGCTGCATCCCGCTGATTATCAGCTTCGCAGAGCCCAACTTCCCCTACGGTCCGGGCTTGGTGCAGATGTTGGCGTTCCTGCTGTTGGGATTCTCGCTGCGCCCGTACGACCCGCCGCAAACCCGTCCAGAGGCCGAAAACGCCGACACGGTGCTACAGGTCTGCAACGACTTCACATACAGCAAAGTACACAGCAACCTGTATCGCGAATTGGATGTCCAAGGGGTGAAGCAGAAGGTATTTGTGCCGCTTCGAAAGGAAGCGCCGGAAGACAACCGCTTCGACGGAAAAAATACCACTTTCGTGTTCGCCCACATCCTGAAACGGCTGCATCGCGTCTTCTTCTTCCATAAAATCGAGAAAACGGTACGTGAAATCGAGAAAACAGTCGATCTGAAACAGATTTCCTGCATCCATGCCACTACCCTTTTCAGCGACGGCATGGTGGCGAGGGAGCTGTACTGCAAATACGGCATCCCATATATGGTGGCGGTGCGCAACTGCGACGTGAACGCCTTCCTGCGCTATCTGCCGCACCTCTGGTGGGTACACCGCGCCGTGCTGGAAGATGCCCAAAAGGTCGTCTTCATCACCCCCAACCTGCAACAACGGTTGCTGAAACACCCCACCCTTTTCAAGATGCGGGAGACAGTCGCGGCCAAGTCCATTGTCGTGCCGAACGGCATTAACGAATTCTGGATCAACAATTTGCAGACAGAAAGCAAGGCCAATCCGCACCATGTAGTCTATGCCGGCAACTTCACCCGCAACAAGAATCTGCCGAGACTTATCCATGCGCTACAGTCACTGCGGGCGGAGATTCCCGACCTGCATTTCGATGTGGCGGGCGATGGCGGAGACGACCAGGATCGGGTGCTCGCACTGATGCAACGGAATGCCGACTGGATTAGCTACCACGGCAAAATCACCGATCTGGAGGAGATGAAATCGCTGTACCGAGCCAACCGTATCTTCGCCATGCCCTCAAAATCCGAAACGTTCGGGCTGGTCTATTTAGAAGCAATGTCGCAGGGGCTTTCGGTGCTGTGGACCCGAGGGGAAGCCATCGACGGAATGTTCACCGAACCCATCGGCGAGAGTGTCAACCCGCTGAGCGAAAGCGATATAACCACCGCCTTGAAGAAACTGCTCCTCCACCCCGAATCCTACCAAACCCTCCCTGCATCCACCTTCGACACCTTCCGCTGGCCCTCCATCGCCCAAGAGTATGTTGACCTATATGCTGAAATCAAATCCTAACGTGTTTCGGATTTCAAGTTTCAATTCTCACGTCCCACATCTAACGTCTTACATCTAACGTCTCACGTCATGTTATCCGTCATTTGCCCCATATACAACGAAGAAAACCGCATTGCGGACTGCATTTTGTCGGTCATCGCGCAGGATTACCCCAAGGACGACTTGGAGGTGCTGTTTGTGGACGGACGCAGCGACGACCGCACGCGAGAAATCATCGGGGAATACAGCCGGCAATATCCGTTCATCCGGCTTTTGGACAACCCGCAGCGCATCGTGCCGACCGGTCTGAACATCGGCATCCGCGCCGCGCAAGGGGATGTCATCCTGCGGTTGGACGCGCACGCCAAGTACCCGACAAACTATTTCTCGGTATTAGTCAGCAAGTTACGGAAATGCAACGCCGACAATGTAGGGGGTGTCTGCAACACATTGCCGGCCAAGGACACACCCGAATGCCGTGCCATTGCGCACGCCATGAGCTCTCCCTTCGGCATGGGCAACTCGCACTTTCGGATCGGCACCAACCACGAAATGTCGGTCGATACCGTGCCTTTCGGCTGCTTCCGTCGGGAAATCTTCGACAAAGTGGGACTCTTTGACGAAGAGTTGGTCCGCAACCAAGACGATGAGTTCAATGGACGTATCCTCCTGAACGGAGGACGCATCCTGCTGCTTCCCAATGTGGTAATTGACTACTTCGCCCGCGACTCCATCAACAAGACGGCGAAGATGTTCTATCAATACGGTCTATTCAAACCGTTAGTCAACAAAAAGTTACGTAAACCAACAACCCTCCGGCAATTCTTCCCGCCGCTGTTTTTCGCGGGCATCATCGTCGGAGGGTTGCTGAGCCTCTTTTTCCCCCTCATAAGGTGGATATATTTCGGCGTACTAATACTTTACATACTCGCTGGCCTCTTTTTCGGGCTTAAAATCCCGTGCCGTTGGCCAGACATCTTGTGGATGCCGATCATCTTCGCCACCATTCACCTCAGCTACGGGTGCGGCTATTGGATCGGCGCTTTCAAACTGCTGTTTCACAAAGAGATAACAGCAAAATCCAACCACTGAGGTTAGAAAGTGTAACCGATTTTGGCCTCGATACCGCCGTTGAACCCCGGCTCTCTCGGGAAGGTTCTGAAGAAGAAACCGCCGGTGAAGGAGAGGGCTTTCACCCGGAAACCGCCGGCGATCGTGGCATAAAGCCCAACACCGTGCCTGCTCTCCTCTACATCTTGGTAATCCACAATATAGCCGTCTTGATAGACATACTCGGTATGTTCATCCGTCCAAAAGTGGAAACCGACGCCCGCCGCCACATTGATGAGCGGTTTCAGTTTGCGGCCACGCTCAAAGTAGTGACGGTAGTTGAGGAACAACGGAACTTCCTGAAAAGAACCGGTGTTGATGCCGTAACCGACACCTAAACCGATGAGGTCATACTGCTTAATGGCGATACCGTTCACGAAGACACCGGTCCAACCCACATTCTTGCCGATGAAAAAGCCATACTCATTGATGAAATTGTAAGCAACCTTTTTCTCCTGCTGTTCTTGAGCGGAAAGGGAGCCCAAGCCGCAGCAAACTGCGATGCATAAGACCGCAATCGTTTTCAATGCACTGTTTTTCATAATCTTACAAATTTACGTGACGAATATAAAAACGCGCAAAAATACATTTTTTCCGAAAAGTCGTAAAAGGAAAACAATATCTGAAATAATAGTATCTTTGCCCCAAACTATTAGCATGGGTAAAATATTGAGAATAAACATATTACTGCTTTTTTTGGGACTGTGTTGCGTAGGGGTGAAGGCACAGAGTCCCCGCGACAGCACCCGTGCACAACGGCTTAGCGAGGTGAACATCAACGCCGACGAGCCGCAGAAGGTGTTCTCCGGACCGGCGTCGGTGCAGCAGATTTCCGCCCAGCAGATCAAGCAGCTGCCAACGTTGCAACTCTCTGACGCACTGAAGTATATGTCGGGCGTGGTGGTTCGCGACTACGGCGGCACCGGCGGCATGAAGACCGTCTGCGTGCGCGGACTCGGCTCCCAGCACACGGGGGTCGCCTACGACGACATCGCCCTCACTGACTGCCAAACCGGTCAGATCGACCTCGGCAAACTCTCCCTTGAGAACGTCGCCTCCATCGCCCTCGTCGTCGGGTTAGATGACAAAATCTTCGTTCCCGCCCGCCTCTTTTCCTACAGCAGTCTGTTGAAAATCAACACGATAAACACGATTCCTGAAAAGCCGTTCGGTTTTCGCATCGGCGGCACGGTGGGCATGTACGGCCTCTATGAGCTGCAGACCGGCATCACCCACAAGGTGCGCTCCAAAAAGCGCGACGACCGTCTTTTCTACTGGAACCTCTCAGCCGACGCCATGCGCTCCAAAGGCGATTACCCCTACACGCTGCACTACGGCGGGGTGAACGACAGCGTGTCGCACGAGATACGCAAAAACGCTGAGACCAGGACACTTAACACCGAATTCAACGCCGTCTGGCAAATCGACCGGACGCAACGGCTCAACGTGAAGCTCTACTATTACAACTCCGCCCGGGAACTGCCTTCCGCCACTATCTTCTACAACTCCATATCGCGCCAGAAGCTGTGGAACCAAAACGCCTTCGGGCAGGTACACTACCACAAGTATTTCAACGACAAATGGGCATACCAAGCCAATGCGAAGTTCAACTACGACTACACGCGCTACTACGACCCCGACTACCTCAACGCGGAAGGTTTCTTGGACAACCACTACCACCAACACGAGAGCTATCTCTCTAACACGGTGCTATTTACCCCCATCTGGGAAAAAGATTCCCTCAAGCGGGTCAAACAGTTGCAGTTCGCCTTGAGTCAGGACGTTTTCTACCAACAGATGAAGGCCAACTCTTTGGAATACGCCCATCCCGGCCGTTTCACTTCGCTCACTTCGCTCTCCGCGTTATTAGAAGGCTACCGCTGGAAACTCAACGCCAACCTGCTGCTGACTTACGTCAACAATATCATTATAGAAAATCCTGACATCCAAGATTATACGCATTTGTCGCCGGCCATTGGCGGCTCTGTGGATCTGGCCAAGACCCTGTATCTGCGCATATTCTATAAGAACATTTTCCGGATGCCGACCTTCAACGATTTGTACTACCGCGAAGTGGGCAACGTGAACCTCAATCCCGAAAAGACGCACCAATGGAATCTCGGGTTGGTGCTGAAGGAGGCGCATCTCGCGGCGGGCAGAATTACCGTTTCCACCACGTTAGACGGCTACTTCAACATCGTGAAAGACAAGATTGTGGCGTTTCCGTCGCACAACCTTTTCTCGTGGACGATGCTAAACTACGGCAAGGTGTATGTCGCGGGTGCGGAACTGAACACCTTCTGGCAGTACCGCATCACGAACCGGTACATCTTGCGGCTGAACGGCAACGTCACTTACCAGTACGCCGTGGACCGCACCGACCCGGAAGGCAAGACCTTCAACCACCAGATTCCTTACACACCGCTGTGGTCCGGATCGGCCAGCTTGAGTCTGCAAACGCCCTGGATCACGGTCACTTACTCGCTCATCGGCTGCGACAAGCGGTACGCGCTCCCGCAGAACATTCCTGCCAACGAGGTGGCCGGCTATGTGGATCAGAGCATCACCCTGAGCCACGACCTCAACTTCCGCAACGCCTCGACCCTCAGCCTCAAGCTCGAACTGCTGAACATCGCCAACGAACAATACGAAATCATCCGCAACTACCCGATGCAAGGGTTCGGATTGCGGTTCAAGGTGGTGTATAGTTTCGGCCAAAACGGGATGTAGGAGCGAATAATTATTCGCCCCTACGGCAAAATTTTGTACCTTTGCGCCCAAAATAAACGAGTATGAAAGATACCTCCCCCGAAACCATCCAGAAGGCCGTCAATATATTGACCAAACACACGGACAGCAAGCTGCTGACACACCTCAACGCCTGCGTGCACTGCGGGTTGTGCGAGACCAGCTGCCTGTTTTTCAAGACATTTCAAGAGCCGAAATACATTCCCGGCAAGAAAGTCGATATGGTCTCCTCCATCTATCGCCGCTATTGCACTTTCTTGGGCAAAACGGCGCCTAAGTTGACGAATGCCAAGGAATTGACGGAGGATTACATCGCCGAGATGGTGGATTCGCTATACGGTGCGTGCACGATGTGCGGCCGCTGCGTGAAACATTGCTCCATCGGTGTGGACATTCCGTTTGTGGTGCGCACAGGACGCCGGATGTTGGCCACCATGGGCTGCGTGCCCGCTTCGTTGCAGGCTACTGTGGATGCCGCCCTCAACACCAAGAACAACATGGCCATCCCGAAAGAGGACTTCATCGACACTATCGACTGGATGCAGGAGGAGCTGCAGGACGAGTTGGAGACAGAAGAGACCCTCATCCCGATGAACAAGGAGAACGCGGAGATTCTCTACACGCTGAACCCCCGCGAGCCGAAGTTCTTCCCGCTCTCCATCGCCGCCGCCGCCAAGATTTTCCACGTGGCCGGCGCCGACTGGACCCTTTCCGACGAGATGTACGATGTGACCAACTACGGCTATTTCTCCGGCAACGACGCGCATGCCAAGCAGATTGCCCAGCACATGTACGACGAGATGGCGAAGCTGAAATGCAAGACATTGGTGTTGGGTGAATGCGGACACGGCACCCGCGCCCTCCGCTGGGAAGCGCCCAACTATATGGGTCAACACCCTGATTTCAAGATGATTTCCCTCGTGGAATTGATTGAGGAATACATCAAATCAGGCAAGATTAAATTGGATAAATCGTTGAATACCAAGAAATACACGATTCACGACCCGTGCAATATTATCCGCAATGGAGGTCTATACAATTCGTTGCGTTTCGTGGTGAAAGAGGCGGTGCCGGAACTCATCGAGATGAATCCGTTCGGCAGCGACAACTTCTGTTGCGGCGGTGGCGGCGGCATGCTGGCCATGAGCGAATACAACGAACGCCGCCTGAAGATCGGCAAAATCAAGGCCGACCAGATCAAGGCGACGGGCGCCAGCGTGGTCATCACGCCGTGTCACAACTGCGCCGACCAGCTGACACAAATCAACCACGAATATAAGCTCGGGGTTGAGATTAAATCCGTGGCTGAGGTCGTTGCCGACGCAATTGTGTTGGACAAATAAGCTCCGTTAGTTGCCCTTCTTTTTAGTTTCTTGGAAAGTCTTTATTTCCTTCCCGTCTTTCGTGACAGGCGCATTCTGCTCGGGTTCTTCTCTCATTTGCGGAATAACATGGGCGTACCATTTGCCGTCACGTTTGCGCAACTGCAAGGTGTCTGAAAAATCCTTCTGAGGGGTGATTTTGTGGTAGGTGGCCACTGCACAAGTGTCGTTCACAAGCTTCACATCGATAATGTCGATGGTAGCCGGCGTATCCGATTTGATATAGCTCGAATCCACCATCTTGACAATCTTCTTGGCCATATTCAACGTGGTGCTTTTCGTCTCCTCAGTGGCATATTTCTCCGCCTCGTCGATTTGGTAGTTGGCCATGGCATACGAATACTCGTAAGCGGCCTTTTCCACCATTTTCTGCTCGTGTTTGCAACAGCAGCCGAAAAAGACAATGCCGACCAACATAATGCTCACTTTTTTCATTTTCCCAATGTTTTTATACTAAAAGAGACTGCCGTTTGAATCCGGCAGTCTCTTTCATTAATGGTAGTTCCTTAATTATTTAACGGCCGGACCATTGTTTTTGCCTTTCTTGACATCCATGCCTTTGCCTGACCATGCCCATTCAGCGTTGGTCAGCTTACCCGTGAAAGGATAGGTGGTAGTCCAATTGCCTGTGGTGGCATATTCAGAAACTTCACCCACTTCTGCAGACCAGTTGCCAGAAATAGTCAGTTTGTTCAAATCAACAGCGGTAATGTTTTCCAAGAAAGTGTTGGACAAAGTGTTATAGCCCCAGTAAGTAACTTGGCCTTGACCGAGCAAATTGTCCTCATCATACCAAGTGTGGTTGGGGTCACGATAGTTCATGATGTCACCTTCAGTGCTCTCGTATGTAGCATTGGAAACGGGAACGCTTTCCAGGAAACCGTTGGCATAGATATCTTCCTGGCTGCTGGCAACTTTGAAGAAATAAATCGTCAGGTAGTTCGCGTCCGTGTGGTCTTGGGCGATAGCGTTGGCAGCCACCCAAGAGGTACCGTTGAACGTAATCTTAGCTTCGTTTTGGGGAATAGCCTCGAAAATAGCGGTGTAGGTAGCAGCAGCGGTAACAGTGACGGTGCGAGGATTAGCGGTCACGCCATCATCCCACTTCACGAAAGAGTAGCCAGCGTTGGGGGTAGCGGTCAGAGTAGCCGTAGCATTCTCCTCATAGTCGCCGCCGCCGGTCACGGTACCGTAAGTATCGTTGTTGGCTTTCACAGTGATCGTGTACTTCTTAGTACAGGAGGTGAAAATCATACCTCCGGCCAGAAGGGCCATGCAAATTAAACTTAAGAATCTTTTCATAATACTTTTTTTAATTTAAAGGTGAATAATGAAATTTATTTTTACTCAAAAATTGTCGTTTTAGACGAGCGAAAGGCATTAACGTTTAACACCCCGCCTTATTGTGCATCGTTCTCGTGTTCACGCACCAATTTGTCGTCGATGAAGATACGGCCGCAAGCTTCGCAGACGATGATCTTCTTGTGCAGACAGATGTCGAGCTGACGTTGCGGGGGGATTTTGCTGAAGCAACCGCCGCAGGCATCGCGCTCGATCTTCACGATAGCCAGACCGTTGTGGGCGTTCTTGCGGATACGCTCGAAAGCCGCCAACAGACGGTCATCCACCTTGACGCGCAGTTCGTCGGCTTTGGCAAGAAGTTCTTCCTCCTCCTTCTGGGTGTCGGCCACGATGACCTCCAATTCGGCTTTCTTCTGCTCCAGAACCTCCTGGATCTCCTTCACGCGCTCATTGGTCTCGGCAATCTTGGCCTGTTTCTCCAGAATCTCGGCCTCGTGTTTCTCTTTGTGCTTCTCCGCGATTTGGATCTGCAGCTGCTGATACTCAATCTCCTTGCTCAGTGCCTCATACTCGCGGTTGTTGCGCACGGAGTTCTGCTGATCCTCATATTTCTTGATGGTCGCACGAGCCTCCTCGATGTTGGTGTTCTCGGACGCAATCTTGAGTTTCAAGTTCTTGATGTCGTCCGTGAACTTGCTGATACGGGTGTTCATGCCCTCGCATTCGTCCTCGTTGTCGCGGATTTCCTCGGGCAGCTCACCGCGGATCATGCGGATATCGTCGATCTTGGTACAGATTTGCTGAAGATTGTACAGGGAGAGCAGCTTCTGTTCGATAGAGAGTTCCTCAGCGGTGGTCTGGTTGGATTCGTGTTTCTTCACCTCCACCACGCCGTCGGAAGTCTTCTCCACCGTCACGTCGTCGTCTTCGATAATCGTCTCCACGACGGTCTTTTTGGCCGCTTTCTGCTTCGGTTTCGGGGCTTCTTCGGTCACTTTCTCCACCACTTCTTCCACCACTTCAACGGGCTCCTCCGGCTCAACCGGTTTCACCTCCTCCACTTGGGGCACTTTCACCCGTTTGGGAGTGATTTTTTTCATTTTGGGAACCACTTTCGCTTTTTTCGTGCCGCTTTCAACCTCTTCTTCAGTAACTTTTTTCTTGGCCATTTTTAATCTATCTGTTTAACTTTCAATATGTTAAAAATATTTGACTTCTACCTTTTCCATCTTAGAAATCAAAGTTGCAAATGTAGTAAATTTTTCGTTTAGTAAGTTGAAGATGATATTTTTAATGAAAAATTCACCCTCATAGTGCCCGATGTCCACCAAAAGCGTGCCGGAATGGGACTTGAAGAAATCGTGGTACTTGAAATCGCCCGACACGTAGGCGTCCGCGCCCGAAGCGATGGCAAGGTCGATGAAACCCGAACCGCCGCCCCCGCAAAGGGCTACCTTGCGAATTGTTCTCGTCTCGTCGCCACAGTAACGACAGTGCGTGAAACCGAGATGCTCTTTCAGGTAGGCGAGAAAATCGGGGACCTTCAACTCCTGCGGGAGTTCGCCAATCCGTCCAAGACCTATGGTACGGCTTTCGTTCTCCAACGGCAGCAGGTCGAACGCGGGTTCCTCGTAGGGATGATTGTCGTAAATCGCCTTCACCACAGCACGTTGCAACCCTGTCGGATAGAGCATCTCAATCCGCTCTTCCGCCACCTGCTCTAACCGATGCTCCATGCCGAGGAAAGGTTGTGCTCCCTCCAACGGCCGGAATTGACCCGTTCCGTTCATCGTGTAGGCACAGCTGTCGTACAGCCCCTGCACCCCGCATTCCACGGCAAACAGCGCGGATTTGAGCTTCTCGGCATGGTCGGCGGGCACAAACACAACGAGCTTGCGGTACAGTCCCTTGTGCGGGGCCAGCACCTTCACGTTCCGCAGTCCGAGTTTCTCCGCGAAAGCGTCATTGCCACCACCCTCGCCACTGTCAATATTGGTGTGCATCGAGTACAACACCATGTTGTGCGCCAAGGCTTTGCAAATCATCCCGCCCACCCTGTCGCGAGGCTCGATCTTGCAGATGCCGCGTTTGAGCATCAGCGGATGGTGCGAAATCACGAGATTGCAGCCGTTGCGGATGGCCTCGTCAATGACCTGCTCCGACATTTCGAAACAGACCATTGCGCCGGTGATCTGCTGCCGCACGTCGCCGCACTGCACCCCGCAGTTGTCGAAATCCTCCTGCAGGTAGAGGGGGAACTGTTGTTCCAAAAAGGTGGTTATGTCTTTGATCTTCATTGTGAATTGTGATTGGTGAATTGTGATTGGTGAACAACGATCTGGGTTTTACAAATCACAAATCACTGTTCACAAATCACAAATACACAAAAGGTGCCACAGTCTCCTGCAGCACCTTTATGGTAATTTATTCCTTAGTCCATTTCAGGGAAATCGGGCAGTTCGCGGCGCTCCTGGCGATGACGGTGACCGTCATGCTGGTTGCTGTTGCCGCGGTGGGGGTTGCCGCCGCCGTTGTTGCGGTTGCGGTCGCCGCCGGGACGAGGTCCGCGATCACGGTCACGGCCACCACCGTTGCGGTTGCGGTCACGACCACCGTTGCCGCGCGGTTTCTCCTCCTCATAGCCTTCCGGCTTCGGGAGCAGCACCTTGTGCGACAGTCTGTACTTGCCGGTCTTCTCGTCGATCTCGATGAGCTTCACCTTGATCTTGTCGCCCACGCTGAGCACGTCGTTCACGTCCTCAATGCGGCGGTAAGCGATTTCCGACACGTGCAGCAAACCGTCGGTGTTGGGCAGGAATTCCACGAAAGCACCGAACTCCGTGATCGTCTTGACCGTGCCCTCGTAAATCTCACCCACCTCAGGAAGCGTGGTGATGAGCTTGATGCGCTCCATAGCGGCATTGATGTCGTCAATGTTGGCGGCAGCAATGTCGATGATACCGAATTCGCCGACCTCCTCGATGTTGATGACGGTGTTGGTTTCACGCTGCATCTCTTGGATGACCTTGCCTCCGGGTCCGATAACCGCGCCGATGAAGTCGCGCGGGATTTGCATTTGGATGATGCGCGGCACGAACGGACGGTAGTCCTCTCTCGGTGCGGGCATCGCTTCCTTAATCTTACCCAAGATGAACATTCTGCCTCTATGTGCCTGAGCCAGAGCCTCTGCCATCACTTCGGCGGAAAGACCCTTGACCTTGATGTCCATCTGGCAAGCGGTGATACCGTCTTCGGTACCGCAGACCTTGAAGTCCATGTCGCCGAGGTGGTCCTCATCGCCGAGAATATCAGACAGAATGGCGTAGCGGCCGGTAGCCTCGTCGGTAATCAAACCCATGGCGATACCGGAAACGGGCTTCTTCATCTTCACACCGCAGTCAAGCAGGGCGAGGGTGCCGGCGCAAACCGTTGCCATAGAGGAACTTCCGTTGGATTCGAGGATGTCGGAAACCAGACGGACAGTATAGGGGAATGTCGGGTCATCGAACGGGATCATCGGTTTGAGGGCGCGTTTGGCCAGATTGCCGTGACCCACTTCGCGGCGGGACGTGCTGCCGATGCGTTTCACCTCACCCACGCTGTAGGGCGGGAAGTTGTAGTGCAGCAGGAAGCGGTTGGTGCCTTCCACCACGGCGCCGTCGATGATTTGCTCGTCGAGCTTGGTGCCGAGCGTGCAGGTGGTCAGCGACTGCGTTTCGCCGCGGGTGAAAATGGCGGAACCGTGTGCAGACGGCAGATAACCGGTCTCAATCCAGATCGGGCGGATGTCCTCGGTGTGACGGCCGTCAAGACGGATACGCTCGTCGAGGATCATGTTACGCATGGCGTGCCACAGGATTTCGTCGTAGTAACGCTTCACCATAACGGCCTTCTCATCGCGCTCTTCCTCGGGAATCGTCTCGATGAAGTCAGCGAGAATCTGGTCGAAATCAGCGTTGCGGTCTTGTTTGCCCTTGAAGGACTTGGCCACGGCGTACACCTTGTCGTAAAGTTCGGTGTTCATGCGCTCGCGAATGGCCTCGTCGTCGGTCTCGTGACAGTATTCGCGTTTCGGGTTGGCAGTGGGCACCTGAGCGGCGAGGTCCAACTGGGCCTGGCATTGCACCTTGATAGCCTCCTTGGCGAAGTTGAGGGCGGCCACCATGTCGTCCTCGGAAATCTCCTTCATTTCGCCTTCCACCATCATGATGTTGTCCATAGAGGCGGCCACGATCATGTCAATGTCGGAACGCTCCATGTCCTCCACGGTGGGATTGACGACCAGCTGTCCATCCACGCGGCCCACGCGCACCTCGGAAATCGGGCACTCGAAGGGGATGTTGGAGACAGCGATGGCGGAAGAGGCAGCCAGACATGCAAGGCAATCGGGCAGGAAGTTCTTGTCGCCGGAAATCAGCGTCACAACGACCTGAGTCTCAGCGTGGAAGTTCTTCGGGAAGAGGGGACGGATAGCGCGGTCCACCAGACGGGCGATGAGGATTTCATACTCCGAAGGACGGGCCTCGCGTTTGAAGAAACCGCCGGGGAAACGACCCACGGCACCGTATTTTTCCTGATATTCGACCTGCAGGGGCATGAAGTCAGTGCCTTCCACAGCCTCTTTTTTGCAACAGACGGTTGCGAGGAGCATGGTGTTGCCCATGGTGACGACAGCAGCACCGTCGGCCTGCTTCGCCAGTTTTCCGGTCTCGATCGTAACCATACGACCGTCGCCGATATCAAAAGTTGTTCTAACTCCTAAGTTCATAACAATTTAATTTTTAAAAGTGAATACGAGATTTTAGAGAATAACAAATATTCAAAAAGGCAATTTTCTCCAAAATTGCCTTTTTGAATGTCATTATTGTCTTACTTAAAACTATTTTCTCAAGCCTAATTCCTTAATCAGGGCTCTGTAGCGTTCAATGTCCTGCTGTTTGAGGTACTCAAGCATTTTTTTGCGCTTGCCGACCAGGGTGATGAGGGCGCGTTTGGTCACGCGGTCGCCGTGGTTCTGCTTCACATGCTCGGTCAGATGTTTGATGCGGTGGGTGAAGAGGGCAACCTGAGCCTCGGGGGATCCGGTGTCGTTCTCGTTCTTGCCGTACTTCGCGAAAATTTCTTTCTTAACGTCGTTTGTCAAATACATAACTTCTTAACTGCTTTTATTTTACTTATTTTACCTTATATTTTTCGGGCGGCAAAAATACACTTTTTTCCATTACCACAATCCCGCGCCATAAATTATTTGATTTTTTCTGCGGAACGCCTTTTTCCTGCGAAAGTGTCTCAAAATTTTAACTATTAATTGTTAATTTTTTCCTCAAAAAAGGCGTTTTCACCGCTTCCAACCGGTTGATGTTAAAACAAATACGAAAAAAGTTTAAAACACTCTTGACAAGGGCGTTCCCCTGTTGTATCTTTGCTTCGGGAAAAAATAGGCAAGAGGGAAGAGGCAAAAGGCAAAAGTAATTATGCAGACGATAGACGTGAACCTGAAATATGTGGTGAATCCCGCCTACAAGTTCAAGGGGGACTGCGTGAACGTCATCATCACGAACAACAACCCGGCGCGCTACGATGCCGACCCGTACCGCGATGACATCACGAACTCCTTCGCCTGGCGCACGCACCCCGATCTGGCGTATCTGTTCAGCTACTTCGACGGCACCCGCACCCTTGATGAGACGGCGACGCTCTTCACCGAACGCGAAAACGTGGACCGGCAGCGGTTTCTGGAATCCGTGTTCCCGTGCATCGGCAACGACGAGCCGGTCCTGATCCCGGCCTACAACCGGCACTGGGTCCCGATCCCCAAAAACTTCCTGATCCCGAACACCGGCGGTCTCGTGCGCGACAACCTGCTGCACAAGATCAACCTCCCCTTCGTCCGGAAGCACTTTGATCTCAAAGAGGTGCGGTTGCGCGTGCCCAACAGCATGACGCTGATGGTCAACACCGACTGCGCGACGGACTGCGTCTATTGCTACGCCGACAAACCGAAAATCCCCCACCCTCTTCCCCTCAAGCGGATCCGAGAACTGCTCCGGGAGGCTTACGAACTGGAGATGCCCTACGTGGACCTGGACGGCGGCGACCTCTTCCTCTACCCGGAGTGGCGCGAACTGCTCTCGGATATGCGTGCGTGCGACTACCTGCCCAACATCTCCACCAAATGCCCGATCACCGAATCCATCGTAGAAGAGCTGAAAAGCTTGGGAATCCGGCACATCCAGCTTTCCCTCGACAGTGTCGATAGCGCGGAACTACAGAAGATGCTGCACGTGGACGACCGCTACCTCGGGAACGTGCTTCGCGGTCTGCAACTGCTGAACGAGGCCGGCTTCAACATCACCGTCAAACCGGTCATCACCCGATACAACGACTCCGAAATGTCGATAAACAGGACAATCGACACGCTGTCGTCCTTCGAGAACGTCCGACGGGTCAACTTCACGCCGGCCGACTTCAGCCAGTTCAAACCGGTCACCTACTATAGCACCCGCTCCCAGCTGGCCCGGCTGAAAACCATCGTGGAAGAGCGCAACAGGGATTCCGCCGCCGAACTCTCGTTCCAGAGCCACAGCGAGCCCCAAACCGTGGAGCAGCGACGGCAGAAATACCCCTTCCGACCGATTTGCTCCGGCAATGTACACGGTTTTTTCGTGCTCCCCGACGGCAAGGTCACGCTTTGCGAGCAGCTGTACTGGCACCCGTTCTTCCTCCTCGGCGACCTCAACCGGCAGTCCATCATGGAGATGTGGAACTCGGAGAAGGCACTGTCGTTATGGAACTTCTCGCAGGAGGAGGTGCGCGACGCGAGCCCTTGCAAAACCTGCGGGGAGTTCGATGCCTGCCGGCGCGGGTTGGGCAACTGCTGGCGGCAGGCCATCTCCGCCTACGGACCCGAGAACCACGACTTCCCGTCGCCCGACTGTCCCAAGGCGCCACCCGTCGTGAAAAACATCTACATTCCGCTGTAGGGCTGTCGCAATGCGGCAGCCCTACAACGCAATGCGGCAGCCCTACAACGCAATGCGACAGCCCTACAACCGTGTAACCCAAAAAATTGTATCTTTGCGCCTCTAAAAAAACATCATTATGGCAAACATCGAATTCAATAACAAAACCTACGAGATGGACGGTGACGGCTTCATGGTTCATCCGGAAGAATGGAACAAGGAGCTCGCCGCGGTCATCGCGAAAGCGGACGGCATTGAGGAAATGACCGAGAACCACTGGAAGATCGTGGACTGCATCCGCGCCAACTACGAGGAGAAGGGCATCGCCCCGATGGTCCGCACCATCTGCAAGACCGCCAACCTGAAGCTGAAGGACATCTACGAGCTCTTCCCGCTCGGTCCCGCGAGAGGCGCCTGCCGTGTGGCCGGCCTCCCCAAACCCGAAGGTTGCGTTTAATTTAGCTTTTGGCTATTGGCCTTTAGCTATTGGCTTTTAGCACGTATTTTTCGCTAATAGCCCCATAGCCAACAGCTAATAGCTAACAGCCAATAGCCAACCCCCTAAACCCTAAACCCTA
>JAGCVQ010000020.1 GCA_017962275.1 Bacteroidales bacterium
CGTCGTATGGCATACAGGTCACATATCGCGACGGTATGCCCATCGAAAGATACATCTCATTCAAAGCAATGGCCAGATGACGGCAATTGACACCTTTTCCTGTTGATTTGTGATAATTGTAGATATCGATAGCATCAAATTCACACAGCGCAAAATTGCCCCCATCGTGCCGGATAGCTTTATGAACGAAATGAAGGATATTCAGAATCTTCGAAATCTCGTCACCGTCACCAGCGACGGAGTCCAGATCAAAAAATTCCCTGACATTCATTAAACGATAGTCTCCAGAATCCTGATAAACAAATTGCGGCAGCGTATCGATGTCTTCCTTGATATAGGCAGACGACTTTTGCAAAATCGTCAATCGGTCATATTGCTTAATCTCTTCAAGCAAGGATTTGAATTTCTTGTCTTCTCTGATACTCTCAAAATCACTGTCGTTAAGCATATTACGATAATCCTTGTAACCAACGCGTATGGATTTTTCCAGTGTTTCCAATGCCAGTTTCTTTTGTGCCGTCAATGCGTAGCAGCATGCAAGATTATAATATACATCGGCTGTCATTTCTTCCTTGTAGATCCTAGCATCCACCCACTGACTGTCAATAGCAGTTGTGTCAAAGAATGTGACAAGTTCTTTTAGATGGAGAATCGCCTTATCGAACTGCTTGTTATTGTAAAAATTGTGATACGCATCATAAATCTCATCATATTTTTCAAAAAACAAGTCAATCTCCTGCTGCGTTTTCAAAATATGTTTGTCAGACTGTTGAGACATACAAACGTGTCCGCACGACAGTAAAAGTGCAAGAAAAATGGTTGTCAGTCGTATATTTTTCATATTCATAAAATTAATAACGTTTACTTTTTATTAAGACGCAAAAATACAAAAAAAGTGCCTAAGTATGTTGAAAAAAGCTATAGTTAAAGAATTGACGCCACCTTGTTCAAAAGGGGTGGCTCGCGCCGAGTGCGCTGCTGTTCTTCCACCTCGCGCTGGGCAATGACAAGACAGTCGTGTTCGTAGCCGTACTGCAGGCGCATCCAGAAATCGTAGGGTATGCCCAATTCCTTTTCGAGTGCCATTGCCACTACGGTGGTGAAACTGCGCTTGCCCTTGATCAATTCGTTCAGATGGCTTGGCTGGATGCCTATAGCCTTGGCCAGCTCTTTCTGCTTGATACCGCGTTCTTTCAGTTCTTCGGCAAGGGTTTCTCCCGGATGCACCGCCCGAAAACCGGTGATTCTGTTATCGTTGTCCATAGTGTGTTTCATCTAATTCAACATCTTCGAATGATACATTCATTGTTTTTACAGTTTGCAAAGATAATAAAAATTCTGAAATTTGGGAATTTTATTCAAGGAGGAACTTTTAACATGGACTCATATTCAGTAATATTGCATTTTGTACGAAAAGGTATTGCTTAATCATCCGATCATAATACTGTTTCATTTTCATCACTTTGTATTTAAAATTTTACGGCCAAAGTTACGAAATCCAACTATACAAAAACCACACATAGCTTTTTTGTAATAAGATGCAACCACCGTATTGTTTTTTGCAAATCAGGATAGAGAAGTCGCAAAACGGTGTCGTACAGGTTACGTTTGCCGCGCATTGAAAAGGCGACTTCGGGGTATGATTTCGGAGAAAAACGAGAAAACGGATGCAAGATTGAATAGACAAGAGACAAATTGATTCGCAAATAGTAGCGTGTTTTCAACACGCCACATTCGCACCGCATCCGCTAACACCCCTCACTGCGCTCCTCTTCGTTACGCTTATGTGGGGTTATTAGAATATCTTGATGTTTAACAGACTTCACACCAAGGTCGGCAATAACGTGAAGAAGTAAAAAATTGAAGTCCCCTACTATTTATAGGATACAAAAAAGTGGAAAGGTCGCAGAGGGTATTAAATATTTTATATTTTTGCACCCAAATTTGAACATTTTGTAGAATAGATTTGAACATTTTGTAACGCGGATTTGAGCATTATGGAATACAGAAGACCACAATTTTCAGAGGTTTACGATAGGCTAAACGAATCAAGAAAGTTCATTCAAGTGATTGCTGGGCCACGACAAGTGGGCAAGTCAACGTTGATGGATCAGGTGCTGTCAGAATGCCACTCTCCTTGGTACTTATTCAACGCGGATGGTGTGGATGAAGATGATTCGGATTGGATACGCAGGGTATGGGAAAGTGTCCGCTCACAGATGGACATCAAAAATCAAACAGAAGCAGTGCTCGTCATTGATGAGATTCAGAAAATAAAACAGTGGAGTGAAGTAGTGAAGCGCGAATGGGATGCGGACACCCGAGCTCATCGGAATCTGAAGGTCTTTCTGCTCGGCTCATCAAGATTGATGTTACGCAAAGGACTGAAAGAGTCGCTTGCAGGTCGTTTTGAGATGATTCGACTGGGGCATTGGAGCTTTCAGGAGATGCATGATGCTTTTGGTTGGACATTAGACGAATGGATCTATTTCGGAGGATATCCCGGCACGGCAGAACTCATCAAAGACATGCGCCGTTGGAAAAAGTATGTGAAAGAATCGCTTGTGGCACCTGCCATCGAGAAAGATGTCATCATGACATCCAACATATACAAACCAGCATTGATGAAGCAGCTGTTTGAAATAGGGTGCTCTTATTCTGCGGAATTGCTTTCTCTCACTAAAGTGTTAGGCCAGTTACAGGATGCAGGCAACGTGACCACTCTTTCCTCTTATCTTAACATCTTGAACGAATGTAATTTGCTGACAGGTTTGCAGAAATATGCTGCAGACAAAGCGCGTCGTTATAAGTCAGTGCCCAAATTCCAGGTTTACAATAATGCTTTATTGACTGCATATCAAGGAACTGCGTATGAGAAAGATCGGATTGATCCGAAACGATGGGGACGTTGGGTGGAGTCGGCGGTGGGGGTGCACCTGCTGAGTGGTGCTGATGAAGGGGAATATCAGGTCTATTATTGGCGCGAGCGTTCCGACGAAGTGGATTATGTCGTTGTTAGGCAAGGAGAGACCATCGCTTTGGAGGTGAAGAGCGGTCGTCGTGGCATGAACAGCGGCATTCCAATGTTCTGTGAACAGTTTCACCCTAAACGAGCGCTTGTTGTTGGTACCGACGGAATCCCTTTTGAGGAATTTTTCCAAATCCAAGTGGAGGATTTGTTTTAGATAGGAAATCCCCGAAACTCATATAAATCGGTGCAAAAATACTATTTTTTCACGAATTATCGGATCAAGTTGAGCCGATTGTTTGCGATATTTATGGGAATTTGAGCCGATTGTTCCTGTCAATACGCCAGCCTAATGTTGTCGCACCAGACCACGTTGCCCGGACAGCCGGTGAACGGTTCCTGGCAGCCGGCGGAGATTTGCAGAATCAGATGCGTGGGAGCTGCATCCGCCTTGTAACCAACCTCTTGCACCGGCACCATCTTCCCTTTCGAGTTGCGGGCCATAAAACGGTTCTTGGATAGTTTCTCCCAGGATTTGTAATCGGGGGAGGTGGTGATGTCGCCGTAGCGGATGGGCAAACGGTGGTTGTTCTTCCAGTCGGGGATGCTTTTGGTGATGCGTTCCGATGCCGTGCCGACCCGGTAGGCGAAAATGTTGCCGTCGGCATCCTCCCAGCGGTGTTGCAGGAACAGCACAATCTCGCCGGCATCCTGTCCTTGCACGGTGGTCACCTTGGCGGAACCAGTAGCATGGACCATCGCCTTGCCTTGCTGTATCGTTGCTTTGTAGTCAAGAATCAGCGCCTTAGGCCGTTTCGTGAACGGGACACCCATGTCTATGGCCTTCATCGGCACTTTGCAGCCTTCCAGCGTCACGGGGTCAAGAAGACGACCCGTAAAGAGACTGCCGGTGGCCAATGCCTTGAGGTCGATGCCGACAGCCGTCACCGTCTGCAGCGAGGTCTCCAGACGACAGCAGTAGCCGTTCCCCCGCCGCTCCGGGGTGGCCGAAACAGCGGCCTTCTCCACACCGCACACCTTGGCGTATGCGTTGCTCGTCCCCCACGGTGAGCCGTTCTTCCCGTACGGATAGGGCTTGTTTTGCCGGATGGTGTCGGTCTTGGCAACGACATATAGCGCACGAGTCTTGCCGCCCAGCAGAAAGGATTCCTTGATGTAGCGCACCGTCCACGTGTCCATCTTGCCGTAGGGCAGGTACTCAACCCGCTCCTGCGCATGAAGGGACAGTCCCGAGATGATCAACAACGATAAGAGGTCGTATTTCAATCTATGCCTTTTCAAACTATAATCAAACTCCGTCATTTCTGCCATTAACATTGTTTCAGAATGCCTAACGGACTTTTTCGAATTATATTGTTTGAAGGGGGTAACGTAATTTTATGCAGATTAGATTTTGGTTCCGGATGAACACAATTAGTTCACCGTTCCCTGAAATTGTAACACCTCCGAATAGGCTCGCCGTACGCCGGGCGCAGGTGCATGGCGCCGCCTAAACACTGCTTGAAGTCTTTGCACTTAGCGCACATTCCGCAGCGCATCCAGGTGCGGTCGCGCATGACTTGGAAGCGGTTGTCCCAGACATCCAACAAGTTATCCTCATAGATGTTGCACTGTCGGAAGGAGCGGTTGATGTTCGGGCAGGCACAGATGTCGCCGTTGAGCAATACCGAGCCGATATTGATCCCGGCGCGGCAGAAGAAGTAGCTGTCGCGCACCTCCTCTTCGTACTTTCCGGTGTAGGCTTCGCAGCTGAATTTCAGATCGATACGGCCCTCTTTGCGCGTGGCGGCGATGAACTGCAGCATCTCCTCCACCTGCGTACGGCTGAGCATCAGTTCGCGGTCGCCCGCCGCCCGTCCGATGGGGGCGATGGTGAAGAGCCGCCAGTGCCGGATCCCGTTGGCGATGAGCAGCTCCTTCAGTTGCGGCAACTCCTTGAGATTCCGCCCATGCACGCAGGTGACCACATCGTAGATCAGTTGCGACTCGTTAGCGATGAGGCGCAATGCCCGCAACGCCCGTTGGAAACTCTGCGGATGTTGCCGCAGCCAGTTGTGGGTCTCCTCCAAACCGTCCAGACTGACGGTGATGGAGCTCAGACCGGCGGCCACTAACTCGCGGTGACGCGCCTCGTCGTAGAGCATCCCGTTGGTGACGATGCCCCAGCGGAAACCGTGCTGTCGCAGGGCACGTCCGCAGTCGGCTAAGTCGTTGCGTAACAACGGTTCCCCGCCGGTGATGGCAATCACAACGGTGTCGCGGGGGTAACGCTGTTCCAAAGGTTCGATGGCGCGGAGGAAATCGGCAAAGGGCATGTCCGTCACGTTGGTCTCGGCTTTGCAGTCCGACCCGCAATGCCGGCACGCGAGATTGCACCGCCACGTGCATTCCCAGAACAGATAGCTCAATTCGTGAATTTCGGTTTCATTCTTCCGAAACACACGGGAAAGAAAACGCTTGAGCACACTCATCCTACTGAGCGTCAGATACTTTTTTGACCTGTAGTTGGAGGGGCTGGGTCAGATCCGAAGCCCACACGACCGTGTCCAATCTCTCGTACTGACCGTTTTCCGTGCTGTCAACATCCGTGACGGTAATCAGATACTCCGAGTATTCGTACAGGTGACGCACCTCCGAAGAATCAATGAAAATCCCATTTTGGTCGGTGGTGGCAGTGAAACCGAGATCAGATGTAACTTGCAAGCCTCCAATAGGTTCGGAAGTCTCAGCATCGGTAACTTTACCTTGGACGATGGTGTCGAACGTTCTTTCCGGCATCCCGTAGCAAGCCTGGAAGGTGAACATCAGCGCGGTGAACGAAAACGATCCGAACAAAAATCGGAGCAGTTTCTGCTTTTTCTCTTTGAGATGTTTGAACATAACGGTATTTTTTTTCAGGATGCAAAAATACAAAAAAGGTTACATAATTGTGTATCTTTGCCGCCAAGTTATGGTAAGAGCAAAAAAACGTTTAGGACAGCATTTTCTGAATAATCAGGCGATTGCGCAGGATATTGCGGATGCGATTCGCACGCCCGACGCGCACGTGCTGGAGATCGGTCCGGGTATGGGGGTGCTCACGCAGTACCTCCTGCAGCGCGAGTTCCCGCAGTTCGCCGTCATTGAGCTGGACGAGGAATCCGTTGAGTATCTGCAAGTTCACTATCCCGAATTGGGTAACAATCTGATTCATGGCGACTTCCTGCAATACCCGCTGTCGGGTTTCTATGAGGGTCCGAAGGTGATCGTGGGCAATTTTCCCTACAACATCTCCTCGCAGATTCTCTTCAAAGTCTTGGACGAGAAGGAAACCGTGGTGGAGTTGGTGGGCATGTTCCAGAAGGAGGTGGCCGAGCGGGTTTGCGCCCACGCGGGCAACAAACAGTACGGCATCCTAAGTGTTTTGTTACAAGCTTATTACGATGCAGAATACTTGTTTACGGTGCAAGAGCATGAGTTCACCCCGCCGCCGCAAGTGAAGTCCGCCGTGATCCGTCTCACCCGCAATTTCGACAAGCGGCTGAACTGCGACGAAAAGGCCTTCCGCACGCTGGTGAAGACGGCCTTCAACTACCGCCGCAAAACCCTCCGAAACGCCTTGCAGTCGATGCCTTTCGACAAAACCTTCGTCGAAAGCGAGCCCCTTTTCACCAAACGCGCCGAACAATTGTCGTTGCAGGATTTCGAATACCTGACCTCCAAATTGTAGGGACGTTGCGCCATTCCAAAAAATGCCTATATACGCAAGTGCCAATGCCTATATACGCATAAGCCAATGCGTATATACGCAAGTGCCGATGCCTATATACGCATCGGCCAAGGACTAAAAACCAAAAAAATGTATCTTTGCACGCTTGAAATTCCGTGTCATGCAGAAACAGCCGTTGGCAGAGATCCTTCGCCCGCACTCGATTGAGGGCTACATCGGTCAGGAACACCTGATGGGTGAGGGGGCGGTGTTGCGCACGGCCATCGAGAGCGGCAATATCCAGTCGATGATTTTCTGGGGACCGCCCGGCGTGGGCAAGACCACCTTGGCGTTGCTGATTGCGCAATCCATTGATGCCGAGTTCTTTACGCTGAGCGCCATCAGCAGCGGCGTGAAGGATATCCGCGAGGTCATCGACAAGGCCAAGAAGTCCGAACGGCGCTGCATCCTCTTCATCGACGAAATCCACCGGTTTTCGAAATCCCAGCAGGACTCGCTGCTCGGGGCAGTGGAGCAGGGAGTGGTCACGCTCATCGGTGCCACCACCGAGAATCCCTCCTTCGAGGTGATTTCCCCGTTGCTCTCCCGCTGCCAAGTCTATGTGCTGAAGGGACTTTCGAAAGAGAACCTCGAACAGCTGCTGCAGACCGCCATCCAGTATCTGGAAGGGCAGATGAATTGCAAAATCAAGCTGGAAAATACGGAAGCCCTCTTGCGTATCTCCGGCGGTGATGCACGTAAACTCCTCAATGCCATAGAGTTGGTTTCTTGGATGACCCCGCCCGTGGACGGTGTGATTACCCTCAGCCGCGAGCAAATCATCCACGTCATTCAGCAGAATTTGGCGCGTTATGACAAGCAGGGCGAGCAGCACTACGACATCATCTCCGCTTTCATCAAGTCGCTGCGCGGCAGCGATCCCAACGCGGCGGTCTATTGGCTGGCGCGGATGTTGGTGGCCGGTGAGGATCCGCTCTTCATCGCCCGCCGTATGGTGATTCTGGCTTCCGAGGACATCGGTAATGCCAATCCCAACGCGCTGCTGCTGGCCAACAACTGCTTCCAGGCCGTGAACGTCATCGGGATGCCGGAAGCCCGCATCGTGTTGTCGCAAACCGCTGTCTATCTGGCTTCTTCGCCCAAGAGCAACGCCTCCTACATGGCCATCGACAACGCCATCGCGCTCGTTAAGCAGACCGGCGACCTGCCTGTGCCGCTGCACATCCGCAACGCCCCGACCAAGCTGATGAAGGAGCTCGGCTACCACAAGGGCTACCAGTATGCCCACGACTTCGAGCACAACTTCGTGCAGCAGGAGTTCCTGCCCGAACAGATTGCCGGCACGAAACTCTATGAGCCTCAGAACAATCCGCGGGAGAACGAACTGCGCCGCTACCTGAAGAGCTGCTGGAACGAGAAGTACCGTTATGTGATGCTTCTGCTGACGGCGTTGACTTTTTTTTTTCATGTAGCTTTTGCACAGGACTATCACTTTTCCCAGTTTTATGCTAACCCGACGGGTGTAAATCCTTCATTGACAGCGGCCTTCGACGGTGTGGTGCGCGGAGGTGTCATTATGCGCGAGCAGTGGCTTTCGGTGTCGCAGCCCTTCATGACCATGGCTGCGGAGGTGGATGGCGCGGTCTATAAAAACCACCGGCGGCAGGAGCTGTTGGGCATCGGGCTCACGTTCAACGGCGACAAGTCCGGCGACGTACACTACAGTTCCGTGCAGGCCATCCTGTCGTTGTCGTACATCAAGAACATCGGTCGCCACAGCCGTCACAAACTTGGATTGGGCATCTACGGCGGCATTATCAACAACCATTTCGATTTCGATCTCAGCACGTGGGATAACCAATTCGTAGACGGCGTTTTTTATCCGTATCTGCCTGCTGGTGAGAATTTTGAGAATATCAGTCGGCTGTATGCCGATGTTGGTGTTGGCGCTTTTTGGGGATATTTGCCGACCAAAACCATGCTGTTTCGATTGGCGGTGAGTGCATCCCATATCAACCATCCGTTATACGGTTTTGGGGAGACCGGTGCGCGGTTGCCGGTCAAATACACCGCCCATTTGTATTCCCAAATCGCTCTCAACCGTGAAATCTCCTTGTCGCCAATGCTTTACGCTTCTTGGCAACGCTCGTTCAGCGAATATCTGTTCGGCTGCAATGTGGAGTATTTCAACAAGAAGAACAACTACACCACGCTTTACACGTTGGGGGGCGGACTTTTTTACCGTTGGGGCGATGCGCTGATTCTCAACGGTTTTGTGAGCTGGCAAAACCTCCGTTTCTCCATCGCGTACGACGTAAACGTGTCGCCCTTCATTGTGGCCACCCACGGTCGTGGCGGCATCGAGGTCGCGATCTCCTACATCTTCAAGAAGAGGACAATCACGAGAATTGGGAAGGAGCCGTGCCCGTATGACATTATGTAGTTAGTAGTTAGCAGTTAGTAGTTAGTAGTTGGTGGTCTTGTTTTGATATTATTCTTAATAATCCTGTCTGGGATTCCGTATCAGTAGAATGAAGGGTAATAGGCATATAATAAAGGTTTTGATAATCACCGTTTGGGTGTTGTCTTTCTGGGTTCCGGCGAGGGCGCAGGAGGGCAGTGTGACGGTTTTGCCTACCGAGGATTCTATCATCGTGACAATCAAGCCTTTGCCGTCTTCGATTAACAGCTCTTTCTCTGAATATGCCGGTCGTTTGATGTCTGATTCCACATTTTTGTTCACCTCCCTGCGCAATGATGCTGCGGAAGATGCCGAACATTTCTTCGAAACGAACTGGTACTGTTATCTTTACGAGTCAAAAGCACTGCCCGAAGGAAGGTTTGCGTCGGTCAGGCCGTTGCCGTCGGTGGTCAACCATCCCAAGTATTTCAACAGCAATTTCTGTCTCAGCGAGGACGGGCAACGGATGATCCTGACGCGGTGCGTGCGCGTGGGGGAGGGGGATCTGCGGTGTGACTTGTGGCATACGGAAAAACATGGCAGCGCTTGGCAGAAGCCGAAGCGGTTGCCATCCGTGATCAACGAAAACGATTGCTCGTCCATGCAGCCTTGCTTGGTGCAAATGACAGATTATGAGGTTCTTTACTTCGTTTCGGATCGTCCCGGCGGGTTTGGAGGGACCGACATCTGGTACTCCATCTGCAAGAACGGGCATTATCAGTCGCCGGTCAACCTCGGGCCGGTGATCAACACCGTAGGGGATGAGGTGACGCCGTTTTACGACACTATCTATAACGTGCTGTATTTCAGTTCGGACGAGCATCACAGCATGGGCGATTTTGACATTTTCTACAGTGAAGGGGCGTTGGGCGGTTGGCAGTCAGTGCAGCATCTCGAAAAACCATTCAATTCGCTCTATAACGATTTCTACTTCGCTGTAAATCAAGATGGTAAGAGCGCTTTCTTTTCTTCGAACAGACCTCGCCACGATATTGCCGACGAGGATACCTGTTGCAACGACATTTTTTATGTGGAGTGGAAACTTCCTGAGAAAGAGGTTGTTGAGGTCGAAATCGTCCCGAATATTCACGAGAAGATTGCTTCGGTGTTGCCCATCACGCTCTATTTCCAAAACGACTGTCCCGACCCGAAGTCCGTTTCCGACACGACCGATAAGGACTATTTAGAATTGTACAATGCTTACATTGCTGATATTCAAGAATATATCCACAAGTCAGGCGAAGGGTTGACGGGCGAGGAGCAGCGCAGGGCGATGTATGCCGTGGCGGGTTTCATGCGCGATTCGGTGCAGACCGGCTATGCCCGACTGTTGAAGCTGCAACAATATTTATCGGAGGCGATGTCGAATGGAGATACTATCGAATTGGTCGTCAGCGGTTTTGCCAGTCCGCTGCATAACAGTCAGTACAACAAGCATTTGTCATCCCGACGAATCGTCAGTCTGCTGAACTATCTGCGGGAAGCCGATGACGGTCGGCTGTCTCCCTATCTCTCCGGGGAGAAACCGGGATTGCGATTGCAAGTCTATCCCGAAGGGGCTGTGAATCACGCTTTTGAAACCGATGAGGTTCGCGAAACGGTCTTCGGGTTGCGAGCGGCGAAGGATCGGAAAATTGTGATCAGTGGGTCGTAAAAAAGTATATTTTTGCGCCTTTATTTGGGTATGGTATTCAGCAGTATTGAATTCATCTTCTATTTTCTGCCAGTGGTGCTGCTGGTCTATTATTTGGTTCCGAAAGGGGCCAAAAATGTCGTGTTGCTGATTGCCTCGCTGCTTTTCTACGCTTGGGGTGCCCCCGACTTCATCTGCATCTTCATTGCCTCCATGATTTGTAACTTTATGATTACAGGCAAGATGCATCGCTCTTCGGAACCGAAGGCGCGAAAACTATGGTTGACGGCTTCTTTGGTTTTGAACATTGGCATCCTGGCCTATTTCAAATACATGAATTTCTTTGTGGACAATCTCAACGCGCTGCTGCAGTTCACCCATCATAATACGCTGAACCTGGCCCGGATTGCACTCCCCATCGGCATCTCCTTCTTTACGTTTCAGTCTATTAGCTACACGGTGGACGTTTACCGCAAGGTGACGGAACCGCTGCAACGATGGTACGATTACATGCTGTATATCTCGTTGTTCCCGCAGCTGATTGCCGGCCCGATTATCCGGTACAACACGATTGCGGAACAGCTGGTCAGTCGCGACATCACGATGGAGGACAGGGTGGCGGGGTTCTACCGTTTCGCCATTGGGCTGGGGAAGAAAGTGCTGATAGCCAACACGGTGGCGGTGGTCGCGGATGAGGTTTTCGCCATGGATTACGGTGTGATGTCGTCCGGCACCGCTTGGATCGGCATTTTGGCCTACACGTTCCAAATCTATTTCGATTTTTCGGGTTATTCGGACATGGCCATCGGCATCGGGCGCATGTTGGGGTTCCGGTTCAGCGAGAATTTCAATGTACCCTATATCAGTCAGAGTATCAGTGAGTTCTGGCGGCGTTGGCACATCACGTTGGGCGGTTTTATGAAGGAGTATCTCTACATTCCGCTGGGCGGAAACCGGATTTCGGCGCGGCGTACCTATTTCAATTTGGTGGTGGTTTTCTTCATCTCGGGGCTGTGGCACGGCGCCTCTTGGACGTTTGTCCTTTGGGGTCTCTTCCACGGTCTCTTTCTGATTCTCGACCGGCTGTTCATGCTCGATTGGCTGAAAAAAGCCGGCCGACTTCCCTCCATCGTGCTCACATTCTTTGTGGTGGTGCTCGGATGGGTGCTCTTCCGGGCGGAGACGGTGGGCGCGGCCTTCGGCTTCTACAAGGCGCTGTTTGCCTTCCGTGGCGGCTCGACCGCAGTTGTCACCCCGCAGTTTATCCTCTTCTTCGCGCTGGCGATTCTCTTCTCGTTCCTCCCCGCCTTGAAAATCGGCGACAAATGGGTGGAACGGATTTTC
This sequence comes from Bacteroidales bacterium, assembly GCA_017962275.1. Taxonomy (GTDB): domain Bacteria; phylum Bacteroidota; class Bacteroidia; order Bacteroidales; family WCHB1-69; genus F23-D06. The sequence continues at coordinate 12,137 of JAGCVQ010000020.1, forward strand.
GGCGGCGTTTATTCCAAAAGAATGGCGATTGGCTTGTTCTTCATCGCCCTTATGCTGTTTTTCCTGTCGGTCGGTGCCCTCTCCGTCACCGATTTCAACCCCTTCATCTATTTCCGATTCTGATGAAAAGACCGTCTCTATATACTGTTCTGTTTGTGCTGGTCATGGCGGTTCTTTGTCTGCCGATGGTGCAGCATGTCGGAGGTCTGTTCCACATCAAGTCGTTGGAGGGATACACCGCCCCCCTGGAGCCGGTCAAGTTGAGTGTAAAATCCTATCGGGACGGCAGTTATCAAGCATACGCCCAGCGGTATCTGCAACAGCATTTCGGATTTCGTAATGTTTACATCAGGTCTTATAACCAGTTGATGTACAGCTGTTTCCGACAATCCACCAATCAGAATATCGTGATTGGGAAAGACGGGGAGCTTTATCTGCGGCAATACACGGATGTCTATACCGGCAAGACGCTGCGGAAGACCTATGGCATGGAGGAGGATGCGCGGGCGGCGATGCGACAGCATGTCGAGGAGACGTGTCGCATCATCGACAGTCTCAGGCGTTTCGGTACCGACGTGATTGTGTTGCTGGCGCCGTCGAAACCGTTGATCTATCCGGAGTTTCTGCCGGATTCTATCCAACAGGCGCACTGTCCGTTCTCCATTCAGGAGGAGTATGCGAAGCTCTATGCACAGGCGGGGGTGGAGCACATCAACTTCGTTCCGGTTTTTCGTCGGCTGAAGCAGGCGTTCCCCTATCCGGTGTACACCCGTTTCGGCACGCATTGGGCCTACTCCACCATCCCCTTCGTGGCGGACACCATTTTGCAGAAAATCGCCGCCGTCAAACATTATCCCATGCCGCAGGTGGTGAATGTGGACAGCAACTTCTCGTACCGGTACAAAGGTAGCGACCGGGAATTGGAGGGCCAGCTGAACCTCTTATTCCCCTTGCCTCACGACCGGCTTCCGATGCCTACTTATAACTTACAGGAAGACAGTGCGTTCCGAAAGCCCAACCTGTTGGTCGTGGGCGACAGTTACTTCACCCAACTGAACAATACGGGCTTCATAAAGGCGTTCAACCGGGTAGATTACTGGAAATACAACCAAGAGGCTATCTCCTCGGTTTCGGAGCGCAACGGTACGGTGCCGTACGTCAATCGATACGAAATTATCACGCGGGCAGATGTCATTTTGTTGATTTTCACCGACATGCATGCCTACGATTATTTCTTCGGTTTCCTCAAAACGGTGGAGAAAACCTTGGAGGAAGGACCGGATCACGATTCCCAGACCGCCATCCGTGGCATTGCGGAGGTCATCAAGGCGAGCCCGGAATGGTACGAGAATGTCTGTAAGCAGGCGGAAGAGAAGCACATCAGCGTGGAACAGTGCTTATGGGACAATGCGCGGTGGGTGTATGAGCATCAGTACCGGTAGTCTCTGCGGGAAATAACCCAAATCGCTATTCCTGCCATAAACATCGCCACCAGCCAGCCGCAAAGGATGTCGGTCGGGTAGTGAACCCCCACGTAGATGCGGCTGTAGCAAGCCAGCAGGGTGGTGCCGAAAACGTAAACGGCCAGCAGCCATTTCCGACGGACTTTTGGTGCCAAGAAGTAAAAGAAGAGCAGCGAGGAGGTCAGATAGTTGATGGCGTGGTTCGACGGGCAGCTGTAACGGCCTCCACGATAGTACGTTCCATCTTTTCGTTGCAGCAGATGGACCTCGTAGTCCCCGTGATATTCCGCATCGTGTGACGGGCGCAAACGTTGGATGGAGGTCTTGAGTACCCTTGCCCCGATCGCATCCGCCGACAACGTGACCAATCCGATGCAAAGCAGGATTTTCCACGCCCTTTTCCGGTAGAAGTAGATGGTCATAGCGGACAAAATCAGGAAGAAAACCACCCCGAACTGGGCGCTGGTAATCACTTGCATCACTTGGTCCCAGAAAGGCGAATGGTGACTGTTGATGAATTGGAACAGCTGTTTGTCCAAATCGAAAGCGGAGGTGTGGAATAGTTCGGTCATTGGATGGGTTATGGGTTAAAGGGTTACACGGTTACACGGTTAAAGGGTTAGGGGGTGAAGGTGAATAGGTAATTCATGGTGAAATTCCAGATGGTGACGACGGCGATGGCGAATAATTTAGCGAGGTAGAAGTTCAGGTTCAGTTTTTCGTGGAGAAGCCAAAGGACGAAGTTGTTGATTCCCAGTCCGATGGCGGCGATCAGGAAGAATTTTCCGTATTCGACGGGGATGTCCGGATTGTCGCTGCGGAAGGTCCACAGCCGGTTCCAAAGGTAGTTGTTGGTGGCGGCGAGGATGAATCCGAGGGAGTTGGAGAGGTACTTGTTCCACCCAAACTTCTCCTTGCAAAGCCATGTCGTGCCAAAATCGACCACCATGCCTGAGCAACCGACCACGCAGAATTTCAAGAACTTGACTATCAACGTGCTGTCAATCATGGCGTTGGATTTTGATGGGTTTGCTGTTTACGGAACGGCAGACATCATTGTCCACGCAGACCACAAACGGGGATCCCGGCATAGGAGAGACTGCTGTGGAGATGGTCGTTTTCCCGCCAGCTGGGATGACCAAATCGGGTGGGGTAGGACAGATGACGGTCAGATGGTGGCCCTCCTCCATAAACCCGAGGTGAATGACGGAGGGGAAGTCGGGGTTGTCGAAATGGTAATCCAACTTGTACGGGTTGTGAAACGTCATTTGCAGATAGAGCGTGTCGCCAATAACTTGTTGGCTGTCAACGGTTACCTGGAGCCGATTCGCCACTTGGAACGACTCCACCTCACGGAAGGCGAAGAAAGCGTTGGGGGTGCGGATGAGGGTCGAACCAGGAATCGGGCGTTTGGTTTCCGCTTCCCCGATGAGGCAAACCCGCTTGCCCTGAAGTTCCAAATCGCTCTGCCAAAGGTCGTATTGCGTGAATCTCGAATAGAAAGAGCTGATTTCGGTCGCTTGTCCGCCGGTATAAAACGTGTAGAGCGCCGGATACTGGAACCCGTTGGTGAACACGACGGGGGTCTGGCCGCAATACGCATGCATGTCCGCGATCATCCGCTCCCGCCCGATGAGGTGAACCTTGTCGGAACCCAGCACCGTCAAGGTGACCCTTCCAAGGAGCAACAGACATGCGATGGGTACCACACCGCGAAGTAACCATTTGTTCCACTGTTCGTTACGGAGTTCCTGCCAAAGCAGGAGGATCATGGGCACGGCGGCGGCATTCGTCCAATGGGGTTCCGCGTGGCCTTTTATCGTCATCACCCAGAAGAAGAGCAGGAAGCCGGCGATGGTGAAGAGGCATGCCCGCTCGAAGGGCTCTTCCGAGTTGCGCTTCGTCCAGCAGAAATAGAGGGCCAGACAAAGGCATACGGGGTTGAAAACCAGCAGTTGGTTGGGGATATACTCAAGCGGATAGAGCAGCCGGAAACCGTCGTTGCGCCCGAACAGGTGGTATTGGAAACTCGGGAAATCGTGGTGAACCTGCCAAAGGATGTGCGGCACGAAAAGCAGCGCCGCGAGCAGGATAGCACCCCATACCCGCTTGTCTTTCAGTAGGTTGAGATTAGAAAGCAGGACAAAACCGGCCACGAGAACAGCCATGTATTTGCTGTAGAGCATTGCGGCGGTCGTTATGCCGATGGCCATCGCCAGCAGCCAGTTGGGGGCGGTCAAGTAGCGACGGTAGAGGAAGAAGAAGAGGGCGGTGAAGAATAGTAGAGGCGCATCGGGGGTGGTGATGAAGCCATAGACGGAGAACATCACCAACGAGGCGGCGATGGCAAAGAACGTCCATACATCCTTGTTTGTCAGGGATTTGTGGGGAATTGTATTCCATATCAGCCAGACCGTTCCGCCGTGAAGCAGCGCGGTGGCAAAACGTATGGAAAGATTGCCCTTGAAAAGCGTGCTACTGAGTGCCGTGAGCAGCGCCACCATGGGTGGGTGGTCGTAGTAGCCCCAGTCGAGGTGCTGGCCGAAGAGCGCGTAGTAGGCCTCGTCAGCGTGCACAGGGGTGAAGACAGCCTGTAACAGGTCGGCTATCACCCACAGAATCAGCAGGATATAGAACAGTCTTTGCGGTTTCATATCGGAGGCAAAAGTACATAAAAAATGTAGAGACGTAGCGCGCTACGTCTCTACATTCTGAGGTCTCGTCCAGATTCGAACTGGAGTCAACGGTTTTGCAGACCGGTACCTAACCACTCGGCCACGAGACCTTGATTTTGCGGCGGCAAAAATACAATTTTTTTTTGAAACGGCAATGAATTGTGGAAAATAATTTTTGCGGAGGCTGTAGAGACGCAAAATATTGCGTCTCTACGAACGTCCTGCCTCTTTCGTTTCAAAAAATGCAAAAATAATTCTATTTAACGGGATAAGGTACCACGATGTCGTCGCAATACTCGCAACGGTAGGAGCGTTTCTCCTTGTTCACGAGATGGAAGACGTGCGGGAAGTAGTGCTCCACGGAGGTGACACAGCGCGGGTTCTTGCAGCGGATGATATTTTCCACTCTGTCGGGCACTTCCAACTTCACCTTTTTGATGGTCTTTCCCTCCTCGATGATGTTCACCGTGGCGTTCGGGTCAATCAGACCCAGAAAGTCGTAATTGATGTCGATGACATTGTTGATTTTGATGATGTCCTTCTTGCCCATCTTCTGGCTGTAGGCGTTGCAGATGAGCGCGACATTATAATCGGCCTTGTCGAGGTTCAGATAATTGAACACCTGGATGCCATATCCGGCGGTAATGTGGTCGATGACAATACCTTTTTCTATGCTGGTGATTTCTAACATGGTCTCGGGTTTTTAATAAATTCCTAAAAGTTTGAGGATCAAAGCCATACGGACATACATGCCGTTCTTGGCCTGCTGGAAATATTGGGCTCGGGGGTCGTCATCGACTTCGGTGCTGATCTCGTTCACGCGCGGCAGCGGGTGCAGGATGTAGGTGTCGGGACGAGCGTAGGACATCTTCTCCTTGTCGAGGATGAATCTGTCTTTCAGACGGATATAGTCCTCTTCGTTGAAGAAGCGCTCCCGTTGCACGCGGGTCA
>JAGCVQ010000021.1 GCA_017962275.1 Bacteroidales bacterium
CGTTAGGCTATGGCGCCAACCAAGGGGTGCAGCACAAAATCAAGCCTTTTGAGAATTTCGCAGAGGCAGGCGGCACCATGCCTGGTTGGTTCCGTCAGGGCGTGGAAGCGGCCATCCTAGCCCCCACCGCTGTCAACCAGCAGAAATTCAAGTTCGTGCTCCGCGACGGCAACCGTGTGGAGGCGAAGGCGAAGTTCTCCCTCATCGGCTATGCCCAACTCGACCTCGGCATCGCCAAGTACCACTTTGAGGTGGGTGCAGGGAAAGAGAACTTCGAATGGGCGTAAATCAAGTGTCTCCGCATATCGCGAGGATCGGCTTCAAATAGAGTTGCTTGTGCGCAACTATTTCTTACCTTTGCCGCCCAAGTTAAAGGGATTATGCTAATCGTCCGCCATATACGTCACTGGTACGAGCCGAAGCTGCCGCACGCCGTCTTCATCAACGGGTTTTTCGCCGGGATGATGAGGGACCACGACCTGCGCATTGAAGCGCCGCCCGGAACATACAGCCTCCGAGTGCAGTTCGGCGGCCTGCTGCGTTTGGGCAAAAGCGGCAAGTGCATCGACCTGTCGCTGTCATCTACCGCGCAGGTGGAGATTCCGCAAAACGGGGAGGTTCTCTGCACGTTCCACGATTGCGAACGGCTCTGGAACATCCTGTTTGATATTGACCTCGTCCTTTGGATCGTCTCCTGGTTCGTCACGATGCCCCCGCTCTACAAGATTCTTTCCGATGCCTTCTTCGCGATTTGGCTGGTGCGGTTGGTGGTGATACGGAAGCGGTATTATAAGATAGGTTGTACAAATACCCAATAAATATGAACGCTTCAGAATATATTCAGAAACTTGGCCTTGAGCCACATCCCGAAGGCGGCTATTACCGACAACTGTTCGGTAACGACGAAACAGGCGACAAAGCGGTCTCCACCATCTATTATATGCTGACCGCCAACGATATGTCGGCGTTCCACCGTCTGCACAATATGGTGGAAATCTGGTATTTTCACACAGGCGAACCCCTCAATATCTATGTAATCGACCCAGACGGGACACTGGTCGTCCATCAACTTTCAGACCAAAATGAGATGCAGGTGATTATCTATCCGGAACAGTGGTTCGCTGCTGAAATACCGTCCAAGCGCGGTTTTTGTCTTGTCGGGTGCGCCGTCGGCCCGGCCTTCCGTTTCGAGAATTTCGAGTTGGCCAAGAAGGAGGAGTTGCTGAAACTGTACCCTCGGCACGGTGAATTGATTGAACGAATGTGCAAACAGTAACCCTGAATTCATTTTGAAATTTTTCTTTTGAATATCATACAGTTACATTTCAAATTCCGATAGTGCGCAGGGAGCAATGATATAAAAAAATCTGATTGTGCATAGATAGCTCATAATATTATTCAGAATTATCTCTTTAAGTCTTGCAAAAAAACGGTATGATAATCTGCGTTAATCTGCGTGGTCTGCGGGACAATTATATGCCCGCCGAACTCGCAGAAATACGCAGACAAGGTATTTACAAGATTCAAGGGGATAATTCATATTTATTTTGAAAAAGTGTTGTCTGTGCGCAACAATTTTGATTATTTTTGCACCATTGAATTGAGACGAATTGATTTGTAATGAGTAAAACGAATACATATATCTGCCCTGTGTGCGGTTACGACAAGATGTCTGAACCGCCGTGTGACGATTTGGGATATCCAACATACGTTATTTGCTCATGCTGTGGTTTTGAATTCGGGTTCGACGACGAATCCAAGGGACTCTCATTTTCAGAATATCGGCAGCGATGGATAAACAACGGATTTCCCTTTTTCTCTGTCAAGAAGAAGCCAACAAATTGGAATGAACGGGTTATGAGACGGCAGCTGGAAAATATTGGCAAGTAAACAACATTGCATTTTTGTTTTTATAAGACAAGTAAAGAAACAACATTCTATGATCGACCAAATTATCGAATACAACAAAACTTTCGTGGTGCAGAAAGGCTACGAAAAGTATCTCACCGACAAGTACCCCGACAAGAAGTTGGCGGTGCTGTCGTGCATGGACACGCGGCTGACGGAGCTGCTGCCCGCCGCGCTCGGGCTGAAGAACGGCGACGCGAAAATCATCAAGAACGCCGGCGGGCTGGTGATTTCGGCTTTCGACTCGGCGATGCGCAGTCTGATTGTGGCCATCTACGAGCTCGGGGTGGAGGAGATCATGGTGGTGGCGCACTCGCACTGCGGGGCCTGCCACATGAGCTACGACCACTTCCACCACGAGATGATCGCCCGCGGCGTGACGGACGAAACGCTCGCCACCATCCGCCAATGCGGCATCGACCTGAATCACTGGTTGGAGGGCTTTAAGGACACCCCGACCTCCGTCCGCAAGACCGTCGAGACCATCCGCACCCACCCGCTCGTTCCAAAGGACATCGTGGTGAGAGGGTTCATCATCGATTCGGAGACGGGGGCGCTGGAAGAGATTGGGTGAGGAAAACTCACCCCCTCGGCTGCAAACTATGACGGTACTCGCTGGGCGACTGTCCGAGATGCTTGGTGCAGTAGCGGCTGAAGTAGCTTAGCGAGGTGAAGTTCATTCGGTCGGCAATCTGCGTGAGCGAGAGACGCTCGTCATCGAGATATTTCTTCAGGATGGGCACCGTGTGGCGGTCGATGAAGCTGCTGACGCTGTGGCCGGTGACGCGCTTGACGGTGGCGGAGAGGTGTTTCGGCGACACGTGCAGGCGTTCGGCATAGTAGCTCACCTCGCGTTCCGTGCGGCTGATGCCCGTGGAGAGCAAATCCATCAGTTGTTTGACGATATAGGCCGTGCGGTCGCTGTGGGTGTCGGTGGCCTCGCGCCGTGCGTGAAGCTCGAAGATGTCGTATATCATTGTCAAGCAGAGGCTCCCCATCATCTCACGGTAGAAGAGCAGGTGGCGGTCGTCGAGGCGGTCGCGCAGGCGGTGGAGGTCCTCCAGCAGGATTTCCGCCTGACGGTCATCGACCTTGATGACGGGATTCTGGTTAAGGCTGATGCTGCCCCCGATGCTGTAGTTGTTCGACGGCAGCAGTCCGCCGAGGTACTTGTTGTCGGCGGCGAACCACTCGACTTGCATCCCCGGTGCCGCCGCGAGATTCTTCGCTTGCGTGGGGTTCGGCATCACCACAAGGTCGTTTTTCCCGATGTGGTAGCATTTTTCGTTGAACACAAAACTGCCTTCGCCCGCTGTGCACAGCAGATGCATGCAGGTGTGGCTCAGTTCCGGCGCGTTCATCGCGAGGAAATCGGTGGAATAGAGGAAGTCAGGTTTCATGGCGCGAAAGTACAATTTTTTTTCTGCAATTTGTGAAAACAATGATGCTTTTCGTGAAACTTTCACGACAGGAAACATTGTATTTTTGCCCCGTCAAATTGGCAATAACAGTAAGGATATTATA
>JAGCVQ010000022.1 GCA_017962275.1 Bacteroidales bacterium
GAGGTAGCCTCTCGGTACCCCCGCACGGGAGTGTGGAGTTGCGTGTCCCGTTGCGTCGTTCCCTTGCGGGTCCGGGATTCCGTTTGGCCGGTGCATGCATGGCTTTCCCGGCTGGATAGTGTGTGGCGATATTGCGTGGGGGAGGGGAGGTTCCGCCGCTCACTGCGTTCGCTGCGGAATGACGGGGCGACGTACGAGACTAAGGGAAAAGACTTTTCCCTTTTTTTACCCCGCGTGAGATGCGTCATTCCGCGAACGCGCAGCGTGAGCGGAACCTCCTTGTGCATATTGATCCTCTCAACAGCATTTTCTCCTGTTTTTCTGTGCACGTTAATTTTAACAGTTAATTGTTAAATAATGTTCGGAAAAAATATTTTAATAATATCGGCGGAGCGGAAAGAAAAAAGTGTATCTTTGCGGCGTTAAAATAGTTCTAACAAAAAAATGAAATCATGGAACGGAAGAATCCCATCGAAGAGGCCCGGAGATATGTGGCCAACGCAAAAGAGATCATTCAAAAGGCCAACTATGATCCCGAACTGAACATCTACACGGACGGGAAATACGTGAAAATGGCCGGCAACACCCTGTGGAACGGCTGCTTGGTGGCCATGGATGCCGTGCTGGACGTCCGTAAAGGGAAAGGGCGCCCGTCCATCGAAAAGTACAAGGAAGCGGCCGCCAAGCGCGATAAAAAGTTACTGGCCGCCATAGTGGCAGGTTATGATACACTTCACCTGCACATGGGGTACGACGGCACCAAAGGAAAAAAGTCTTGCGACCTCGGCTTCGAGTATGCGAATGACATCATTGACCGTTGCGCTCTGCTCTATCCGGGGAGTGCGTGTGCGTGACTGTTGTTGTGTCGTCATTCCCTGTTCTCTGTGTCCGCGACGCGGAATAGCGGTAGTGCGCCAACGACATAACATTTCACAAAGGCCGTCCCGTTTCAGGGCGGCCTTTGCCATTCCGTTTTGCTGGAAAAGCGTGTATGTTAACCGCCAGTGCGGGAAGAACCGAAAAAGCGTGGCGGTTTCTCGCGAGGGAAAGAACGCAAAACGGAATCCCGAACTCGCCTGGGAAGGGGCTAAGGAAGAATAAGACGGTGTTGCAGGGCTGCCGCAATGCGTTGTAGGGCTGCCGCAATGCGACAGCCCTGCAGATTCGAGTACGATGCGCTTTAAACAAAAAAAACAGCGGTAGTTCATACCGCTGTCCAAAACCATTAACCTATGTAAGACAATGAAAATTAATTCATAATCACTATACTCTTACGCAGGCTGTATCAAAAAGTTACAACTTTCGAGAATTTTTTTTGCGAAGGCCGTGTTGGCAAAATGGCCGGGACGGTTCGCGACGATCTCCGCACGCAACGGAACCCCTAATAAATAGAGGTCTCCAATGAGGTCGAGCAGCTTGTGGCGGGCCGGCTCATTGGGGTGACGGAGATGTGTGTTATTCAGGATATGGTCGGGCGTGACGGTGATGTCTTTCTTGTGGAAAAAGTCGCCGAGCGCGTTCAAGACTTTGTTGTCGGGCACCTTATCGACAAAAACAATGGCGTTGTCGAGGTCGCCGCCGCGCGCCAAGTTGTTCTGGATCAGGAACTGCAGCTCGTCGAGAAAGACGAAGGTGCGGCAGTTATAGACGTCCGGGACGAACGTCTCGATGCTGTCGAGCACGGCCTGCTGTTCAGCGAGGACCTTCGTGCCGTAATCGACATTCACGGTCATTTTGAAACGCTCCGCAGGCTTGATGGTGAGTTCAATCTGCTTTTCGGGAACGGAGAAGGAGATCTCTTCGGTCACAATGCCGATTTTCTTCGGGGCATTTAACGTTTTGAAGCCCACCTCCTTCAGCATTTCCACATAGATGCGGGAGCTGCCGTCGAGAATGGGGGTTTCCGGACCGACGGTACGCACGAGGACGTTGTCGATGCCAAGTCCGGCGAGCGCGGCCATCAGGTGCTCAATGGTATGCACCTGCGCGTCCCCTTCTTTGATGGACGTGCCGCGGGAAGTGTCGAACACGGTGTACGGACTTGCCTTGACAATGGGGTGTCCGGGAAGGTCGATTCGTTCAAACTGGACACCGAAATCCGCCGGAGCAGGCACAAAGGTGACCGTCACCTGCTGTGCCGTATGGAGGCCTCTCCCCGATACAGAGACCGGAGAGGCAATGGTGGTTTGCAGTCTTGCCATGAAAGTTATTGGTTCTTTTTGTTGTTTATATATTGTTGATATAGTTCGGGTAATTTGCGGCGCAGCACAATGAGTTTGCGCTCTTCCGATGCCGGCAGTGCGGGGCTGCCGAGATAGACGCCCTGCTTGAGGGAATGGGTCACGCCGGATTGGGCACCGATGACGGTGCCGTCGTCGATGGTGATGTGGCCCGAGATGCCCACCTGACCGGCGACAATGCAGCGGCTACCGAGTTTTGCGGAACCGGCCACGCCTGCCTGGGCTGCGAAGGCCGTACCCTCTCCTACCGTCACGTTGTGCGCGATCTGCACGAGGTTGTCGATTTTCACGTGGTCGTGGATGCGGGTGGAGCCCATCGTGGCGCGGTCGATGCAGGTGTTGGCACCGATTTCCACATGGTTGCCGATCTCCACATTGCCGATTTGGGGGATTTTGAGGTATTCACCCTCTTGAGCCGCGAATCCGAAGCCGTCGGCGCCGATGACCGCCCCTGCGTGCAGGATGCAGTCGGTGCCGATGTGGCAGTCCTCATAGACCTTGACGCCAGCGTAGAGCGTGGTGCGGTCGCCAATGTGCACGCGGTCGCCGATGACCGTCTGCGGGTAGAGGCTCGCACCGTTGCCGATGACGGCACCTTCACCCACGCTCACAAATTCGCCGATATAGACGTTCTGTCCGATCGTGGCGGTCGGGGCGATGCAGGCTTTGTCGGAGATGCCGGTCTTGCGCGGCTTATTCTGCTGGTAAAAGTTGAGCAGCTGCGCGAAAGCGAGATAGGAGTTGGCCACCTTGATGAGCGTGCAGGGGACCTCTTGCTCGGGCACGAAGTCCTTGTTGACGATGGCCGCCGTGGCCTTGGTGGTGTATAGATATTGGGTGTATTTCGGATTGGAAAGGAAGGTCAGGCCGCCGGGCACGCCCTCCTCGATTTTGCATATCGTGGTGATCTCGGCATCGGGATTGCCTATCACTTCGGCGGAAATCAGTTCTGCGATCTGAGCAACGGAATACTTCATTATTTGCCAATTTTGAGGGTGCAAAAGTACACTTTTTTTGGTATGTTCGGGTAGGGGCGAATAATCATTCGCCCTATCAAACAATAACCATTCACTCGAACAAACAATCATTTATTGGATTGAACAATTTTTTTTCGGACAACCATCGGCATATCAAAAAAAAGTGTATTTTTGCCGCCGATTTCAGAAATGAAACCACGGAGAGGTGGGTGAGTGGCTGAAACCACCAGTTTGCTAAACTGACGAAGGGGTAACTCTTCCGCGAGTTCGAATCTCGCTCTCTCCGCGAAACCTTGTAGAGACGCAAAATTTTGCGTCTCTACGTTTGTTTTAAACCGGAACGGAATTTTTCGTACTTTTGCGCCGCAATTCTCTTTAAGAAAAGTCATTATGAAAAAAACGTTTTCCGTCCTTCTCATTGCTCTGCTTTCGGTGCTGACATCCTTCGCCCAGAACCCGGTGCCGGCTCATTTCGACGAATGTGTCGAGCTGATGGCCACGGTGTGGCGGCTTTCCGGCGCCGATGAATACAACCGGTGCATGGTGCCACAGTACGCGCACGAAGTCGATTCCGTTTTCGCTCCTTTCAAAGAGCATCCTGTTGTGCAGTTGGCACGACAATATCCAAATGAAACGGGCATCGGCTACGATGCGATCGCCTCTTACGGTTTGCACCTGACTGTGACGAAAGACGGCACTATCGTGTTCAACGACAGCTTCTTGGAAGGCAGCGACGACTCTTTCGACCGCTGGTCTGAGAAGCAGAAAAAGGAGTTCTTAGAACCGCTGAACGATTTTTACCGTACCTCCCATTTTCACGATTGGTTCTTGCAACAACAAAACTTTTACAAACAGGTTGAAGAGGCGTTCGAGGCCATCAACAAACAAGTTGATTACGACTGGTTTAGCAGTTATTTCGGACCGCAGAACGGCAGTACCTTCCGCATCGTGCTCAGTCTGTTGGTGGGTCCGAACAACTACGGGTGCAGCGCCCAACTGAAGGATGGCAGCAATGCCCTGAGTCCGGTCATCGGCAACTGCCAGGTCGCTGAAGACGGGAGCATTTTCTACAACACAAACGCCGTGCTTCCCATCGTCATCCACGAATTCTGCCACCACTACTGCAATCCGCTGAACGCTAAATTCTGGTCGCTGATGGACCAAACTGCCGAAAAAGTGTTCAAGGAAAGGGAACAGCAATTACGGCAATCCGCCTACGGTTCGGCCCTGATTATGATGAACGAGACGTTTGTCCGCGCTTCCGTCATCCGCTATATGAGAGTCCACTATCCGCAAATCGAGGAATCCGCGCTTGTCAAGGGGGAGGAACACAGCGGCTTTATCCTCACCCAAACCTTGTGTGACGCGCTGAAACAGTACGAGCAGCAGCGCGACAAGTACGCCACGATGACCGACTTTATGCCCACCTTGGCAAAGGCCGTGAATGACTTTGACCTGAAACTATACAAGAAACAGCAGAAAGAGCTTGCCAAGCTGGATGCCACCTATAAAGTGAACCTCAAGGACGGCGCCAAGGATGTCCCCAGCGGGCTTTTCACGCTCGTCATCAAGTTCTCCAAGCCGATGGTGGATGGCATTGCCCTGTATAACAGCTTCTCCGGGGCGGATTTTCCCCCTTTCAAAAGCTACGCTTGGCGCGACGACAAGACATTGGAGGTGGTTTTCCTCTTGGAACCGTCCCACCAATACGGTTTTGCTGTGATGGGTTCCCGTTTCATCACCCAGGACGGCCACACGGGCGGCAAGAACACGGAAATCAATTTCACGACGGGAAAATAAGCGGATTTTGTGTATTTTTGCCGCCTGTAAATGAATGGATTATGAAGAAATCAGATTTTATCGTTATCGCAGTCATCGTGTTGTGTCTGCTGCCTTTCTTTTTGTTCGACAGTGTCTATGACGGCTATTGTGCCGCCAACCAGCGTTTTCCGCTCTGGATGGCCTTCCTGAAATTCGGCATCCTGGCCACCTTCGGCGAGATGCTCGGCTGCCGTGTGAAGACCGGCAAATACTATCACGAAGGCTTCGGCCTCGCCCCGAAATTCGTCGTTTGGGGACTCCTCGGCATGTGGATCGCCTTGGCCATGAGCGTCTTCCGCCTCGGCATCCCCGCCTTCATGGAACGCTACGCGGCCTTCAGCGGCATCTCCGCCGCCATGACCGGCCCGATGTCGTGGATGAAGCTGCTCGGCGCCTTCTGCATCAGCACCATGATGAACACCTCGTTCGCGCCCGTCTTCATGACCGTCCACAAAATCTCCGACATGCACATTGCGGAGAACGGCGGCAAGCTCTCCGCGCTCCTCAAGCCAGTCGCGGTGAAACGCCACATCTGCGAGATGGACTGGGGCGTGCAGTGGGGCTTCGTCTTCAAGAAGACCATCCCGATGTTCTGGATTCCCGCCCACACGCTCACCTTCTGCCTGCCGCAGGATCTTCAGGTGCTCTTCGCCGCCTTCTGCGGAGTCGTCCTCGGACTGCTCCTGGCCATCGCGGCGATGAAAGGGAAATGATAGTTAGCAGTTAGCAGTTAGCAGTTAGCAGTTAGTGCCGTTCTTCCCAGGCTCTTCACACGTTGTAGTTACGTTTCTCGTTCGGTCTTGAGCGACAGTGCTCCGACCCTGCTCCGACCCTGCTCCGACAGTAGAGCGACGCAATAACGACGTAAAAACGGTTGTAGGGCTGCCGCATTGCGACTGCCCTACAACTGTATCGCGGTGTCCTACAA